>NZ_CP061294.1:0-357149 GCF_018687515.1 Polynucleobacter sp. MWH-Spelu-300-X4
TAACTTTTCGAAGCATCTACAATCGCTTCGTGAATATGAATACTTTGACAAATTCCTCGTTAAATACAGAAACAAACCTTGAAGCATTTTGGGAGTTTGTGACCAGCTCTTTCTCTAAAGAGCTTTCCCCGCAACAGTTTAAAACGTGGATTAAACCTCTTTTTGCGCTTTCTTTTAATACAAATACCAATGTATTAGAGTTAGCCGCCCCTAATCGATTTAAGTTAGATTGGGCAAAAAACCAATTTAATCAAAGATTTATTGATGTTTCTAGCCACTATTTTAATAAACCCGTTACGGTTGATTGGGTTTTAGATCCAAAAATAAAGTTAGTTAATACAGAAGATAAACAATCTGAATTTATTTCTGAAAGTGTTTCTTCTGGCGAATTAAGAATAAATGCTCAAAGCAACAATCATGATGAGGGTGCGTCAGATCAACTAGAGGTTCCAAGTATTGGTATTGATGGAAGGTCGCGACTCAATCCTGCGCTAACTTTTGATAGCTTTGTAACGGGTAAGGCCAATCAATTAGCTAGGGCGGCAGCAATACAAGTTGCTAATAATCCTGGCGCCTCATATAACCCTATGTATTTATATGGTGGAGTTGGCCTTGGTAAAACACATTTGATTCATGCCATTGGCAATCATTTGCTACAAGAAAAACCTAACGCAAAAATTAGGTACATTCATGCTGAACAATATGTGTCTGATGTGGTTAAAGCCTATCAGCAGAAGTCTTTTGATAAATTTAAGCAGTATTACCACTCTTTAGACCTCTTGTTGATTGATGATATTCAGTTTTTTGCTGGAAAACCTAGGTCTCAAGAAGAGTTCTTTTATGCTTTTGAAGCCTTAACTGCGAACAAATCTCAAGTCATCATGACAAGCGACACCTATCCTAAAGAGATTTCAGGTATTGATGAGCGCCTTATTTCACGATTTGATTCTGGTTTAACTGTTGCCATTGAGCCGCCAGAGCTGGAAATGCGCGTTGCTATTTTGATGAAAAAAGCCTTAACAGAAGGACTTCCTCTATCAGAAGACGTTGCTTTCTTTGTCGCCAAACATTTGCGCTCAAACGTTAGAGAGCTTGAAGGTGCGCTTAGAAAGATATTGGCCTATGTTAGGTTCCATGGCAAAGAGATCACTATTGATGTGGCTCGAGAAGCCTTAAAAGATCTACTCTCTGTTCAAAACCGGCAAATTTCAGTAGAGAATATTCAAAAAACTGTAGCGGACTTTTATAATATAAAAGTTGCTGACATGTACTCAAAAAAACGTCCAGCAAACATTGCAAGACCAAGACAAATTGCCATGTATATTGCGAAGGAACTAACTCAAAAAAGTTTGCCTGAAATCGGTGAGTTATTTGGGGGTAGAGACCACACAACCGTATTGCATGCAGTTAGAAAAATTACAGAAGAACGAGCTAGGGACAACCAACTTAACCATGAATTACACGTACTAGAACAGTCGTTAAAAAACTGATTTCTCCTTGTGGAAATCTTTGTGGATAAATCATGTATAAGTATGGGAATAAGTAGATGAATAGTGTGTTGATAGTTTGTGGATAATCAAGCTATTCACGAAAAGAAGGAAAAGTTATTAAACCTTATCCTATAGGTATCCAAAAGATATCCACAGGGTATTGTAGGATGTAAAATACTGATTAATAAATGTTTTTTTAGTTTTCCACAGAATTTAAGCAACTCTATTACTACTACTATAGATATATATAAATAAATAAACAATTACAGGAATAAGAACATGGAGCTGGTCAGCACTTCAAGAGACAAATTGTTAAAACCATTGCAGCTAGTTAGCGGCATTGTTGAACGTCGACATACGCTTCCAATCTTAGCTAACTTATTGTTTAAAAAAAATGGTAACGCTGTTTCTTTAATTTCTACAGACATTGAAATACAAATTACAA
Organism: Polynucleobacter sp. MWH-Spelu-300-X4; assembly: GCF_018687515.1. Lineage (NCBI taxonomy): Bacteria > Pseudomonadati > Pseudomonadota > Betaproteobacteria > Burkholderiales > Burkholderiaceae > Polynucleobacter > Polynucleobacter sp. MWH-Spelu-300-X4. The sequence continues at coordinate 1,936 of NZ_CP061294.1, forward strand.
CGCATGCAGATTTTGGTATTGGTTCTGATAATCTAAGTACAACTGTTGGTGCAAGAAAACTTGTTGATATTTTGAGGGCCTTACCAGAAGGTCCAATGAATCTATCTTTAAAAGATGGAAAGATGGTTGTTCAGAGTGGTAAGAGTCGTTTTACTTTACAAACTTTGGCTGCAAATGAATTTCCAATCATGTCTGAGTCATCTGATGTTTCAGCTAGTTGGGAGATTTCTCAAAAATCTTTAAAACAATTGATCAGTCAAGTTCATTTTGCGATGGCGCAACAAGACATTCGTTATTACTTAAACGGTATGTTGTTAGTTGTTGAAGGACAAAAAATTATTGCAGTAGCCACAGACGGGCATCGTTTAGCGTATAGCCATATCAATTTAGATAAAGCGCCAACGGGTAATGGTCAAAAACAGGAAGTAATTATTCCTCGTAAAACAATTCTCGAACTTCAACATTTGTTAGATGATTCTGATGAACCGGTGGTTGTTTCTTTGGCAACAAATCAAATTAAATTTAATTTTGGTGATGTTGAGTTGTTATCAAAATTAGTAGAAGGTAAGTTTCCAGACTTCCAAAGAGTTATCCCTAAAGGGCAAAACAACACATTAGTTGTTAGTAGAGAAGCACTGCAAGCATCATTGCAACGCGCTGCCATTTTGACAACGGATAAATTTAAAGGTGTTAGATGTGTATTGTCTGAGAATTGTTTAACAATTCAATCAACAAACGCAGAGCAAGAAGAGGCTCAAGAAGATATTGAAACAGAATATCAAGGAGAGAAAATTGATATTGGGTTTAATGTTTCCTACTTGTTAGATGTTTTAGCTAACTTGAAGAATGATTCAATCCAAATTAGTTTGGGTGATTCAAATAGTAGTGCAGTTATCACCCTTCCAGGACAAGAAGGCTTCAAGTACGTAGTTATGCCGATGCGCATTTAATAGATAGTTATATTGGAAAAGAATTAATCAATGACACTTGAAGTAAAAACACCAGAACAACAATACGGCGCATCATCTATTCAAATTCTTGAGGGATTAGAGGCTGTTCGTAAAAGACCCGGCATGTACATTGGAGATACCTCTGATGGAACAGGTCTTCATCATTTAGTTTTTGAGGTTTTAGACAACTCAATTGACGAGGCATTAGCCGGACATTGTTCAGAAATTCAAGTAACTATTCATTCCGATAATTCAATTTCTATTATCGACAATGGTCGTGGTGTACCAACAGGTATTAAATACGACGATAAACATGATCCAAAGAGAAGTGCTGCTGAAATTGTTATGACAGAACTTCACGCTGGTGGTAAGTTTGACCAAAACAGTTATAAAGTTTCTGGCGGTCTACATGGCGTGGGTGTTAGTTGTGTTAACGCACTTTCTAAGTGGTTAAGATTAACGGTTAAGCGTGATGGCAAAGTTCATTTCATGGAATTTGCTAGAGGTGTGGCACAAAACCGTAACTTGGTTGAAGAAAACGGTGATATGACATCACCAATTAAAGTTATTGGTGATACAGATAAACGTGGCACTGAAGTTCATTTCTTAGCAGATGAAGAAATTTTTGGAAATATTGAATATCACTACGAAATTCTTTCGAAGCGTATTCGCGAATTATCTTTCTTAAATAACGGTGTTCATATTCGCTTAACAGATCAAAGATCTGGAAAAGAAGAAGATTTCGCATTCTCTGGTGGTGTTAAAGGTTTCGTTGATTACATCAATAAAACTAAAACAGTTTTACACCCAAATATTTTTTACGCTGAAGGTGAACGTCCTTCAGATTTAGGCGGTCAAATTACTGCTGAAGTTGCCATGCAATGGAATGATGGCTTTAATGAACAAGTATTGTGTTTTACTAACAACATTCCTCAACGTGATGGCGGAACTCATTTAACTGGTTTAAGAGCGGCGATGACTCGAGTTATCAATAAATATATTGATGAAGAGGAACTCGCCAAAAAAGCTAAGGTTGAAATTACTGGCGATGATATGCGCGAAGGCTTAACTTGCGTATTGTCTGTTAAGGTGCCAGAACCAAAGTTTTCTAGTCAAACAAAAGATAAATTAGTTTCTAGTGAAGTGCGTGGTCCGGTAGAAGAAATCGTTAGCACATTGTTAACGGATTATTTACAAGAAAATCCACAAGACGCAAAAATTATTTGCGGAAAAATTATTGAAGCTGCTAGAGCTCGTGAAGCTGCTAGAAAAGCACGCGATATGACTCGTCGCAAGGGCTTATTAGATGGTTTGGGTTTGCCAGGAAAATTGGCGGATTGCCAAGAAAAAGATCCTGCTAATTCTGAATTGTTTATTGTCGAGGGCGATTCTGCGGGCGGCTCAGCTAAGCAAGGTCGTGATAGAAAGTTTCAGGCAATTTTGCCGTTAAAAGGAAAAATCCTTAACGTTGAAAAAGCACGCTTTGACAAAATGTTAAGCAGCCAAGAAGTTGTAACGCTTATTACCGCCCTTGGAACAGGCATTGGCAAGGAAGAATATAACGCTGATAAATTGCGTTATCACCGAATTATTATCATGACCGACGCGGACGTTGATGGTAGCCATATTAGAACTTTGTTATTAACGTTCTTCTACCGTCAAATGCCAGAATTATTAGAGCGCGGCCATATTTATATTGCTCAGCCACCACTTTACAAAGTGAAGCAAGGCAAAAATGAACAATACATTAAAGATGATGTTGCTTTAAACGCTTATTTGTTAAAGCTAGCATTAGAAAATGCAAGCATTGTTCTATCTGATGGAAAAGTAATTGATAACACTAGATTAGCTAGTTTGTCGGATGACTATCAAACAATTCAAAGTATCGTTGATCGCTTATCTAAAACAATGGATGAAGGCGCATTACGTGCGATTGCTAATGGTGTTCGTTTAGATTTGGATACTGAAGCAGCAGCGAATGTCTCGGCTGAGGGGTTAAAAGGCTATTTTGCTAATTTAGATTCTCGTTTGGCGCGTCCAGAAATCATTGTTCAGAAAGATGAAAGAACAGAGCGTTTTAGATTGATGATTTCACGCAGAGTACATGGCAACACAAAGATCTCTGTGCTTGATTCAGACTTTGTCCATGGTGCCGATTATGGTTCTTTAGCTAGAGCATCTGAAGCGTTAACCAATGTTTTGGGTACGGGAGCTATTGTTAAGCGTGGAGATAGTGAGAAAAATACCAAAGAAGCATCGGTAAAAGATTTCCGTGAGGCGATGGAATGGTTGCTTGCTGAGGCTGAGCGAGGCGTAAGCCGTCAACGCTATAAGGGTCTTGGTGAAATGAACCCAGAGCAACTCTGGGAAACAACCATGGATACTAATACTCGTACGCTTTTAAAAGTAAACATTGAAGACGCAATTAGTGCAGATCAAGTATTTACAACTTTAATGGGCGATGAGGTGGAACCTCGCCGTCAATTTATTGAAACTAACGCGTTAATTGCTAGAAATATTGATGTCTAAAAAAAATAAAGCAGCTGATTTAATTAAAGTTAAGCAGTCTTCGGTTCACGGTAAAGGTGTATTTGCGATTGTAGATATACCCAAGAAAACAAAAATTATTGAATACACGGGTGAGCGTATTTCTTGGGATGTCGCACTTGATCGCCATCCGCATGATCCTAAGCAGCCTAACCACACTTTTTATTTTGGATTAGATGATGGTAGTGTTATTGATGCCAAATTTGGTGGCAATGCTGCTATGTGGGTTAATCATTCGTGCGCGCCGAACTGTAAAGCTATAGAAGAAGATGTTGGTAAGAAGTCGAGAGTTTTTTTGTACAGCAAAAAAAATATTAAGGCCGGGGAAGAGCTTTTTTATGACTATGGTCTAGAAGTTGAGGGCAAACTTACCAAGAAATTAAAAAAAGATTATGAATGTCGTTGCGGCAGCAAAAATTGCCGCGGCACAATGCTGGCAGTCTAAGAAAATTTATGCTCTTTATTTCTATACAGGACTTAGAGGCGGCAATTAATTATTGGCGTGAGCGCTCGCCGGCCACGGGTGAAGCTCTAGAGCTTTGCAAAGAGGCCTCAGCCCTCGCAAACATATATGCGTTAATGATTATTCAATCTGCGCAAAGAGTTCCTCTTGAAAATTTAAGTGAGCGAGCTCGTTTAGCTTGGGATGCATATCTTTTAAACAAGGATCAAGATGTCACAAATAAATGATGAGCAAATAGATCACGGGGCATATGACTATATTGTTGTAGGAGCTGGTAGTGCTGGCTGTGTATTAGCAAATCGTTTGACGCAAAATCCCAAAAATAATGTTTTATTAATTGATGCCGGTGCCAAAGATGATTACCTTTGGATTCATATTCCGGTTGGTTATTTATATTGCATTAACAATCCTAAAACGGACTGGATGTTTAAAACAGCCGCGCAGTCTTCTTTGAATGGCAAATCTTTGATTTACCCAAGGGGAAAAGTTTTAGGTGGCTCATCTTCGATTAACGGCATGATTTATATGCGTGGCCAAGCGCAAGACTATGATGCTTGGGCAAATGCAACCGGTGATTATTCGTGGAAATGGGATTCTGTTTTACCGTATTTTAAAAAAATGGAAGACCATCATCTAGGCGCCAATGAGTTTCATGGAAGTGGCGGCGAGTGGCGAGTAGATAAACAAAGATTAAGTTGGAAAGTTTTAGATATTTTTAAACAGGCTGCTGCAGAAACGGGTATTCCTGCTACAGAGGACTTTAATCGCGGGAATAATTTTGGCGTATCTTATTTTGAGGTAACCCAAAAAAATGGTTGGCGCTTAAATACAGCGCGTGCTTTTATTAAGCCAGCGGCGCGAAGAGAAAACTTAACCCTTATTACAGGTGCTACGGTAGATAAGCTGCTATTTGAAGGCTCGCGCTGCACGGGTATTCAATTTGTTGGTGGTGACAAAGCGCATATTGCTCGCGTTAACAAAGAGGTGTTGTTATCAGCAGGTGCGATTGGTAGCGTGCAAATCCTAGAGCGCTCAGGCGTTGGACAAGAAGATCGTTTAAAAGCATTAGATATTCCGGTTATTAAAAATTTACCTGGTGTGGGCGAGAATCTGCAAGACCATTTACAAATTAGGATGGTTTATAAAGTATCGGGCTTATTAACACTTAATAAGTTGGCGTCACATATTTGGGGCAAGTTGTTCATTGGGCTTCAATACTTATTTGCTCGCAAAGGACCCATGTCAATGGCGCCCTCTCAGCTTGGTGCTTTTGCATATAGCTCAGAAAAAGTTGATCGCCCGGACCTTGAATATCACGTTCAACCCCTTTCTTTAGAAAAGTTTGGCGACCCATTGCATACATTTAATGCTTTTACAGCGAGTGTGTGTAATTTAAGACCAAGCTCAAGAGGGTCTGTACATATTGTTTCTAAAGACTTAAGTGCGCCTCCTGTCATTGATCCTAATTATTTATCGACAGAAGAAGATAAAAGAGTTGCTATCGAGTCTGTTGAAGTAACTCGCAAAATAATGCGAGCCGCTGCATTTAAATCATTTACTCCAGAAGAATATAAGCCTGGCTCTGAAGTAACTGGTGATGCAGAGTTGCTGCAAAAAATTGGCGATATTGGGACCACCATATTTCATCCGGTTGGCACATGCAAAATGGGTAAACCAGAGGACCCCACTGCGGTTGTTGATTCTGATTTAAAAGTTATAGGTCTTCAGGGGTTGCGAGTGGCTGATGCTAGTGTGATGCCAACGATTGTTTCGGGAAATACTGCTGCGCCAACAATGATGATTGCTGAAAAGTTGGCAGCCCAATTGTTAGCCGAAGCTAAGTGATCGAAACAGATTTTTTCTCTTTAACAACAGCATTTTTGGCTGTTGCTGCTTTAGCTGCTGGCTTTATTGATGCCGTTGCTGGTGGCGGTGGCCTTATCCAAGTTCCTGCCCTCTTTGCTGCAAGTCCTTCAAGTTTTCCCGCTACTTTATTGGGAACCAACAAGGTAGCCTCTATTGGCGGGACGTTAATTGCTGCTAAAAGATATTTAAAATCAGTTAAATTACCTTATAATATTGTAACTCCGGCCATCTTGTCGTCATTCGTAGGTGCGTTTGCTGGCGCTTGGGTCGTTAAGGGTATTTCTGTTGCGGCATTTAAGATTTTCTTACCCGTTATTTTGGCTGCCCTATTAATTTATACCGTGATGCAACGCTCAATCGGGCTGGTGCATTTACCTAAGTCGGCTGGACGAGGTCAGGTAATAAAGGCGCTTCTTTTGGGTGGCGGCATTGGTTTTTATGATGGTATTTTTGGTCCAGGAACTGGAAGCTTTTTATTAATTGGTTTCATTAGGATATTTGGCTTTGATTTTTTGCATGCATCGGCCGCAACAAAGCTGATAAATGCCACAACTAATTTAGCCGCCATTTTATTATTTGCCTCTTTTGGCCATGTTTATTGGGGGCTTGGCTTTGCCATGATGCTTATGAATATGTTGGGCAGTTATTTTGGGACCCATTTTGCGCTTAAGCATGGCAACGAGTTTGTGCGAAAGATTTTTATATGGGTGGTTTTAGCCTTAATTGTTAAGACTGCCTATGATGCGATTTCTTATTGGGTTCTTCGGTAAGCTGTTGTTTCACGTGAAACACAATAAATAACGTTTTTAAAGATTGAGCTGTTTTCTAGGGGGTGATATCATCGCCGCCCTAGCTAGGTATTTTTCAATGGATTTTCCAGATAAATTTAACGTCATAGTAATTGGTGGTGGACACGCCGGGTGCGAAGCTGCATTAGCCGCATCTCGCATGGGTTGTCGCACCCTTCTTTTGACTCACAGTATTGAAACTTTGGGGGCAATGAGTTGCAACCCCTCAATTGGTGGTATTGGCAAAGGCCATCTAGTTAAAGAGATTGATGCCATGGGCGGTGCGATGGCTCAGGTGACGGATCGAGCAGGTATTCAGTTCCGTATATTAAATTCAAGCAAGGGACCCGCGGTGCGGGCAACTCGTGCGCAAGCTGACCGGGTTTTATATAAAGCAGCCATGCGGGATTTGCTTGAAAACCAAGAAAATTTGACTATATTCCAAGCTGCTGTGGATGATTTAATTGTTGTTGGAGATAAGGTCTGCGGCGCCGTAACTCAGCTTGGTCTTAGATTCATGGCCGACAAGGTCGTTCTGACTGCTGGAACTTTTTTAGATGGCAAAATTCACGTTGGCCTAGATAATCACTCTGGCGGTCGTGCTGGTGACCCTGCGGCTGTCCGTTTATCGGCAAGGTTAAAAGAGTTAAAGTTACCTCAGGGTCGATTAAAAACAGGAACACCTCCGCGGATTGACGGACGAACGATTGATTTTTCTGTCATGCAAGAGCAGCCGGGAGACTTAGACCCGCTTCCTGTGTTTTCTTATTTGGGTCGACCAGAGCATCATCCTCAACAGCTTCCCTGTTGGATTACCCATACTAATAGCAAAACTCACGACATTATTCGTGGGGGGCTTGATCGCTCACCTATGTATACAGGTGTTATAGAGGGCGTTGGGCCAAGATACTGCCCATCAATCGAAGACAAGATACATCGTTTTTCTGGAAAAGATAGTCATCAGATATTTTTAGAGCCAGAAGGCCTTACGACGAATGAGTTTTACCCTAACGGAATTTCTACCAGTTTGCCCTTTGATGTTCAATGGGACTTAGTGCGCAGCATTCGCGGTTTAGAAAATGCCATGATCGTGCGCCCCGGCTATGCGATTGAGTATGATTATTATGACCCTAGGGGATTAAATCCTAGCCTTGAAACGAAGGTTATTAGCGGCTTGTTCTTTGCTGGACAAATTAATGGCACAACTGGATATGAAGAGGCAGCCGCCCAAGGTTTATTGGCGGGCATTAATGCTGCGTTAAGCGCTCAAGGGCGACCAGCTTGGTATCCAAAGCGAGATCAAGCCTATCTTGGTGTTTTGGTAGATGATTTGATTACAAGAGGGGTGCAAGAGCCCTACCGTATGTTTACAAGCCGAGCTGAATATAGGCTGAGCTTGCGTGAGGACAACGCTGATACTCGTTTAACAGAGATTGGGCGCGAGTTAGGCTTGGTAGATGATCGTCGTTGGGACTTTTTCTGTAGAAAACAAGATGCTGTTTCACGTGAAACAGAAAGATTAAAAACAACTTGGGTTAATCCGAAGGTTTTAGATGCTAATGATTCAATGGAATTATTGGGTCAAGTTATAACCCACGAATACAATTTAGCTGATTTATTACGCCGCCCTTCTCTAACTTATGCTCATTTAATGGGTGCATTGGGCGGTCGTTGGGCTCCAGAAACACTGGCAGAAGATATTGTTTTAAATGATCAAATTGCTGAACAAGTTGAAATAAGTATTAAATATCAAGGCTATATTGATCGTCAGGCAGTAGAGATTGCTCGTCATTCATATTATGAAGACATGGAGCTTTCTCAGTCTTTAGATTATTCGCAGGTACTTGGTTTGTCGATGGAGGTTCGCCAAAAGCTTAACCTTCACAAACCTTCAACACTCGGCCAGGCCTCAAGAATATCTGGCGTGACCCCTGCGGCGATTTCTTTGCTATTAATTCATTTAAAAAAGGGGCTGGGTCGTCGCCCGGCTGAAGTGAATTAATGGAGACCTCCTCAGTAGAGCACCTTAGGTTAATCTTAAAAAAAGGTGTAGATCAGCTTAACTTAATACTTGATGATTCAGTGCTGGATGGTTTATTAAGTTATATCACTGAATTCCAGCGTTGGAATAAAACACACAACCTTTCCTCCATCCATTCTTTAGAAGAGTCGATGTCTTTACATCTATTAGATTCTTTGGCAGTTTTGCCCTATCTTGATGATTTTGTTAAAGAAAATTTTTCTGATGGGGGGAAATTTAGCATCGCAGACCTAGGAACTGGTGGTGGTTTGCCAGGGTTACCTATTGCCATTTGTAGACCATCTTGGACAGTCTATTTAATGGAAGCTGTGCAAAAGAAAACAGTTTTTTTAGAGCATATCGTTATGCGTCAAAACTTAAAAAATGCTGTTGTTTGTTCGGGGCGCATTGAAGATACCTCAAAACCGCTCAATAAATCTATAAGCTGTTGTATTTCAAGGGCTTTTTCTGATTTTGGTAAATTTATTCATTTGTCTGAACCCATGTTGACGAAGGGTGGTGTCGTATGGGCTATGAAGGCTAAATTATTAGATGAGGATTTAAAAACCATTCCTAATAATTGGGAAATTCAGGCAAATCATCAGTTACACATTCCGGGGTTAGATGCACAGAGGCGACTTTTTAAGTTAGCGGCCGTGAGAGAATCCCATTCCTAACCAATTTAACTTATAAAAATAATGGCTAAAATTTTTTGCGTGGCAAATCAAAAGGGTGGCGTTGGAAAAACGACCACAACAGTTAATTTGGCTGCTGGATTGGCTGCGCAAAATCAACGCGTTTTAGTGGTGGACTTAGACCCTCAGGGCAACGCGACGATGGGCTCTGGTATCGACAAAATGTCTTTATCCCAGAGTGTTTATCACGTGTTAATTGGTCTGGCTGATATTTCCTTAGTTAAAGTTAAGTCAGAGACAGGTGGCTATGATGTTCTGCCCGCTAACCGCGAATTAGCTGGTGCGGAGGTTGAGCTTGTGGAGATGGATGAACGCGAAGAGCGCTTAAAGCAAGCTTTAAATAAAGTAGGCGGTGACTATGATTTTGTTTTGATTGATTGCCCGCCGGCTCTATCGCTTTTAACCTTAAATGGACTGTGTGCCGCTAATGGTGTAATTGTGCCAATGCAGTGCGAGTACTTCGCTCTAGAAGGCTTATCGGACTTGGTTAATACGATCAAACAAGTACATGCTAATTTGAATCCTAATTTAACAATTATTGGTCTGTTGCGCGTTATGTTTGATCCAAGGACGACTCTGCAACAACAAGTGTCAGAGCAGTTAATTGCGCACTTTGGCGATAAGGTATTTCAAACAATTATTCCAAGAAATGTACGTTTAGCCGAGGCGCCCTCTTATGGGATGCCTGGCGTAACTTTTGATAAAAACTCGCGCGGCGCCCAAGCATATGTCCAGTTTGGGGCGGAAATGATTGAGCGCGTTAAAACAATGTAATGAAGGTACGTTATGAATGCAATTAAGAAAAAAGGGCTGGGCCGCGGGTTAGAGGCTTTGCTGGGGGCGAACGAGAAAGCCGGCGGGCAAAGCGCGGGCGTGGCGACATTAAAGCTATCAGCATTGCAGGCGGGCAAGTATCAACCAAGAAAAAATATGGCTGATGCGGCTTTGATGGAGTTGGCTGAAAGCATTAAAGAGCAAGGAATTATGCAACCCCTTTTGGTTCGCCTTGTTTCCCCTGGAAAATATGAAATTATTGCGGGTGAGCGTCGCTTTAGGGCGGCTACGCTTGCGGGTTTAACGGAAGTTCCTGTTTTAATTAAAGAGGCTAATGATCAGGCTACCGCAGCCATGGCTCTTATTGAGAATATGCAGCGGGAAGATTTAAACCCGATAGAAGAAGCTCAAGGGTTGGCTAGATTGATTGAGGAATTTTCATATACCCATGACAAAGCGGCCCAAGCGGTTGGCAAGTCTAGAAGTGCTGTAAGTAATTTATTACGCCTAATGCAATTGGCCAAGCCCGTCCAGGCTATGTTGGCAAAGGGTGAGTTAGACATGGGGCACGCCAGAGCTTTGGTGCCGCTTCAGCCAGCAGCCCAAGTTGGGCTAGCTCAAAAGATAGCTGCCCAAGGGCTTTCTGTTCGGGATGCTGAGAAGATGGCCACTCAGTTTGCTCTTGGTAAGGCTGGGCCGGCAAAAGTTAAAACGCCAGTAAAAGTTGATCCTGACTTAAAAAGTATTCAAGAGCGTTTATCCGATGCCTTAAATTTGGCTGTTGAAATTAAAGAAAAGCGTAAAGGTGGCGAAATTAAGATCAAATTCAGCCAATTTGATGAGTTAGATGCATTTTTTAAGCGTTTAGGGCTGGATTAATCGGTATTTTTTCTGAATTGCATTGACCCCAACATGGTGAATTCTGTAAAATCTTCGAGCTTTGTCACAGATGAGCAAGCAAAGACGTCGGTTATAAAAAATACTAGCTGGGATAATGACTTAGAAGACTCTGAAGAGTTTAAAAAGCCGTTATCTAGAACGGAATTAGAGAGCCTTTTGGGGGCCAATGCTCTAAAACCTAGCAGAGTAACTATTAGACGGATTTTGTTGATGCAGGTGGTTGTAACTTTGGTGTCCGGCATAGCTTGGTCAGCAAAGGGTAAGCCGTTTAGCCTAGACTCTCCGGCCATATCGGCTGTACTTGGAGGGTTGGCTGCTTTGGTGCCTGCCCTATTGTTCGCTTTGCGAACGCGGGTCATGACAGGCGGTGTAAATGTTGCAGGAGCCTCAATTTTGGCGCTTGTGACTGGCGAGTTATTAAAGATCATTGCAACGGTTGCAATGTTCATTCTGGTGGTAGTTTTTTACCCTGGATTAGTTTGGTTTCCGCTGTTGTTAACTTATGTATTGGCGTTAAAGTGTTATTGGTTAGCGTGGATGCTTAAGTGACAAGAGCTAGATAAGGATAGAGGGAAGTTAACGATGTCAACAGAAGTAGCAGGCGGCGCACAAGTCCTAACACCTACTGAATATATTGCGGAGCATTTGCAAAACTTAAATACTTTGCATGCTAAGCAAGAAGCTATTGTTGATTTTTCAGTTATTAACTTAGATACAGTATTTTGGTCTCTATTAATGGGGCTAATTGTTGTTGGCTTTTTGCTATTTGCTGCACGCAGAGCAACAGCAGGTGTTCCTGGTCGTTTCCAAGCAATGGTGGAAATGTTGGTTGAGTTGGTAGAAACTCAATCTAAGAGCATTGTTCATGGCGACCGTAGCTTTATCGCTCCGTTAGCGCTTTTTGTGTTTTGCTGGATTATCTTGTTAAACACACTAGACTTGGTGCCTGTAGATTGGGTGCATGGCGTGAATGGTTTCTTGGCTAATTTTGGTGGCGTGCATGTTCCGCACCACAAGTTAGTTCCAACAACAGATTTGAATGGCACATTGGGCATGTCTATGTCTGTATTAGTGCTTATGATTTTTTATAGCTTCAAAGCTAAAGGTGTGGGCGGTTTTGTGCACGAGTTACTTTCTGCCCCATTTGGCGCAAAGTGGTACCTAGCGCCATTTAACCTTGTTTTAAACATTATTGAATTTATTGCTAAAGCCGTGTCATTGGGTATGCGACTTTTCGGCAACATGTATGCAGGCGAATTAGTATTCTTGCTAATTGCTCTGTTAGGCGGCATCTGGCAGTTTGGTGTCGACTTATCTTTCTTAGGCTTCGTTGGTCATGTTATTGCCGGTGCAGCCTGGGCTATTTTCCACATTTTGGTTATTTTGTTGCAGGCCTTTATTTTCATGATGTTGACTTTGGTTTACATCGGGCAAGCGCATAGTCACCACTAATTTTTTTACCAACTGTTTTTTTATTTAGGAGTCAACATGCAAGCATTTCTAGCACAAGTTCAAGGTCTGACAGCAATCGGTATTGGCATCATTATCGGTTTGGGCGCTATCGGTGCCTGTTTAGGTATCGCATTGATGGGTGGTAAGTACATTGAAGCGTGTGCACGTCAACCAGAATTGATGGAACCACTTCAAACTAAAATGTTCTTGTTGGCTGGTTTGATTGACGCTGCGTTCTTGATCGGTGTTGGTGTTGCGATGTTGTTTGCTTTCGCAAACCCATTGTTAGCAGTTATCAAGTAATTTGCGTAGTTATTGACGGGTGCAAATTGTGCGCCCGTGAGTATTTGTCATCGTGACCGAAAGGAACTAGCTGTGAACCTAAACGCGACCCTATTCGCGCAGATGGTCGTCTTCTTTATCCTATGGTGGGTAGTTGCCAAGTTTGTTTGGCCGCCATTGGTAAAAGCTTTAGACGAGCGTGCCACTAAAGTGGCTGATGGTTTAGCTGCCGCCGAGCGTGGTAAAGCTGATCTTGAGTCTGCAAAAAAACGCGCTGAACAAGCGTTATCTGAAGCCCGCAATGAAGGTAGTCAGCGTATTGCTGATGCTGAAAAGCGCGCACAATTATCTGCAGAAGAAATTAAAGCGAATGCGCAAGCTGAAGCTGCCCGCATTATTGCGCAGGCAAAAGCTGAAGCCGAGCAACAAGTATCTCGTGCAAGAGATGCGCTACGTGCAGAAGTTGCAACACTTGCTGTTAAGGGCGCTGAGCAAATTTTGCGTCGTGAAGTGGATGCAAAAGTGCACGCAGGTTTGTTAGATCAGTTAAAGGCAGAGCTCTGATATGGCCGATTTAGCCACCATTGCCCGCCCTTACGCTGAAGCTCTTTTTCGAAGTGCAAAGCCAGCAGATTTAGCTGCGTGGGCAGAGCAATTGGAAGAGTTGGCTCAAGTAGCAAGCAACCCAGAGTTATTAGCGGTTGCTAGCAATCCAAAATTATCTGCAGCTAATTTGTTGGAGATTTTGTTGGGTGGTATTAAAGCCAAACCTTCAGATGTTGTGAAAAACTTTGTGGAAGTATTAACTCAGAATCATCGCTTACTTGCGTTGCCTGAGATTTCTGCTCAATTTACAGCTTTGAAAAATGCTCAAGAAGGCGCTGCTGAAGTTCAAATTACAAGTGCATTCCCGCTACAAGGTGAGGAATTAAAAGCTTTGTTATCTGTATTGAAGAAGCGCTTTGGTGGAAAAGAATTACGTCCTACAGTTACTGTGGACCCAGAATTGATTGGCGGAGTGTGCGTACAAGTTGGCGATGAAGTGTTGGACACTTCAGTAAAAGCTCGCTTAGTTTCGATGCAAGCCGCTCTTAGCGCATAAACGAATAAGATCCCAGGAGTAAGCAAATGCAACTCAATCCATCAGAGATCAGTGAACTGATCAAAAGCCGAATTAGCGGTGTAGGCGCTGGCGCCGAAGTCCGTAATCAAGGTACTGTTATTTCCGTTACAGACGGTATCTGCCGTGTGCATGGCCTTTCAGGCGTTATGCAAGGCGAGATGCTTGAATTCCCAAACAACACATTAGGTCTTGCGCTTAACTTAGAGCGTGATTCTGTTGGTGCTGTTATTTTGGGTGAATACGAGCACATCAGTGAAGGCGACCCAGTTAAATGTACTGGCCGTATTCTTGAAGTTCCTGTTGGCCCAGAATTATTAGGTCGTGTAGTTAATGCGTTGGGTCAGCCGATTGATGGCAAAGGTCCAATTAACGCAAAACTTACAGACGTTATTGAAAAAGTTGCGCCAGGTGTTATTGATCGTCAATCTGTTAGCCAGCCAGTTCAAACTGGTTTGAAATCAATTGATGCGATGGTACCTATTGGTCGTGGTCAGCGTGAGTTGATCATTGGCGACCGTCAAACAGGTAAAACAGCTGTTGCGGTTGACGCGATCATTAACCAAAAAGGTAAAGGCGTTTATTGCGTATACGTAGCGATTGGCCAAAAGGCTTCAACAATTGCAAACGTTGTGCGTAAACTTGAAGAGCATGGCGCGATGGAGTTTACAGTTGTTGTGGCTGCATCAGCATCTGAATCTGCAGCGATGCAATATTTGTCAGCATACGCTGGTTGCACAATGGGCGAATACTTCCGCGATCGCGGTGAAGATGCGTTGATTGTTTATGATGACTTAACAAAGCAAGCTTGGGCGTATCGTCAAGTTTCTTTATTGTTGCGTCGTCCACCAGGACGTGAAGCTTACCCTGGCGACGTATTCTATTTGCACTCACGTTTGCTTGAGCGCGCTGCTCGCGTTAACGATGTGTATGTTGAGAAATTTACAAACGGTGCTGTAAAAGGTAAAACAGGTTCTTTGACAGCTTTGCCAGTTATTGAAACTCAAGCAGGTGACGTTTCTGCTTTCGTTCCAACAAACGTAATTTCTATTACTGACGGTCAAATCTTCTTGGAAACAGACTTGTTTAACGCGGGTATTCGTCCTGCGATTAACGCGGGTATTTCTGTTTCTCGTGTGGGTGGTGCTGCTCAGACTAAAGTTATTAAGAAACTATCTGGTGGTATTCGTACCGACTTAGCGCAATATCGTGAATTGGCAGCGTTTGCTCAGTTTGCGTCTGACTTGGACGAGGCAACTCGTAAACAGTTAGAGCGTGGCCGTCGTGTTACAGAGTTGTTAAAGCAAGCACAGTACATGCCTTTGCAAGTATGGCAATTGGCAGCGTCATTGTATGCAGCGAACAACGGTTACCTAGATGAGCTTGATGTGAAGAATGTATTGGCCTTCGAAAAAGGTTTGCATGATCACCTTAAGAGCAAGTATGCCGATTTAGTTGGTCGTATTGAAGATACTAAGGATCTCTCGAAAGAAGATGAAGCCGCATTGCGCGCTGCAATCGAGGACTTTAAACGTTCAGCTTCTTTTTAATATAAGAAGCGAGGAGAGCCGACATGGCCGGAACTAAAGAGATACGGACAAAGATCAAGAGCGTACAAAATACGCGCAAGATCACAAAGGCGATGGAAATGGTCGCCGCATCTAAGATGCGGCGTGCTCAAGAACGCATGCGTAATGCTCGTCCTTACACTGAAAAGGTAAGAAACATTGCTGCGAATTTGGGTAAAGCGAATCCAGAGTATCGCCCTGCTTATTTAGTTGAACGTGAAGTTAAAAAAGCAGGCGTGATTGTTGTTACGACAGACAAGGGTCTTTGCGGTGGTATGAATACCAACGTATTGAGATCTTTAACAAACACCATGAAAGAGTTGGATGCAAAAGGTGTTGAGTTATCTTGTACAGCAATTGGTGCGAAGGGCTTCCAATTCTTGAATCGAATTAAAGCGAAGATTGTTTCTCATGCAGTTCAGATGGGTGACACGCCTCACTTAGAGAAGTTGATTGGTGTTATTAAGGTCCAATTGGATGCTTACGAAAAAGGTGAAGTAGATGCTGTTTATTTGGCATATACAAAATTCATCAACACCATGAAGCAAGAGCCAGTAGTTGAAAAGCTATTGCCTTTATCTAGTGATCGCTTAGAGCAAACAGCTGAAGAAGTTCGCGAATATGGTTGGGATTATTTATACGAACCAGATCCGCAATCAGTTGTTGATGAATTGTTGAAACGTTATGTTGAAGCGTTGATTTACCAAGCAGTTGCAGAAAATATGGCTTCTGAGCAGTCCGCTCGTATGGTTGCCATGAAAGCTGCTTCTGATAACGCGAAAAACGTAATTGGTGAGTTGCAGTTGGTTTACAACAAAACACGTCAAGCGGCTATTACAAAAGAGTTGTCCGAGATCGTCGGCGGCGCTGCAGCAGTTTGATAACGAATGTATTGTAAAAAATTAGTGATCGGAGAAATACGATGAGCAACGGAAATATCGTTCAGTGCATTGGCGCGGTGGTGGACATTCAGTTCCCACGTGACAACATGCCTAAAGTTTATGACGCATTGGTCTTGCAAGAGAGCGATGAGGCATCTTTCGCGGAAAAAGGTTTAACCTTTGAAGTGCAACAGCAATTAGGTGACGGCGTCGTTCGTACAATTGCACTAGGTTCAAGCGACGGTTTGCGTCGTGGCATGAGCGTAGCTAATACAGGTAAAGGTATTTCTGTGCCAGTTGGCCCAGCAACACTTGGCCGTATTATGGATGTGCTTGGCCGCCCAATTGACCAAGCTGGTCCTATCGGAACAGATGAGCGTCGCGCGATTCACCAAGCAGCTCCTAAGTTTGATGAGCTATCTCCATCAGTTGATTTGTTAGAAACAGGTATTAAGGTTATTGACTTAGTTTGCCCGTTTGCTAAAGGTGGTAAGGTTGGCTTGTTCGGTGGTGCTGGTGTAGGTAAGACAGTTAACATGATGGAGTTAATTAACAACATCGCTAAGCAACACTCTGGTTTGTCAGTGTTCGCTGGTGTTGGTGAGCGTACTCGTGAAGGTAACGACTTCTACCACGAGATGAAAGACTCTAACGTTCTAGATAAAGTTGCGATGGTGTTTGGTCAGATGAATGAGCCACCAGGTAACCGTCTACGCGTTGCGTTAACAGGTTTGACAATGGCTGAGCGTTTCCGTGACGAAGGCCGTGACATCTTGTTCTTCGTTGATAATATTTATCGTTATACATTGGCTGGTACAGAAGTGTCAGCGCTTTTAGGTCGTATGCCATCAGCTGTGGGTTACCAGCCTACATTGGCTGAAGAAATGGGCCGTTTACAAGAGCGTATTACTTCTACAAAAACAGGTTCTATTACATCTATTCAAGCTGTTTACGTTCCTGCGGATGACTTAACAGATCCATCTCCAGCGACAACATTCTTGCACTTAGACTCAACAGTTGTTTTGTCACGTGATATTGCTGCTCTAGGTATTTATCCAGCGGTTGACCCACTAGACTCAACAAGCCGTCAGTTGGATCCACAAGTGGTTGGTGAAGAGCACTATGCAGTTGCTCGCGGTGTTCAAACAACGTTGCAACGTTATAAAGAGTTGCGTGACATTATTGCTATTTTGGGTATGGACGAGTTGTCACCTGAAGACAAGCAAGCTGTTGCGCGCGCTCGTAAGATTCAACGTTTCTTGTCACAACCTTTCCACGTTGCGGAAGTATTTACAGGTTCTCCAGGTAAGTATGTTCCATTGAAAGAAACAATCCGTGGCTTCAAGATGATTGTTGATGGTGAGCTTGACCATTTGCCAGAACAGGCATTCTATATGGTTGGCGGCATCGACGAGGTAATCGAAAAAGCTAAGAAGTTGCAGTAAACCAAGGAACGCACATGTCTAGCATCCACGTTGATGTAGTGAGCGCTGAGCAGTCAATTTTCGCCGGTGAAGCAAAGTTTGTTGCTTTACCTGGCGAAAGTGGTGAGTTGGGTATTCTTCCAGGACATACACCACTTATCACAAGAATTCGCCCAGGCGCAGTACGTATTGAAAAAGCTGATGGTGACGAAGAGTTTGTTTTCGTTGCTGGTGGCATTCTTGAGGTTCAGCCAAATAAAGTAACAGTGCTTGCTGATACTGCTATTCGTGGCCATGACCTTGATGAAGCCAAAGCTAATGAAGCTAAAAAGGCAGCTGAGGAAGCAATGCAAAATCGCACTAGCGATATTGATTTTGCGCATGCCCAATCAGAATTTGCAATGGCAGCGGCTCAGTTAGCTGCGATTGCTAAGTTACGCCAAAAAAGATAATTGACTTTAATTAACGATCGATTCCTGCGCGCATGCTTAAAGCAATCAACCGATAGAACTCCTATTTGGTTGATGCGCCAGGCAGGTCGTTATTTGCCTGAATACAATGCAACAAGAGCAAAGGCCGGTAGCTTTCTCGCTCTTGCAAAAAACCCTCAATTAGCAACTGAAGTAACACTTCAACCATTGGATCGATATCCATTGGATGCCGCTATTTTATTTTCAGATATTTTGACTATTCCAGATGCTATGGGATTGGGTCTGACATTTGAGGCTGGCGAGGGTCCGCGTTTTAGTAAGCCATTACGTGATGAGCAGGCTGTTAACGCATTACGCCCTGCTGATCTTAATCAATTGAAATATGTGTTTGATGCGGTGAGTGAAATTCGCAAAGCATTAATTCAAGATGGTAAGCAACGGGTTCCTTTAATTGGATTCTCAGGTAGTCCATGGACGCTTGCTTGTTACATGATTGAAGGTTCTGGTTCGTCAGATTTTAAGCATACAAAAGATATGCTTTATCAGCGCCCTGACCTAATGAAAAAAATTATGGACACCAATGTCGAGTCTGTAGCCGCATACTTAAAGGCTCAGGTGGATGCTGGTGCTCAAGCGCTAATGATTTTTGATACGTGGGGTGGTTTATTACCGGATGGTTGGTATCAGCAAACATCATTGGCCAGTATGAAAGCTGTTATTGATTTGTTGCCAAGACAAAAAGATGGGCAACAAATTCCAGTTTTGGTCTTCACTAAAGGTGGTGGTATTTGGTTAGAGGATATTGCTCAGTCTGGCGCAGATGTCATTGGTCTTGACTGGACTGCCTCAGTTGGAAAGTCCCGTAAGCGCTTACTATCAAATAAAACGCCGCTAGCTTTGCAAGGTAATTTTGATCCATTGGCATTATTTGCAAATCCTGTGCAGATTCAAGCTGAAGCAAAGCGCATTCTTGATGAGTTGGCAGCGGCACCTAGTCTAGCGGCTAATCTCCATGCTTTAGATGGCCATGTGTTTAATTTGGGCCATGGTATTTCGCAGTTCACCAATCCAGAGCACGTTACAGCATTGGTTGAGGCTGTTCAGTCGCACTCTTTTACGCTTAGAAATCAATAAAATATTGCTATGTTAGTGCAGACTTATGCACAGAGTCAGGCATTACCGTAAACTGAAGAGCGAAATAATAATTTTTAGCCAAAATAAAAAAATAATATCTATAACTTATTGATTTATATGATAATTTATAGATGAAGTGAGTGGGTTAATTAACGTTAAAGTTTGTAGATGTTAAAGAAATACAGATAAACGCACAGACTTATCCACAAGGTTTTCCACAGCAAAGAAAATATAAATAAAAAATCATTAGCCACCAAGATACTTCGCATCAAACTTAAAGTAAAACATGAGCATTGATCATAAAAACAATCAAAAAACAATTGTTCAGGTTGCGATTGATGTCCCCATTAATAAGTTATTTGATTACTTTTGGGATGCTTCAGAATTAGGACAATTTCCTGAAAGAGGAAGGCTTGTTGTCGTGCCATTTGGGAAAAAAGATGTGGTCGGCATTGTTATTAATGTGAGCGAACAATCTGCTTACGAACTAGATAAGTTAAAAAAAGTTATCAGTATTGCGCCAACTAATTCTTTATCAGAGGATTTGATTAGTATGGGTGAGTTCGCCTCCACCTACTATCAAAGATCGATTGGCGAGGTTCTTGTTTCTTCGATTCCTGTTGCATGGAGAAAAAGTGATAAATGGGCAACACTAGAAAAACCAAAGAGACAGTCAAAACAAAAAGCTCATGAAGATGCTGTTGAATTGCGGGCAATTCAATTAAACAACGAACAAAAAGAAATTGTTGAAACCTTAAGCGCCGCTAGTTCAGAAAAAAAATTTCAGACTTATTTATTGCAAGGCATTACCGGTAGCGGCAAAACACTGACGTACTTAAACTGGTTGGCTCGGGTTTTAGTTGATCCTACAGACCAAGTGTTAATTATGGTGCCGGAAATAAATCTGACACCTCAATTAGAGCAAAGCGTGCGAGAGGCATTTCCTGAAAAAACATTGGCGGTATTGCATAGCGGGCTAACAGAAAGAACCCGGGCTGATGCATGGATGGCCGCCAATACTGGCAAGGCGCAAATTATCTTAGGAACACGTATGTCCATCATGGCATCAATTCCAAATTTAAAAGCCATTGTGGTTGATGAGGAGCATGACCTTTCTTATAAACAGCAAGAAGGTGTTAGATATTCCGCTAGAGACTTGGCAATATGGCGCGCTAAGAAAAATGAAATTATTGTTTTATTGGTGTCCGCAACTCCGAGCTTGGAAAGTTGGCATGCTGCGGTAGAAGGTAAATATAAGCGTTTAACTTTGAGTGAGCGTGGTTCAAAAGAAGCTTCTCAACCAATTATTGAAATATTGGATTTAAAAGAAGAGCGTCGAGCTGGTAAAAAAATTAATAACGGAATTTCAGATTCTTTAACCGATGCTATCAATGCGACACTAAATAAAGGTCTTCAAACGCTTATATTTATTAATCGTCGAGGCTATTCTCCGGTATTAAGTTGTGAGGCCTGTGGATGGTTATCTGATTGCACAAAATGTTCTGCGCATATGGTGCTGCATAAATTGCCGCGGGGCGGATCCAATTTATGTTGTCACCACTGTGGCCTGATTAAATATATTCCTAGAAGCTGCCCAGATTGTGGAAATTCTGATTTATTACCAATTGGTCAGGGAACCCAAAAAATAGAACAGTATTTAGCTGAAGTATTTTCTAACGCGAAAATACTGCGGATTGATGCCGATAGCACGCGCACTAAAGGAAGTGCCGAGGAATTGTTCGGCGCTGTTCATGATGGGCAGGTTGATATTGTGGTGGGTACGCAAATGATTACAAAAGGACACGATTATCAGTCTGTTGGCCTTGTGGGGGTTATTGATGCAGATGCTAGTTTGTTTTCTCAGGACTATCGCGCATCAGAAAGATTATTTGCACAGTTAATGCAAGTTGCTGGCCGAGCTGGCAGAAGTGGTAGAAGTGTTCAGTCTAAAGTGATTATTCAAACCAGATACCCAACCGCCGCGCCATATAAATATCTAAAAAATAATGATGTGGATGGTTTTTTGGTTGAGACCTGCGAAGAAAGAAAAGTAGTAGGTTTGCCGCCCTTCTCATATCAAGCACTGATTCACGCTGAGCATAGAACTTTAGGCGAAGCCATTGGCATGTTAAAAGATGCCGCGGCCGTTGTAAAAAATCAAGACAAGCATGGATATTCCTGGCCTGAAACTGTCTCGATGAGTGATGTTGTGCCAAAAGCCATGGTGCGCATTGCAGGTAAAGAGCGGGCCCAGGTATTAATAGAGAGCCCTACCAGACAAGATTTGCAAGTTGCTTTAGAAATAATGCAACTTGTGCTTATTGATCAAAATACCAAAAGAAAAGGGGTCGGCTGGTATATCGAGCGCGACCCCGTTCAGATTTAAGAAGCTTGTTACGCGTAGTCTGCTACTGGAGCGCAAGTGCAGAATAGGTTTCTATCCCCATACACGTTATCAGCCCGTCCAACAGGCGGCCAATATTTAGCTTTTCTTAAGCGAGCTACCGGATAGGCAGCCTCTTCGCGCGTATAGCTGTGATTCCATTCATTGGCCAAAATGGCCTCAGCAGTATGAGGAGCATTTTTAAGCGGGTTATCTTCTTTATCAAAGATGCCTGAGCCAACCTTTTTAATTTCTTCGGCAATTGCAACCATTGCCTCAATAAAACGATCTAACTCAAATTTAGATTCGCTTTCAGTTGGTTCAATCATGAGCGTGCCCGGAACAGGGAAGCTCATAGTTGGAGCATGGAAGCCGAAATCCATTAAGCGTTTAGCTACATCTTCATTGCTAATGCCGGTATCTTTTTGTAGCGGACGCAAATCAATAATGCACTCATGTGCCACGAGGCCATTAGTACCTTTGTATAAAACTGGGTAATGCACATCTAATTTTTTAGCTACATAGTTAGCAGCTAGGATCGCAGTTTCAGTAGCTTCCGCAAGACCCTTAGATCCCATCATCGCAACATACATCCATGAGATTGGCAGAATAGATGCGGAGCCAAAAGGTGATGCGCTAATTCTGATCCAATCTAAATCATTCCATTTAGATGCGGTTCCCGCAGTATAAGAACATGGCAAGAATTTAGCCAAGTGTGCTTTAACCGCTACAGGGCCAACGCCTGGGCCACCACCACCATGAGGGATGCAGAATGTCTTGTGTAAATTTAGATGGCTCACATCGCCGCCAAAATGACCAGGGGCTGCTGTGCCAACTAAAGCATTCATATTGGCGCCATCAATATAGACTTGGCCACCGTGTTGATGAATGATCTCGCAAAGTTCTTGAACACCTTCTTCAAATACGCCGTGCGTACTTGGGTAGGTAATCATGATCGCAGCAAGATTTTTAGAATGTAGCTCAGCTTTATTTTTTAAATCTGCTAAGTCAACGTTGCCATCTTTATCGCAGTTAACAACAATTACTTGCATGCCAGCCATTTGTGCGGAAGCTGGGTTTGTTCCATGTGCTGACGATGGGATAAGGCAAATGTTTCTGTGCCCCTCTCCTCTTGACTCATGGTACGCGCGAATAACTAATAAACCGGCATATTCACCCTGTGAACCAGCATTTGGTTGAAGTGATACTGCATCGTAACCTGTTGCAGCACACATCATACGTTCTGTGTCTTCGATTAATTGTGCATAACCTGCCCACTGCGTTTCTGGAGCGAGCGGATGAATTTGTGAAAAGCTTGGCCAAGTAACAGGCACCATTTCGCTGGTTGCATTCAATTTCATCGTGCATGAACCGAGTGGAATCATGGTCCTATCAAGCGCTAAATCTTTATCAGCAAGACTTCGCAAATAACGCAACATTTCGTGTTCAGAGTGATAACGATTAAATGTTGGATGAGTTAAATATGTGGAAGTTCTGATGAGAGAGTTCGGAATTGTATTAACAACTTGTTGATCCAAGTTATCAATGTCTAAATTGCCCTGACCACCAAAAATTTCCCAAACAAGATTAAGCTCTTCGCGGTTGGTGGTTTCGTCAAATGAAATACCAACATGATTGGCGTCAATCCCTCTTAAGTTACAGCCAAGAGAACGAGCTTTTTCGTGAATGGCTGCAGCTTTGTCAGTCTTAATGGTCAGCGTGTCAAACCAAAACTGATTTGCTATTTCATAGCCTAGTTGTTTTAAGGCTAACGCAATAATGCTGGTTTGGCGATGTGTTTTTAATGCAATATTTTTTAGCCCTGTTGGACCATGGTAAACAGCATACATACTCGCCATAACTGCTAATAAAACTTGAGCAGTACAAATATTAGACGTCGCTTTTTCTCTGCGAATATGTTGCTCGCGAGTTTGAAGCGCCAGGCGATAGGCTGGTTGACCTTGAGCATCAATTGTTACACCCACAAGTCTGCCCGGCATGCTGCGCTTTAATTCATCTTTTGTCGCCAAATAGCCGGCTGATGGACCGCCAAACCCTAATGGCACGCCAAAGCGTTGTGCGCTACCAATAGCTACATCAGCGCCCCATTCCGCTGGTGGACAGATGAGAGTTAAAGCTAATAAATCTGCTGCCGCAATGACGAGACCGCCACGAGCATGAACCGCTTCAGCAATATTTGTATAAACGGATTTATCTTGAATTGAACCATTTACGCCAGGATATTGAATGAGTACAGCAAACGCATCTACTGTTAATGCATTTTCAATGGGGCCTACTTGAACTTCAATATCTAATGGTTTGGCGCGAGTTTTAATAACAGATAAAGTTTGTGGCAAAACATCATCGCCGACAAAAAATACTTTTGACTTTGATTTGCAAGTTCTTAGCGCAAGAGTCATGGCCTCTGCTGCAGCGGTTCCCTCATCCAACATCGATGCGTTGGCGATATCCATGCCTGTTAAGTCAATCAGCATTTGTTGGAAATTAACAATCGCCTCAAGACGGCCCTGAGAAATTTCAGGTTGGTATGGTGTATATGCTGTGTACCAAGCTGGGTTTTCAAGAATATTTCTTTGTATAACCCCTGGGATTAAATTATTGAAATAACCTTGTCCAATAAAAGATTTAAAAACTTTATTTTTATTGGCAATCGTATTTAACAGCTGAAGTGCTTCATCTTCTCTTTTTGCACTTGAGTAAGTGCCAAGTGGTAATTGATCTTTGCGTCGAATTTTGCTCGGAATAACAGAATCAATTAATTCACTTTTCTTTTTAAAGCCTAAAAAGTTAAGCATAGAGACTTCATCTTGAGATGAAGGTCCAATGTGACGCTTTAAAAAAGCATCATGGTTTTCAAGTGCAGTGAGAGAAGTTTTCATTATTTATGCGCCAATATTTTTACCGTAAGCTTCCGCAGTAAGCAGGGCCTCAACTTTTGAAATGTCAGCAGGTTTCATTTTGAATAACCATGAACCGTAAGCGTCAGAATTAACTTTTTCAGGAGCGCTTGTAACATCATCGTTAGCTGCAATAATTTCGCCGGCAACAGGTGCGTAAATATCGCTAGCAGCTTTTACGGATTCAACAACGGCACATGCATCACCAGCACCATATTGTTTGCCAGCTTCTGGTAATTCCAAGAAAACAATATCACCCAATGCCTCTTGAGCATGATCGGTAATGCCAATAGTGATTGTTCCATCTGATTCGATGCGAACCCACTCATGTGATTCTGTGTAATGTAGATTTTGAGGAATGTTCATAAGTTCTCCTAAATTAAATTAAACCAAGGCTTTGCCGTGGCGTACAAAAGGTGCTTTTACAACAACAGCATTCAGTTCTTTATCGCGAATAACTACTTTTACTTGATCGCCAATCTTTGTTCCCATTGGCATTCTTGCTAATGCAATTGATTTCTCTAAAGATGGACTAAATGTACCGCTAGTGATTTCACCATCACCATGAGCGGTTTTTACAACTTGATGAGCGCGAAGTACACCCTTGTCTTGCAAAATCAATCCTAAGAAAACTGACCTTTGACCTTCGCTCTCCATAGCCTTACGACCAATAAAATTTCGATCAGTTGTTCTATCAATCGTCCATCCTAAGCCAGCATCTAAAGGATTAACTTGATCATTCATGTCTTGGCCATACAAATTCATGCCCGCCTCTAGACGTAGCGTATCTCGAGCTCCAAGGCCAGCAGGCTTGGCGCCCGCACTCACTAACAAATCCCATGCAGCACTTGTGTTACCCGCAGGAATAAGTAGTTCTGCACCATCCTCACCGGTATAGCCTGTGCGCGCAATCATAATTTCACCAAGGGCTGTATTGATACACGCCGCATGAAATACACCTAATTCTTTGCATGCATTAGAAAGTTCTGGAATGGCACGCGCAATAATTTCTAATGCTTTAGGCCCTTGCACGGCAATCATGCCTTGAGGATTCTTTTGATTTGGTAGATCGGCGCGTCTAGGAATTAGCTCAAGATTTTTAAATGCTGCTGCTTGT
Source organism: Polynucleobacter sp. MWH-Spelu-300-X4 (assembly GCF_018687515.1). Classification (NCBI taxonomy): domain Bacteria; kingdom Pseudomonadati; phylum Pseudomonadota; class Betaproteobacteria; order Burkholderiales; family Burkholderiaceae; genus Polynucleobacter; species Polynucleobacter sp. MWH-Spelu-300-X4. The sequence goes on from NZ_CP061294.1 coordinate 27,649, forward strand.
TGATTTAGCCAAATAAGATCAGAGGCAGCTGTGCCTGCGTTAATAACGATTCGATAATTTGGATCAAGGCGATAGACGATTAAATCATCAATAACATGTCCAGCTTCGTTTAATAGGCAGCCATATAAAGCTTGACCATTATTTTTAAGTTTATTGACATCATTAGCTACAACTTTTTGTAAAAATGCTTTTGCATCTGATCCAATCACATCGACAGCTGCCATGTGAGACACATCGAATAAACCGCAGCTAGAGCGTGTTGCAAGATGTTCTTCAATTTGAGAGCCATAGTTAACCGGCATTTCCCAACCACCAAAATCAACAAGCTTGGCTTTAGCAGATGCGTGTGTTTCAAATAAAACAGTGCGTTTTAAATTTGTCGGGGCGACAGACATCCAAACTCCTAAAGGAATTGATGCCCCCCTGTCCTGTTACCTGAGAGATTGAAAATTACAAACCGTTTGTAATTTTTTAGCCCCTTCGGTGTGCAACTAAATGCAGCTCTCCAGAGTGTAAATATCGACGGTCCATTTGCCTGAGCGTTCATGGGCATTGCGCCTTCGGCGTCGGTAAAACCGAACTCTCCCATCGATGTAGCTATTGTACTAAACCCTATGTGTAACACCAAGAAAGACTATTTGCACAAAATTGGTGCATAAAAGTGGTTTTTAATTAAAGAACCCATTAGATAATTTGCGCATATCAACTATTTCTTATAGATAGGTGCTTTATGGATAATTTTAAAACTGGCGCAGATGCCCTTTTCATAATGGCTGGAGCCATTATGGTGCTTGCTATGCACGCAGGTTTTGCTTTTCTAGAACTTGGAACTGTACGCAAGAAAAATCAGGTGAATGCGTTAGTAAAAATTCTATTAGATTTCGCTGTTTCAACAATTGCTTATTTTTTCATTGGTTATAGCATTGCCTATGGCATTAACTTTTTTTCTAGCGCAGAAGTCTTGGCTCAAAAAAGTGGTTATGAATTAGTTAAGTTCTTCTTTTTATTGACTTTTGCGGCTGCGATTCCAGCAATTATTTCTGGCGGAATTGCTGAGCGAGCGAAATTTAACCCTCAGCTAATTGCTACATTTATTTTGGTGGGATTTGTATACCCATTTTTTGAGGGAATGGTTTGGAATCAGCAATTAGGCTATCAGGCGTGGATTAAAGCCCTAACAGGTGAAGAGTTTCATGATTTTGCTGGATCTGTAGTGGTTCATGCTGTTGGTGGTTGGGTTGCTTTACCAGCGATTCTTTTATTAGGCGCGCGTCGTGGCCGCTATTCAAAAGATGGTCGTATTTCTGCTCATCCGCCGTCAAATATTCCATTTTTAGCTTTAGGTGCTTGGATATTGGCGGTAGGTTGGTTTGGTTTTAATGTGATGAGTGCTCAAACGGTGGACAAGATGAGCGGTTTAGTTGCCATTAATTCTTTGATGGCGATGGTTGGTGGGACATTAACAGCTTGGGCACTTGGAAAAAATGACCCTGGCTTTAGCTATAACGGCCCTTTAGCAGGATTAGTTGCTGTTTGTGCAGGTTCTGATTTAATGCACCCAATGGGCGCCTTAGTCGTTGGTGGGGCAGCTGGGGCTTTATTTGTTGTGATGTTTACCTTGGTGCAAAACCGTTGGAAAATTGATGATGTATTAGGGGTGTGGCCATTACATGGTTTGTGTGGCGCCCTAGGCGGTATTGCTGCTGGCATATTTGGTCAAAAAGCATTCGGAGGTATTGGCGGCATTAGTTTTACTGCTCAGCTAATCGGCACATTAAGCGGCGTTTTGATTGCGGCAGTTGCAGGTACGGTTGTTTATGGTGTTCTAAAACTTATTTTTGGGTTACGTTTAAGCCAAGAAGAAGAGTTTGAAGGCGCTGATTTAAGCATTCATAAAATTACTTCTACGCCTGATCGAGAGTCTAGCTGGTAATTTTCTGATTTATTTGGATAATCGGGGTCATGACATTAAAAGTTCTACTGGTCCCGGTTACTCCGTTTGAGCAAAATTGCTCAATTCTCATTTGTGAAGAAACTTTAAAAGCTGCCATTGTTGACCCTGGCGGTGATTTACCAAGAATTCTTCAGGCTTTATCAAACGCAAATGTCACCCCAGAAAAAATCCTATTAACTCATGGCCATATTGACCATTGTGCTGGGGCGCCAGCATTATCAAAAGAGTTAAATATTCCTATTGAAGGTCCGCATGAGGCTGAGCGCTTTTGGTTAGAGCAATTGCCGATGCAAAGTCAGAGATTTGGGTTTCCTCAAGCTGAGTCTTTTGAGCCAAATCGTTGGCTGGTCGACGGTGATCAGGTGACCGTTGGCAATGTTCATCTAGATGTTAAACATTGTCCAGGGCATACACCAGGGCATGTGGTTTTCTATAGTGCCAACGATAGTTTAGCTGTGGTTGGCGATGTACTGTTTGCGGGATCAATTGGGCGAACAGATTTTCCGCGAGGAAATCACGCGGACTTGATTCGCGCCATTAAAGAAAAATTATTTCCTTTGGGGGATGACATTGTGTTTGTCCCAGGGCACGGCCCAACGTCTACTTTTGGACAAGAAAGAAAAACAAACCCCTACGTAGGGGATGGCGCTTAAGTTTTAGCAGAGCCTGTGCGGTGGGTTCTGTTGTAAAGACAGCTTGCACAAATCCAGCGTTGTTTACGGTTGCTTGTTGGAATCCATGTGCCACCTTCAAGCGGCTTTTCTCTGCTGCATGAAGAGCAAAACTTCATCACTCTGGTGTTGCTTTCTAGCGTGGTTGGCGGAGTTTCCATAAATACTTCTCGGTAAGATTCAACTGGGTATTTTAACGGCTTTTTGAAAAAACGCCCTTACGGGCGTTTTTCTAGAGAACTTAGCTTAAAACAACTTTGATGGAATCCGCTGTTTTATTGCCTTTAAAGTCTAGCCAGCATTTCTTTTGCGTATCGTAAAGTTTGCAAAGTTTTGCTGTGTGGAAGTACCAAGCCCAAGAAAATTTCTGAACAATAATTCTGCCAGGTAACATTTCTTCTAGTTTTGATTGTGCTTGCTTGAGCTTATAAAGAGGAACACTCATATCAACGTGGTGTGCCGTATGTTCCATGATGTGGTGCATCCACGCGCCCCACTTCAAAGGGAAAATAAGGTGAACTGTGGTGGATACGAAGGGTTGAGCTTTTAACCACTCTGATTTATCTGAATACCAAGAAACGCTTGGGTGCGTATGGTGGACATAAACTACGAAACCGATCATGGCATTCCAAAAAATAAATGGAATCAAGAAACCCATGACAAGAGTTAGCGCGATTGATTGATTAGTTTCAATGGCGGCCCATACGAGTAAAGCATTCCAAACAATACCAAAAACAGTAACCAAGATGTTGTCCCATAAAAATGCAGGTCGTGTTGCCGGCATGCTTTTCTTGTTAGGGAAGTACATCTTGTTCCACCAGATTTCAATGAAGTAATACACCGCAGGACCTAGGCCACTTCTGTAAATGTGCTCCAGAATACGTTTACCAGTAGGTAGTTGTTGATACTCCTCTAGAGATAGTGGCGCCCAAACAAAATCGAATCCTTTTAGATTGGTTTGACCATGGTGAACCACGTTATGCCCTACTTCCCACAGGCTGTATGGGGTTAATGAAGGTAAAAATGCGAGACGACCTAGTAATTTGTTAAGGCCTCTATGAGGCGTAAAACTCTGGTGACAGGCATCATGACCCAAAATAAAGATGCGCCCAATGACGAAACCAGCAAATAGAGCTAATAATAATTTGATCCAAATAGACTCAAAATACACTGTACCAACAATCGCCGCAGTCAAAATAACCGTATCAAAAATTTGCAAAATAATTGCTTTGATCGTTGTTCTTTCGGCAAGCGGAGCTAACCAAGTGCGAATAACCTTTCTATGAGGAATAGGTTCTCCGACTGGAATTGGCTGACTAATTGTTGTATCGATTGTGTTTAAAGACATGGTGACCTTTTGGGGCAGAATTACATAGTTGCGCCATTTTAAAGGTTTTTAGTGCTTTTGATGGGGTTTCGATGGATTTGTTGAGCTAAATCATGGTGCGACCGACAGGAATCGAACCTGTATCGAGAGCTTCGGAAACTCTAATTCTATCCATTGAACTACGGTCGCAACGACTAATATTGTAAGGCTGAGGAGGATTATCCTCGTTATAATCTCGCCTAGCTATATAAAAAGGAAATCAGGAATGAGTGAAGAACACGGAAATTTAATCAAATCACCTAAGCAATTAATTGTGATGGTGTTTGCCAGTTTTTTTGTACCTTTGATTGTTATTGCATTTTTGATGACGTATGTGGGTAACGGTAAAAAGACTGGTGCTAGCGCTGAGGCAGCTGCCGAAGCAGCCAATAATCTAATTAAGCCAGTTGCTTTATTAGACTTTAAAGATGCTGCTGGCCCTAAAGTTTTCAAGACTGGGGAAGAGGTTTACAAAGCAGCTTGTGCATCATGTCATGCAACTGGTGCAGCTGGTGCCCCTAAGTTTGGCGATACAGGTGCTTGGGGTTCTCGTTTAGGCCGTGGCTACGATGGACTGCTAACCTCTCTACTTAAGGGCAAAAATGCTATGCCTGCACGCGGAGGTACAAGTCCTGATGATATTTCTGACTATGAATTAGGTAGAGCAGTTGTTTATCTAACCGGTTCCGCTGGTGGTAAGTTTGCTGAGCCTAAAGCTCCAGAGCCTAAGAAGGCCCCTGAAGAAAAGAAATAAAAATTTTAATTTTTAAAAAGCCCACAAATGTGGGCTTTTTTTTATGGCGTTTTTAAATCTAAAAGTTGTTTGTATACGTCTTTTTTAGGCATGCCAGAAACGGTTGAGACTATTTCAGATAAGTCTTTGTGACTTAGGTGCAATTGAAGCTCTTTAACCCATTTCAAAGTATTCTCATCAAAGTTAGATGGCGCATTGGAGGCCCCAACGCCTTCAATTCCCACAATATATTCCCCTTGCCAGGAATCAATTTGAGCCATCCAGCTAGGAATATCTCCCGCCCTAATAATTTGAATATTTTCGTGAATTTTGGTGAGTTCTTTTGCTACAAAAATTCTACGATCCTCATCTAAAAGATCATGAAATGCTTTGAGGGTTGTTTGAATTCGGTGGGGTGCTTCATAAAAAAAACTGGTAACTGTTGCAGCTAAGGCAGCTTCGATAGCAATCGTTCTCTGCCCTGCTTTTGTCGGTAAAAATCCTAAAAATTGAAAGGAGCCCTCAGTTTTTTGTAAAAAATCGCCGCACGCTGAAATGGCCGTTGTAATAGCACTTGCCCCTGGAATGGGTATAACTTTGAGACCGGCTGATCTAATTTCTTGAACTAAAACAGAACCGGGATCCGAAACAGCTGGCGTGCCCGCATCTGAAATATATGCCCAACGCTCACCAAGCTTTAATTTCTCGACAATTTGAGCGCTAGAAGATTTTTCATTGTGCTCGTGTACGGCTAGTAATGGCTTGGAGATGCCGTATGCGTTCAATAGGCTACTACTGTGGCGTTTATCTTCGCAAGCAATGCCATCAACCTGCTGTAAAACATACAGTGCCCTAATGGTGATATCGGCTAAATTACCAATAGGCGTTGCTACAACATAAAGAGTACCAGAGGGCAAGTTTTGCCCTTCGGCAAATTTAAATAAATCCATGCAAACTTTCTTAAAGCATCAAAATTGGCTTGTTGCGTTGATGATGCATTAAAGATGCTATCAAGGCAATTAAGAAAGTCTTTTAATCGTTGGATTAAATAGAGCTTAGGGGCATAATTCAGTTATGAAATCAGAAATTCAGAAAAAATTAGAGGCGCGTGTAGAAAAGCATTTTGAGGATAGCGTTGCTACAAAACAAAAAGCATTAACAGCGTTGTCTGAAGAAATTGTGCGTGGCATTCAGTCCATGCACGTTTGTTTAGCGCAGGGTAAAAAAATTCTTGCATGTGGTAATGGTGGCTCTGCTGCTGATGCTCAACATTTTGCTGCGGAATTGGTTGGGCGATTTGAGCGTGAGAGGCAAGAGCTTCCAGCTATTGCTTTAACAACTGATTCGTCTATTTTGACAGCGATTGCCAATGACTACAGCTATGAAGTTGTTTTTAGTAAACAAGTCAAAGCGCTTGGTCAGTCGGGCGATATTTTGTTAGGTATATCGACGTCAGGTAATTCAGGAAATGTTATAGCCGCAATTAATGCCGCTCATGAAAAAGGTATGTCTGTGATTGCCTTTACCGGTAAAGATGGTGGAAAGATTGCGAAGTTGTTAAAAGAAGGCGATATTAATTTGTGTGTTCCTGCTGATAGAACAGCTCGAATACAAGAGACACATTTGTTGTTGTTGCATTGTTTATGTGATGGTGTTGATCACTTGTTACTTGATTGAGGCTTTTAGCAAATGAATAAAAATTTAAGACGTACAACCTTGAGTGTCATTGGTGGTGCAACATTAGCGGCGGCTTTATCGGGATGTTTTCCATTGGTGGCTGGAGGTATGGCCGGTGGCGCTTTAGTTATTGCTGATCGCAGAAACTCTGGAACTCAAGCAATCGACAGAGGGATTCAGCTAGAGGCTGAGAGCATGTTAATTAAAGCCTATGGCGATAATGTTCATGTGAATGTTAGCGTTTTTAATCGCCGCGTTTTATTGACTGGGGAAGTAAGAACTGATGCCTTGAAGAATGAGGTGGGGCAGAAGGTTAAAGCGATGAAAAACGTTACAGAAGTTTTTAACGAGTTAGTGCCAGCACCGTTGAGTGGGTTCAGTGCTCGTGCCAATGATTCATATTTGACGACTCGTATTAAGGCAGTCTTTATGACTAAAGAAAATATTCCATCTAACTCTATGAAGATAGTGACTGAGGCTGGTAAGGTTTATTTGATGGGTATTGTTACGGATGCTGAGGCGAGTCAAGCAGTAGAGATTGCAAGGCAGGTTCCTGGCGTAAAACAGGTAACTAAAATATTTGATGTAATTTCTGAGGCAGATAAAAAACGTTTGGATGGGCAAACAAAATAATTGCCTGTGTTTAATTGCCCGTGTTACTCAAATAAAAAAGCCCACATAGAGTGGGCTTTTTTATTTTGTTGATGCTGCAAATGGCCAGATGTTCAGAAAAATACTTTTTGAGTTTTTTAAATTACGTTTAATGGCGTAATCAATGTCAGCAACTTGAGCTTGCACAGCTTCACTCATGATGCTTGCGTTATCTGGTGGCGTTAAACGTAAATACGCATCGGCTTCACCGTATGAAAACTCAATATCCATGCCAGCTTTTTTTGCAATGTGCATCATTACTTTGTTGCTTGATAAACAATGAACATAAAGAATTTCAATATTCGTATTTCTAGCGTGAGTTGCTGCGCGTTTAAATAACGCTGAACCAATACCTTTGCCTCGCCCTACTTTGCTTACTGAAACACCAAATTCGGCGGTTTTATTTGTTTGATTGCCAAACAATGGGTAGCCTAGGTGCGCAAGTCCAATCAGGCGCAAATCACTATCGAATACGCCAAAAACAGAATCGTTTAAAAAATCAATGCTTGCAACATAACGCTCAATGACTGTGTCACTTGTATACATTCCGAAGCGGAGCGTTCTGTCATCGTCTGAAAGCTCAAGTAAATGCGCAAGAATCTTCTCGCGATGCCCTGCGTGGAGCTCTCGTACCAAGATACTGTGAGTCTTAAGAGACTTAGATAAATTAAACATAACACCCCCTTTGTTGCACTGCACAACACCATTCTATCCCTAAATTCAGGAAAAAGTAAGAAAAATTTAGGGTTTACCCTATATTTGATATAACCTATTGTTTTATTTCGATTAATTTTGAATTTTCAGGATTAAATTCATTTTTTTTTGAATATTTATGAAATATTTCTGCAAAAGGTGTTGACATGTTGTTCGAAGTCAGGCAAAGTCTCGTTTCTCCGCTGAACGCGATTCGAAACGAAAAACGATCAGCCTTCTTTAAAAAGTAGTCAACCGATAAATGTGGGTACTGAGAAAAGACATCCAGTCCTTCGGGACAGATATAAGCAGTACTCACAAAACAGTAAATTTGGTTCCGGTCGTAAAAGACTGGAGTCGATTCTGAATGAGTGAGCGACGAGGCAGCAATGCCTCACAGGAATTAAACTGAAGAGTTTGATCCTGGCTCAGATTGAACGCTGGCGGCATGCCTTACACATGCAAGTCGAACGGCAGCACGGGTGCTTGCACCTGGTGGCGAGTGGCGAACGGGTGAGTAATATATCGGAACGTACCTTATTGTGGGGGATAACGCAGCGAAAGCTGTGCTAATACCGCATAATCCCTAAGGGGGAAAGCAGGGGACCGTAAGGCCTTGCGCAATTAGAGCGGCCGATACCTGATTAGCTAGTTGGTGAGGTAAAGGCTCACCAAGGCAACGATCAGTAGCTGGTCTGAGAGGACGATCAGCCACACTGGGACTGAGACACGGCCCAGACTCCTACGGGAGGCAGCAGTGGGGAATTTTGGACAATGGGGGCAACCCTGATCCAGCAATGCCGCGTGAGTGAAGAAGGCCTTCGGGTTGTAAAGCTCTTTTGTCAGGGAAGAAACAGCAGCTCTAATACAGTTTGCGAATGACGGTACCTGAAGAATAAGCACCGGCTAACTACGTGCCAGCAGCCGCGGTAATACGTAGGGTGCAAGCGTTAATCGGAATTACTGGGCGTAAAGCGTGCGCAGGCGGTTATGTAAGACAGGCGTGAAATCCCCGGGCTTAACCTGGGAATTGCGCTTGTGACTGCATAGCTAGAGTGTGTCAGAGGGGGGTAGAATTCCACGTGTAGCAGTGAAATGCGTAGATATGTGGAGGAATACCAATGGCGAAGGCAGCCCCCTGGGATAACACTGACGCTCATGCACGAAAGCGTGGGGAGCAAACAGGATTAGATACCCTGGTAGTCCACGCCCTAAACGATGCTGACTAGTTGTTCGGGAATTTATTCCTGAGTAACGTAGCTAACGCGTGAAGTCAGCCGCCTGGGGAGTACGGTCGCAAGATTAAAACTCAAAGGAATTGACGGGGACCCGCACAAGCGGTGGATGATGTGGATTAATTCGATGCAACGCGAAAAACCTTACCTACCCTTGACATGCCACTAACGAAGTAGAGATACATTAGGTGCCCGTAAGGGAAAGTGGACACAGGTGCTGCATGGCTGTCGTCAGCTCGTGTCGTGAGATGTTGGGTTAAGTCCCGCAACGAGCGCAACCCTTGTCTCTAGTTGCTACGCAAGAGCACTCTAGAGAGACTGCCGGTGACAAACCGGAGGAAGGTGGGGATGACGTCAAGTCCTCATGGCCCTTATGGGTAGGGCTTCACACGTCATACAATGGTGCATACAGAGGGTTGCCAACCCGCGAGGGGGAGCTAATCTCAGAAAATGCATCGTAGTCCGGATCGTAGTCTGCAACTCGACTACGTGAAGCTGGAATCGCTAGTAATCGCGGATCAGAATGTCGCGGTGAATACGTTCCCGGGTCTTGTACACACCGCCCGTCACACCATGGGAGTGGGTTTTGCCAGAAGCCGTTAGCCTAACCGCAAGGAGGGCGACGACCACGGCAGGGTTCATGACTGGGGTGAAGTCGTAACAAGGTAGCCGTATCGGAAGGTGCGGCTGGATCACCTCCTTTCTAGAGAAAAGATGTTAATTCTTTAGTGCCCACACTTATCGGTTGATAAAGAGAGATGCCGCGGGTCTGTAGCTCAGGTGGTTAGAGCACCGTCTTGATAAGGCGGGGGTCGAAGGTTCAAGTCCTTCCAGACCCACCACAGATCAGTAGCAACCTAGCCATAAAAGTTATAGCTGGGGGATTAGCTCAGCTGGGAGAGCACCTGCTTTGCAAGCAGGGGGTCGTCGGTTCGATCCCGTCATCCTCCACCATTTACTTTTAAGGGCAAAGAAAAGCGTATCAAGGTACTTTTTTCTTTGCCATTAAATCGGCTGTTCTTTAAAAATTTGAGTAAGCAATGCGTATATTGAATTTATTGAGAGTTCAATATACATGGGTAGTTGATTGAATCAACAACAAAAAGTTCTTCAAGTAATTAGATTTACTTGGATTACGGCACAAACATATCGCAACAAGTAGTAAGCAGGAAATAGAGAAGAACTTATAACTTGTACCAATGGTGCTCGTTATAGGATCAAGCGAATAAGTGCATGTGGTGGATGCCTTGGCGATTACAGGCGACGAAAGACGTTATAGACTGCGATAAGCTACGGGGAGCTGTCAAATAAGCTTTGATCCGTAGATTTCTGAATGGGGAAACCCACCTCTTTTGAGGTATCCGTAACTGAATACATAGGTTACGCGAAGCGAACCTGGTGAACTGAAACATCTAAGTAGCCAGAGGAAAAGACATCAACCGAGATTCCCAAAGTAGTGGCGAGCGAAATGGGAAGAGCCTTCTAGTATTAATTAGTCTGTTATCAGAACGGAATGGAAAGTCCGGCAATAAAGGGTGATAGCCCCGTATGGGAAAACCGATTAATCGAACTAAGCTAGAGACAAGTAGGGCGGGACACGTGAAATCCTGTCTGAATATGGGGGGACCATCCTCCAAGGCTAAATACTCGTAATCGACCGATAGTGAACAAGTACCGTGAGGGAAAGGCGAAAAGAACCCCGGGAGGGGAGTGAAATAGATCCTGAAACTGCATGCATACAAACAGTAGGAGCCTCGTAAGGGGTGACTGCGTACCTTTTGTATAATGGGTCAGCGACTTACATTCAGTAGCAAGCTTAACCGTATAGGGGAGGCGTAGCGAAAGCGAGTCCGAATAGGGCGCTAGTTGCTGGGTGTAGACCCGAAACCAGTTGATCTATCCATGGCCAGGTTGAAGGTGCGGTAACACGTACTGGAGGACCGAACCCACTAACGTTGAAAAGTTAGGGGATGAGCTGTGGATAGGGGTGAAAGGCTAAACAAAACTGGAAATAGCTGGTTCTCTCCGAAAACTATTTAGGTAGTGCCTCGTGTATCACCTTCGGGGGTAGAGCACTGTCATGGTAGTGGGGTCCATTGCGGATTACTGCGCCATAGCAAACTCCGAATACCGAAGAGTGCAAGCACGGGAGACAGACGACGGGTGCTAACGTCCGCCGTCAAGAGGGAAACAACCCAGACCACCAGCTAAGGTCCCTAAAACGGGCTAAGTGGGAAACGAAGTGGGAAGGCTAAAACAGTCAGGAGGTTGGCTTAGAAGCAGCCATCCTTTAAAGAAAGCGTAATAGCTCACTGATCGAGTCGTCCTGCGCGGAAGATGTAACGGGGCTAAGCCAGTTACCGAAGCTGTGGATCACGTAAGTGATGGTAGGAGAGCGTTCTGTAAGCCTGTGAAGGTGTGGTGTGAACCATGCTGGAGGTATCAGAAGTGCGAATGCTGACATGAGTAGCGATAAAGGGGGTGAAAAGCCCCCTCGCCGTAAGCCCAAGGTTTCCTACGCAACGTTCATCGGCGTAGGGTGAGTCGGCCCCTAAGGCGAGGCAGAGATGCGTAGCTGATGGGAAACAGGTTAATATTCCTGTACCATTGTTAAATGCGATGGGGGGACGGATCGCGGAAGGTTGTCCGGGTGTTGGATGTCCCGGTCCTTGCATTGGAGAAGGCTAGTAGGCAAATCCGCTAGCGTAATTCAAGGGTGTGAGGCCAGCGAATTTATTCGCGAAGCAATCGGAAGTGGTTCCAAGAAAAGCCTCTAAGCTTCAGTTTAACAAGACCGTACCGCAAACCGACACAGGTGGGCGAGATGAGTATTCTAAGGCGCTTGAGAGAACTCAGGAGAAGGAACTCGGCAAATTGGTACCGTAACTTCGGGATAAGGTACGCCCAAGTAGCTTGACTGTGAACAACAGAAGGGCAAAAGGGTTGCAATAAAATGGTGGCTGCGACTGTTTAATAAAAACACAGCACTCTGCAAACACGAAAGTGGACGTATAGGGTGTGACGCCTGCCCGGTGCTGGAAGATTAAATGATGGGGTGCAAGCTCTTGATTGAAGTCCCAGTAAACGGCGGCCGTAACTATAACGGTCCTAAGGTAGCGAAATTCCTTGTCGGGTAAGTTCCGACCTGCACGAATGGCGTAACGATGGCCACACTGTCTCCTCCTGAGACTCAGCGAAGTTGAAATGTTTGTGATGATGCAATCTACCCGCGGCTAGACGGAAAGACCCCATGAACCTTTACTGTAGCTTTGCATTGGACTTTGAACCGATCTGTGTAGGATAGGTGGGAGACGTTGATATCAGGATGCTAGTTCTGATGGAGTCGTCCTTGAAATACCACCCTGGTTTGTTTGAGGTTCTAACCTTGTCCCATTATCTGGGTCGGGGACAGTGCATGGTAGGCAGTTTGACTGGGGCGGTCTCCTCCCAAAGTGTAACGGAGGAGTACGAAGGTACGCTTGGTACGGTCGGACATCGTGCCTAAAGTGCAATGGCAAAAGCGTGCTTAACTGCGAGACCGACAAGTCGAGCAGGTGCGAAAGCAGGTCATAGTGATCCGGTGGTTCTGTATGGAAGGGCCATCGCTCAACGGATAAAAGGTACTCTGGGGATAACAGGCTGATACCGCCCAAGAGTTCATATCGACGGCGGTGTTTGGCACCTCGATGTCGGCTCATCTCATCCTGGGGCTGTAGCCGGTCCCAAGGGTATGGCTGTTCGCCATTTAAAGAGGTACGTGAGCTGGGTTTAAAACGTCGTGAGACAGTTTGGTCCCTATCTGCCGTGGGCGTTGGAAATTTGACGGGGGCTGCTCCTAGTACGAGAGGACCGGAGTGGACGTACCGCTGGTGTACCTGTTGTCTCGCCAGAGGCATCGCAGGGTAGCTATGTACGGAAGAGATAACCGCTGAAAGCATCTAAGCGGGAAACTTGCCTGAAGATGAGATTTCCCGGAGGTTTAACCTCCATGAAGGGTCGTTGAAGACCACGACGTTGATAGGTCAGGTGTGGAAGCGCAGTAATGCGTTAAGCTAACTGATACTAATTGCCCGTTAGGCTTGATCCTATAACCAGCACATTTGTGCGAATATGAAGTGCCGTTAATGATCGGTCACTCCCAATGCTTACTCGAATTTGGTTGTTTGTTTTATAAACAAATAACCTACCCTCTATGCCTGGTGACAATAGCGAGTTGGAACCACCCCTTCCCATCCCGAACAGGACCGTGAAACGACTCTACGCTGATGATAGTGCGGATTACCCGTGTGAAAGTAAGTAATTGCCAGGCACCTTTTAGAAACGCCCAGATCGAATGATCTGGGCGTTTTGCTTTTGCATAAAAGTTTTTAAGTTTGAGGTTTATCTCTGAGTCAGATTTGACAAAAGCTGTTGATTCAGGTGATAATTTGCGGTTCACGGGGAGGTGCCCGAGTGGCTAAAGGGGGCAGACTGTAAATCTGTTGGCTTACGCCTACGTTGGTTCGAATCCATCCCTCCCCACCAGAGTAGTTAGTAGTTTGCTGTAGAAGTTGTTGTGGGTAAGTGAAGTGCCTGGCGGGTGTCGTATAACGGCTATTACCCTAGCCTTCCAAGCTAGAGACGAGGGTTCGACTCCCTCTACCCGCTCCAGTAATGGAGGCATTAGTTTGCTCATGTGGCTCAGTGGTAGAGCACTCCCTTGGTAAGGGAGAGGTCGGCAGTTCGATCCTGCCCATGAGCACCAGAGTTTAGTATTCATTTAATTGAGGCTGAAAAAATGGCAAAAGAGAAATTTGAGCGGACAAAACCGCACGTAAACGTAGGTACGATTGGTCACGTTGACCACGGTAAAACAACATTGACAGCAGCGATTGCTACTGTGTTGTCTGCTAAGTTCGGTGGCGAAGCAAAAGCGTATGACCAAATTGATGCTGCTCCAGAAGAGAAGGCACGTGGTATTACGATTAACACAGCTCACGTTGAGTACGAGACAGCCAACCGTCACTACGCACACGTTGACTGCCCAGGTCACGCTGACTACGTTAAGAACATGATTACTGGTGCTGCTCAGATGGACGGCGCTATTTTGGTAGTTTCTGCAGCAGACGGTCCTATGCCACAAACACGTGAGCACATCTTGTTGGCACGCCAAGTTGGTGTTCCATACATCATCGTGTTCATGAACAAGTGCGACATGGTTGACGATGCAGAATTGCTTGAGTTGGTAGAAATGGAAGTGCGTGAGTTGTTGTCTAAGTATGACTTCCCAGGCGACGACACACCAATCGTTAAAGGTTCTGCTAAGTTAGCGCTTGAGGGCGACAAAGGTGATCTAGGCGAAGGCGCGATCATGAAGTTGGCTGAAGCGTTAGACACATACATCCCAACACCAGAGCGTGCTGTTGACGGTGCATTCTTGATGCCTGTTGAAGACGTATTCTCTATTTCTGGTCGCGGTACAGTTGTGACTGGTCGTATTGAGCGCGGTATCGTTAAGGTTGGTGAAGAGATTGAAATTATCGGTATCAAGCCAACATTGAAGACAACATGTACAGGCGTTGAGATGTTCCGTAAGTTGTTAGACCAAGGTCAAGCTGGTGACAACGTAGGTATCTTGTTGCGCGGTACAAAGCGTGAAGAAGTTGAGCGTGGCCAAGTATTGGCTAAGCCAGGTTCTATTACGCCACATACACACTTCACAGCTGAGGTGTATGTATTGAGTAAAGATGAAGGTGGTCGTCACACACCATTCTTCAACAACTATCGTCCACAGTTCTACTTCCGTACAACAGACGTAACTGGTTCTATCGAATTGCCGAAAGACAAAGAGATGGTGATGCCAGGCGACAACGTAACAATTACTGTTAAGTTGATTGCACCGATCGCTATGGAAGAAGGTCTACGTTTCGCGATTCGTGAAGGTGGCCGTACTGTTGGTGCTGGTGTAGTTGCCAAAGTTTTAGATTAATGAACGCAAGGGGCGTAGCTCAATTGGCAGAGTGTCGGTCTCCAAAACCGAAGGTTGGGGGTTCGATGCCCTCCGCCCCTGCCACAGAATACTGAAAATATGTCGCAAACTACTGAACATCAAGAAAATAAGACCGGCTGGATGATGATCCTCGCGGGTCTTATTGTCGTGCTCGCACTCGTTGCCTACTATGTGCTTGCGTCTGAAACTATCTGGGTAAGGCTTGGCGCTTTATTCGGTGGTGTTGCTATTGCTGTTCTGATTGCTGCGGTATCGAACGATGGTAAGCGTTTCCTTGCTTACTCAAAAGATTCAGTTTCTGAGGTTAAAAAAGTTGTATGGCCAAGCCGTAAAGAAGCAACGCAAATGACACTAGTTGTTTTTGCATTTGTTGTCGTTATGGCTTTGTTCTTATGGACAGCTGACAAACTCATTGAGTGGTTAGTTTTCTCTGTATTCCTAGGTTGGAAGTGAGTTAATGATGTCTGAACAAGTTCTAACCAACACACAAACTAGCGGTAATATGCGCTGGTATGTTATTCACGCTTACTCCGGTATGGAGAAAAGTGTTCAAAAAGGTTTGACAGAACGTATTGCGCGTTCTGGCATGGCTGAGAAGTTTGGCAAAATTTTAGTTCCTTCGGAAGAAGTTGTTGAAATCAAGAGCGGTCATAAGGCTGTTTCTGAGCGACGCTTTTTTCCGGGTTATGTACTCATCGAAATGGAAATGACTGATGAGACATGGCACTTGGTGAAAAACACACCAAAGGTAACTGGTTTTGTTGGTGGCGTTAGAAATAAACCATCACCAATTTCTCCTGCTGAAGTCCAAAAAATTATGGACCAAATGCAAGCTGGTGTTGATAAGCCAAAGCCAAAAACATTGTTTGAGGTGGGTGAAATGGTGCGCGTTAAAGAAGGCCCATTCACAGACTTCAATGGCAATGTGGAAGAAGTTAACTACGAGAAATCACGCTTGCGTGTTTCTGTAACGATTTTTGGTCGTGGTACACCTGTTGAGCTTGAGTTTGGCCAGGTAGAAAAGATGTAAAAGTTTTGCTGGTGCGTTAAGGCGCGCTGGCACGAGGAGCTGAGTTAGGGTTGCCGCTCTAACAAGGCGTTTTACTCAACGACGGTCTTTTAAAAAAGATGCGTCTTAATTGGAGTGTTAAAAATGGCAAAGAAGATTATTGGCTTTATTAAGCTACAAATCCCAGCCGGTAAAGCGAACCCATCGCCACCTGTTGGTCCTGCGTTAGGTCAACGCGGTTTGAACATCATGGAATTCTGTAAAGCGTTTAATGCTCAAACACAGAGCATGGAACCAGGCTTGCCGATTCCGGTTGTTATTACTGCATTTGCAGACAAGAGCTTCACATTTGTGATGAAGACTCCTCCAGCAACAGTTTTGATCAAAAAAGCTGCTAAGTTGGAAAAAGGTTCTGCACGTCCACATACAGACAAGGTTGGCAAAATTACTCGCGCTCAAGCTGAGGAAATTGCTAAGGCAAAAATGCCTGACCTTACAGCAGCAGATATGGATGCAGCTGTTCGCACAATCGCTGGTAGCGCCCGCTCTATGGGCATCACTGTGGAAGGACTCTAATCATGGCTAAAGTTTCTAAGCGCGTTGCTGCTTTCCAAGCGAAAGTAGACCGTAATAAGTTTTACCCTATCGATGAGGCTTTGGGCCTTGTTAAAGAATTTGCAACTGCTAAGTTCGATGAGTCTATCGACGTTGCTGTTCAATTAGGTATTGATGCTAAAAAATCTGACCAAGTTGTTCGTGGTTCAGTTGTTTTGCCTGCTGGTACTGGTAAGTCAGTACGTGTAGCTGTGTTTGCTCAGGGCGAAAAAGCTGATCAAGCAAAAGCAGCTGGCGCAGAAATCGTTGGTATGGAAGATTTAGCAGATCAAATCAAAGCGGGCAAAATTGACTTTGATATTTTGATCGCTTCACCAGATGCTATGCGTATCGTTGGTACTTTAGGTCAGATTCTTGGCCCAAGAGGTTTGATGCCTAACCCTAAGGTTGGCACAGTAAGCCCAGATGTTGCTGGTGCAGTTAAAAATGCAAAAGCTGGTCAGGTGCAGTTCCGTGTTGACAAGGCCGGTATTGTTCACGCCACGATTGGTCGTCGTTCATTCGAACCAGGCGCATTGAAAAATAACTTATTAGCTCTATTGGATGCTTTGAACAAAGCTAAGCCAGCAGCTAGTAAGGGTGTTTATTTGAGAAAAGTTGCCGTAAGCAGCACGATGGGTGCTGGCGTACGCGTTGACCAAAACTCATTGGCTGCTTAATAGCGGCCATTAAAAGAACTTTGGGTCAAGCTCGGGAGTATTCGTGCTTGAACATCAAAGACCGTTGGTGAGTTAGCGATAACTCTTAATACTAGAAATAGTGCCAACGCAGATGGCGATCCTGAAAAGATTTCGCCTGTGTGCAACCCCTAACTGGTAACAGTTAGGTTAATAGGAGTTAAACAGTGCCTTTAAATTTGGAAGACAAAAAGGCGGTCGTGGCTGAAGTGAGTGCAGAAGTTGCGCAAGCTCAAACCATGGTGCTAGCTGAATACCGCGGTATTCCAGTGGGCGAACTGACTACTCTAAGAGCTCAAGCTCGTGCAAACGGTGTTTACCTTCGCGTTATGAAGAACACTTTGGCACGTCGCGCAGTTCAAGGAACGTCGTTCGAGTCATTGGCCGGTGAGATGGCTGGTCCGCTTATTTACGGTATCTCCGCAGACCCAGTTGCGCCAGCAAAAGTTTTAAACGACTTTTCAAAGGCGCAAGCCGCTTTGGTAATTAAGGCGGGTTCATATAACGGTAAGGTCATGGACGCTGCAGCTGTTAAAGCTTTGGCATCTATCCCTGGTCGTAATGAACTTATCGCTATGTTGCTTGGCGTTATGCAAGCCCCAGTTTCTGGTATGGCTCGCGTATTGGCAGCGGTTGCAGAAAAGAAAGAAAAGGAAGCTGCGTAATTCGCGGTCTTACTTTTATCAATTAAAGAAATTTGAATTAGGAGTTTAAAAATGGCAGTTACTAAAGATGACATTCTAGAAGCCGTTGGCAATATGTCTGTAATGGACTTGAACGAGCTAGTTAAAGCATTTGAAGAGAAGTTTGGTGTATCAGCAGCTGCAATGGCTGTTGCTGCTCCTGGTGCAGGTGGTGGTGCTGGTGCCGCTGCTGCTGAGCAAACAGAGTTCACAGTTGTATTGGCTGAAGCTGGCGCAAACAAAGTTAGCGTTATTAAAGCCGTTCGTGAAATCACTGGTTTAGGCTTGAAAGAAGCTAAAGACTTAGTTGATGGTGCTCCAAAGCCAATTAAAGAAGGCGTTGACAAAGCTGCTGCTGAAGATGCTAAGAAGAAGCTTGAAGAAGCTGGCGCGAAAGTCGAACTTAAGTAATCGGTTTGATGGGCAGCTTAGCTGCCCGGTTTGGTTAGAAGCCAAACCAGATATTAAAAAGATTTTGATATCTGGTTTGCCTTCTGATACGACTGCAGGAGGCAAGTTTGGTCGGGTTATGCGCACGCATGCCGTCAGCCATGGTTGGTAGAGGCCAACCACCAAATCTCTGTTCAGTCGCTTAAATTCGGAGATGACATGGCTTATAGCTTCACCGAACGCAAGCGTATCCGTAAAAGCTTTGCGAAGCGCCCTAATAATCACCAAGTACCTTACTTGTTGACAACACAACTTGAGTCTTATGCAAAATTTTTGCAAGAATCAAAGGCTCCTGCCGACCGTATTCCTGAGGGATTGCAGTCTGCATTCACATCAATTTTCCCAATCGTGTCAAACAACGGTTTTGCACGTATGGAATTTGTTCAGTACAACTTATCTGCTCCTCCGTTTGACGTTAAAGAATGTCAACAACGTGGTTTAACTTATCACTCAGCGTTGCGCGCAAAAGTTCGTTTGATCATTAATGATCGCGAAGCACCAACAAAAGTAAAAGAAGTTAAAGAGCAAGAAGTTTATATGGGCGAAATCCCATTGATGACAGATACAGGTTCATTTGTTATCAACGGAACAGAGCGTGTGATTGTTTCTCAATTGCACCGTTCGCCAGGCGTGTTCTTTGAACATGACAAAGGCAAGACGCATAGTTCAGGAAAATTATTATTCTCAGCGAGAATTATTCCTTACCGTGGCTCATGGTTAGACTTCGAGTTTGATCCAAAAGATATTTTGTATTTCCGTATTGACCGTCGTCGTAAGATGCCGGTGACTATTTTGCTTAAAGCTATTGGTATGAGCGATGAGCAAATTTTGGAAAACTTCTTTGGTTTTGACACATTCAAACTTCAGCCGGCTGGCGCGCAAATGGCATTTGTGCCAGAGCGCTTAAGAGGTGAGGTTGCTCGCTTTGATATTACAGATAAAGCTGGCAATGTGGTTGTTGCTAAAGACAAGCGTATTAACGCGAAAAATATTCGCGAACTTGAAGCAGCTAAAACAACAAATATTAACGTGCCTGATGATTATTTGATCGGTCGTGTTGTAGCTAAAAATATTGTTGATGGTGATACAGGTGAAGTGTTGGCAACAGCTAACGAAGAAATCACTGAAACACTTTTGGCTAACTTGAGAGAGGCTGGCGTTAAAGAGCTTCAAACTATTTATACAAACGACTTAGATCAAGGTTCATTCATTTCGCAAACATTGCGTATTGATGAGACTGCTGATCAAATGGCTGCGCGTATTGCGATCTACCGCATGATGCGCCCTGGTGAGCCTCCAACAGAAGATGCTGTTGAAGCTTTATTCCAGCGTTTGTTCTACAGTGAAGATACGTATGATCTTTCACGCGTGGGTCGTATGAAAGTTAATAGCCGTTTAGGTCGCCCAGAGATGGATGGCTTAATGGTGTTATCGAACCAAGATATCTTGGATACGATCAAGTTGTTGGTTGACTTAAGAAACGGTAAGGGCGAAGTTGACGATATCGATCACTTGGGCAACCGCCGTGTTCGTTGTGTAGGTGAGTTGGCAGAGAATCAGTTCCGCGCTGGTTTGTCACGTGTTGAGCGCGCTGTTAAAGAGCGTTTAGGTCAAGCTGAAACAGAAAACTTGATGCCTCATGACTTGATTAATAGCAAGCCAATTTCTTCTGCTATTCGTGAGTTCTTCGGTTCATCACAGTTGTCACAGTTTATGGACCAAACAAACCCATTGTCAGAAATCACGCACAAGCGTCGTATTTCTGCTCTAGGCCCAGGTGGTTTAACTCGTGAACGTGCTGGCTTTGAGGTTCGTGACGTACATCCAACCCATTATGGTCGTGTATGTCCAATTGAAACTCCTGAAGGTCCAAACATTGGTTTGATTAACTCTTTAGCTTTGTTTGCTCGTTTGAATGAGCATGGTTTCTTAGAAACGCCATATCGCAAAGTTGTTAATAGCAAAGTAACAGATCAAGTTGATTATTTATCAGCGATTGAAGAAGCTAAGTATGTGATTGCTCAGGCGAATGCTTCTATTGATAAGGCTGGCAAATTAACTGACGAATTGGTTTCTGCTCGTGAAGCAGGCGAAACAATGATGGTTAGCCCAGAGCGTATTCAGTACATTGACGTGGCGCCAAGCCAAATCGTTTCTGCTGCTGCGTCTCTAGTGCCATTCTTGGAGCATGACGATGCGAACCGTGCGTTGATGGGTGCGAACATGCAACGTCAAGCCGTTCCTTGCTTGCGCGCAACGAAGCCTTTGGTTGGTACAGGTTTAGAGCGTACGGTAGCGGTTGACTCTGGCACGGTTGTTATGGCGACTCGTGGTGGTGTGGTTGATTACGCAGATGCGAACCGTATCGTTATTCGTGTGAATGATGATGAAACAGCTGCTGGTGAAGTGGGTGTTGATATCTATAACTTGATTAAGTACACACGTTCTAACCAAAACACTAATATTAACCAACGCCCAATCGTTAAGGTTGGCGATATGGTTCAACGTGGTGACGTTGTGGCTGATGGCGCTTCAACTGATTTAGGTGAGTTGGCTTTAGGTCAAAACATGGTTGTGGCATTTATGCCATGGAACGGTTACAACTTCGAAGACTCAATTTTGATCTCTGAAAAAGTTGTTGCTGATGATCGTTACACATCTATCCATATTGAAGAACTTTCAGTGGTAGCTCGTGATACGAAGCTTGGACCTGAAGAAATTACACGCGATATCTCTAACTTGGCTGAAACACAACTTAGCCGATTAGATGACAGTGGTATTACTTATATCGGTGCTGAGGTTGAGGCTGGTGATGTGCTTGTTGGTAAGGTAACACCAAAAGGCGAGACACAATTAACTCCTGAAGAGAAATTGTTGCGCGCTATTTTTGGTGAAAAGGCTTCTGACGTTAAAGACACATCATTACGTGTTCCTTCAGGCATGACAGGTACAGTGATTGACGTACAAGTGTTTACTCGCGAAGGTATTGAGCGTGATGCACGTGCGCAGTCAATTATTGATGAAGAGTTAAAGCGTTATCGCTTGGACTTAAATGACCAGTTACGAATTGTTGAGGGCGACGCCTTTAGCCGTTTGGAAAAATTATTGTTGAACAAAGTTGCTAATGGCGGCCCTAAGAAGTTGGCTAAAGGCACAAAGATTGCTAAAGATTATTTAGCTGATCTAGACAAATACCACTGGTTTGATATTCGTCCAGCAGACGAAGATGTTGCTGCTCAAGTTGAAGCTATTAAAGAAGCTATTGAAGCTAAGCGTGCACAGTTCGATCAAGCTTATGAAGAAAAACGTAAGAAGCTTACTCAAGGTGATGAGTTGGCTCCAGGCGTTATCAAGATGGTTAAGGTTTACCTTGCCGTTAAGCGTCGCTTACAGCCTGGTGACAAGATGGCGGGTCGTCACGGTAACAAGGGTGTGGTTTCAAAAATCACTCCTGTTGAAGATATGCCGTACATGGCCGATGGCACACCAGTTGATATCGTGTTGAACCCGTTAGGTGTTCCATCACGTATGAACGTGGGTCAGATTCTTGAGGTTCACTTAGGTTGGGCAGCGTTAGGTATTGGTAAGCGTATTCAAGACATGCTAAAAGCTCAGGCAAAAGCTGAGCAGCTACGTAAGTTCTTGAAGCAGCTTTATAACGAAACTGGCCGTGTAGAAGATCTAGACAGCTTTACAGATGAGCAAGTTCTTGAGTTGGCAAGCAACTTAAGAGATGGTGCTCCATTTGCAACACCAGTGTTTGATGGTGCAACAGAGGGTGAAATCGCCAAGATGTTAGAGATGGCTTACCCAGAAGAAGTTGCTAAGAAGCTATCAATGACACCTTCACGTCAACAAATTACATTGTTTGACGGTAGAACTGGTGAAGCGTTTGAGCGTTCTGTAACAGTTGGTGTGATGCACGTCTTGAAACTCCACCACTTGGTTGATGACAAGATGCATGCTCGTTCTACTGGTCCTTACTCATTAGTAACGCAACAGCCATTGGGCGGTAAAGCTCAATTCGGTGGCCAGCGTTTTGGTGAGATGGAAGTTTGGGCTTTGGAAGCTTATGGCGCGTCGTATGTATTGCAAGAAATGCTGACAGTTAAGTCAGACGACGTTAACGGTAGAACCAAAGTTTACGAAAACATCGTTAAGGGTGAGCACAGCATTGATGCTGGCATGCCTGAGTCCTTCAACGTGCTGGTTAAAGAAATCCGCTCGTTAGGTATCGATATCGACATGGAGCGTAACTGATATGAAAGCATTGCTCGATCTATTTAAGCAAACGCATGGCGAAGAGCAGTTTGACGCCATTAAGATTGGTTTAGCTTCACCAGAAAAGATCCGTTCATGGTCTTTTGGTGAAGTTCGCAAACCAGAAACAATTAACTACCGTACGTTCAAGCCTGAGCGCGATGGTCTTTTCTGTGCCAAGATTTTTGGCCCAATTAAAGATTACGAGTGCTTATGCGGTAAATATAAGCGCTTGAAGTATCGCGGCGTTATTTGCGAGAAGTGCGGTGTTGAAGTTACTTTGGCTAAAGTGCGTCGTGAACGCATGGGTCATATTGAACTAGCTGCGCCAGTTGCGCATATTTGGTTCTTGAAGTCATTGCCATCTCGTTTGGGTATGGTTTTGGATATGACTTTGCGTGATATTGAGCGTGTGCTTTATTTTGAAGCATATGTAATTGTTGACGCAGGTTTGACACCAGAAGGCGCAATGCGTCGGGGCCAGATCATGTCTGAAGATGAGTACTACGCTAAGCTTGAAGAGTTTGGCGACGGTGCTTTCACAGCGATTATGGGTGCAGAAGGTGTTCGCGAGTTGTTGCGTTCAATCGATATCGATCGTGAAGTTGAAGTATTACGTGCTGATCTTAAGGCAACTGGTAGCGAAGCAAAAATTAAGAAATTTGCTAAGCGTCTAAAAGTTCTTGAGGCATTCCAACGTTCTGGCATTAAGCCAGACTGGATGATCATGGAAGTGTTGCCAGTATTGCCACCAGAGTTGCGCCCATTGGTGCCATTGGATGGCGGTCGTTTTGCAACTTCAGACTTGAACGACTTATATCGTCGAGTTATTAACCGTAACAATCGTTTGAAGCGTTTGTTGGAATTGCGTGCACCAGAAATCATCGTACGTAATGAAAAGCGTATGTTGCAAGAAGCGGTTGACTCATTGTTGGATAACGGTCGTCGCGGCAAGGCAATGACTGGCGCCAATAAGCGCCCATTGAAGTCTTTGGCTGAAATGATCAAGGGTAAGGGCGGTCGTTTCCGTCAAAACTTGCTTGGTAAGCGCGTTGACTATTCTGGTCGTTCAGTAATTGTGGTTGGTCCTACGCTTAAATTGCATCAGTGCGGTTTGCCAAAATTAATGGCTCTTGAGTTGTTCAAGCCATTCATTTTTAACAAGCTAGAAACATTGGGTATTGCTACAACAATCAAAGCTGCCAAGAAAGAAGTTGAAAACCAAACGCCAATCGTTTGGGACATCTTGGAAGATGTGATTCGTGAGCATCCAGTTATGTTGAACCGTGCGCCAACATTGCACCGCTTAGGTATTCAAGCATTTGAGCCAATGTTGATCGAAGGTAAAGCTATTCAGTTACACCCACTCGTTTGTGCGGCATTTAACGCCGACTTCGACGGTGACCAAATGGCTGTTCACGTACCGTTATCGCTAGAAGCACAAATGGAAGCTCGCACATTGATGTTGGCATCTAATAACGTGTTATTCCCAGCCAACGGTGAGCCTTCAATCGTTCCTTCTCAAGATATCGTTTTGGGCTTGTACTACACGACACGCGAGGCAATTAATGCCAAGGGTGAAGGTATGACATTTGCTGATATCAGTGAAGTGATTCGCGCTTATGAAAATAAGCAAGTGGAGCTTGCTACTCGTATTGCTGTTCGTATTACTGAATATGATTTAGTTGATAAGAACGCGGAAGGCGATGCACGTTTTGCTAAGAAAGTAACATTGCGTCATACAACTGTTGGTCGCGCTATGTTGTCAGAAATTTTGCCTAAAGGCATGTCATTTGACAGCATTAACAAGCCGCTTAAGAAGAAAGAAATTTCTCGCTTAATTAACTTGGCTTTCCGTAAGTGCGGTTTAAGAGAAACAGTTATTTTTGCTGACAAGTTATTGCAGTCTGGTTTCCGTCTTGCTACACGCGCAGGTATCTCAATTGCTATTGACGATATGTTGATCCCTGCTCAGAAAGAAGTAATTATTTCTGAGGCAGCAGGCAAGGTTAAGGAATATGACAAGCAGTTCATGTCAGGTTTGGTGACAAACCAAGAGCGTTATAACAACGTGGTCGACATTTGGGGTGCTGCAGGTGATCAGGTCGGTAAGGCCATGATGGAGCAGTTATCGCAAGAAGACGTTGTAGATCGTCACGGCAAAACAGTTAAGCAAGAGTCTTTCAATGCTATTTACATGATGGCTGACTCAGGTGCTCGTGGTTCTGCAGCTCAGATCCGTCAGTTAGCGGGTATGCGTGGTTTGATGGCTAAACCAGACGGCTCAATTATTGAGACGCCAATTACAGCTAACTTCCGTGAAGGTTTGAACGTTCTTCAGTACTTCATTTCAACTCACGGTGCTCGTAAAGGTTTGGCTGACACTGCGTTGAAGACGGCTAACTCAGGTTACTTGACACGTCGTTTGGTTGACGTAACTCAAGACTTGGTTGTGTTGGATGATGATTGCGGTACAACTAATGGCGTTTCTATGAAAGCCTTAGTTGAGGGTGGTGAAGTTATCGAATCTTTAACAGATCGCATTTTGGGTCGTGTTTGTATCGGTGACATCGTTAACCCAGATACGCAAGAAACAGTTATTGTTGACGGCACAATGTTGACTGAAGATGATGTTGAGTTGATTGAATCATTGGGTATCGATGAAGTAAATGTCCGTACACCATTGTCATGTGCAACTCGCTTTGGTTTGTGTGCTAAGTGTTACGGTCGTGACTTGGGTCGCGGCACAATGGTTAACTCTGGTGAAGCAGTTGGTGTGATCGCTGCTCAGTCAATCGGTGAGCCAGGTACACAGTTGACGATGCGTACATTCCACATCGGTGGTGCTGCGTCTCGTGCTGCTGTTGCTAATAACGTTGAAGCTAAGTCAAACGGTGTTTTACGTTTCACGCCAACAATGCGTTTCGTAACAAATGCTAAGAATGAGTTAATTGTTATTTCTCGTTCTGGTGAAGCAATTATTGCGGATGATCATGGTCGTGAGCGTGAGCGTCATAAGATTCCATACGGCGCAACATTGGTGCTTAAAGAAGGCGCTGCTATTAAAGCTGGCGTAACTTTGGCAACATGGGATCCATTGACTCGCCCAATCATCACTGAATACGCTGGTACTGTGCGTTTTGAAAACGTAGAAGAAGGTGTGACAGTTGCTAAGCAAGTTGACGAAGTAACAGGTCTATCAACATTGGTGGTTATTGACGGTAAACGTCGTAGTGCAGCCGCTAAGGGTGTTCGTCCAGTTATTAGACTTTACGATGCGGCTGGTGGAGAAGTGAAGATTGCCGGCACAGATCAACCTGTAACAATTGGTTTACAAGTGGGCGCCTTGATCACTGTTAAAGATGGTCAAACTGTTCATGTAGGTGAAGTGCTTGCACGTATTCCAATTGAAGCTCAGAAGACTCGAGACATTACCGGTGGTTTGCCACGTGTGGCAGAGCTTTTTGAAGCTCGCTCACCAAAAGATGCAGCTATCTTGGCAAAAGTAACAGGTACAGTTTCATTCGGTAAAGAAACTAAAGGCAAGCAACGTCTTGTTATTACCGACATGGACGGTGAGTCACATGAATTCTTGATCGCTAAAGAGAAACAAGTTCTAGTTCACGATGGCCAAGTAGTTAACAAGGGTGAAATGATTGTTGAGGGTCCAGCTGATCCTCATGACATCTTGCGCTTGAAGGGTATCGCTGAATTGGCAACCTATATCGTTGATGAAGTTCAAGACGTTTACCGTTTACAAGGTGTGAAGATTAACGACAAGCACATTGAAGTGATTGTTCGTCAAATGTTACGTCGCGTTCAAATTACAGACGCTGGCGATACAAAATTCATTACTGGTGAACAGGTTGAGCGTTCAGACATGTTGGACGAAAACGACCGCATTATTGCGGAAGGTAAGCGTCCTGCGTTGTATGACAACGTTTTATTGGGTATCACAAAGGCTTCTTTGTCTACAGACAGCTTCATTTCAGCTGCTTCCTTCCAGGAAACAACTCGAGTGCTTACCGAAGCTGCCATTATGGGCAAGGTCGACACATTACGTGGTCTCAAAGAAAACGTCATCATCGGTCGTCTTATCCCAGCCGGTACGGGCTTGGCCTATCGTCGCGCACGCAAAGTTCGCGAACAATTGGACCGTGAACGTGCTGAAATGATTGCTGCTGAAGAAGCTAAATCTACTGAAAATGTTGATTTAGAGTCTGCAGGAGAGGCTGAATAAGGCCAAAAAGGACTAAATAGACCTAAAAAGTCAGCTTTTGCCGTCTTGACGGCGGGAGCTGACCGGTCTAGAATGTCGAGTTCTTCGCAAACCGCAGAATTTTCTGCTTTGAAAGTAAGCTATGCCAACAATTAACCAATTGCTTAGAAGTCCACGTACTTCTGAGATCGTAAAAAGTAAAAGCCCAGCGCTTGAGAACTGTCCTCAACGCCGTGGTGTATGTACTCGTGTGTACACAACTACTCCAAAGAAGCCTAACTCGGCTTTGCGTAAAGTAGCGAAAGTGCGCTTAACAAACGGCTTTGAAGTGATTTCCTACATCGGTGGTGAAGGCCACAATTTGCAGGAACACTCAGTAGTTCTTATCCGTGGTGGTCGTGTGAAAGACTTGCCTGGTGTGCGTTATCACATCGTGCGTGGTTCACTTGACTTGCAAGGTGTTAAGGACCGTAAGCAATCTCGCTCCAAGTATGGTGCGAAGCGCGCTAAGAAAGCTTAATAGCTTTCTTGCGTAAGTAGCAAGCTCAATTGGAGCTTGCTAAGTAAGTGGTTACTTCGGGTCAATTGTGATCTAGTTGAGTAACTTTGAGGAATGTTCCTCTAACTGAATAAAAATTAGGAGTAGTAATGCCACGTCGTCGTGAGGTACCCAAGCGTGAAATTCTTCCGGATCCAAAGTTTGGAAACGTAGAAGTTGCTAAATTCATGAACGTTTTGATGTTGGACGGTAAAAAATCCGTTGCAGAACGTATCGTTTATGGCGCTTTCGAGCACATCGAAAAGAAAGCCAACAAAGAACCCCTAGAAGTTTTCTCAATCGCCATGGGCAATGTTAAGCCTATCGTTGAGGTAAAGAGCCGCCGTGTTGGTGGTGCTAACTATCAGGTGCCTGTTGAAGTTCGTCCATCACGTCGTTTAGCTTTGGCTATGCGTTGGTTGCGTGAAGCTGCTAAGAAGCGTGGCGAAAAATCTATGGCACAACGTCTTGCTAATGAGTTGATCGAAGCGTCTGAAGGACGCGGCGGCGCGATGAAAAAGCGTGACGAAGTACACCGTATGGCAGAAGCTAATAAAGCTTTCTCTCATTTCCGTTTCTAACAGCTCAGAAAAGCAGAGGACAAAGTGGCACGTAAAACCCCGATTGAGCGTTATCGCAATATTGGTATTTCTGCGCATATTGATGCGGGAAAAACTACAACAACAGAACGTATTTTGTTCTACACCGGTGTTAATCATAAGATCGGTGAAGTGCATGATGGCGCAGCTACCATGGACTGGATGGAACAAGAGCAAGAGCGTGGTATCACCATTACTTCAGCGGCTACAACAGCTTTCTGGAAGGGTATGGCTGGTAACTACCCAGAGCACCGTATCAACATCATCGATACCCCAGGTCACGTAGACTTCACAATTGAAGTTGAGCGTTCAATGCGCGTATTGGACGGTGCTTGCATGGTTTACTGTGCGGTGGGTGGCGTTCAACCACAATCAGAAACAGTTTGGCGTCAAGCAAATAAGTACAAGGTTCCTCGTTTAGCGTTTGTTAATAAGATGGACCGTACTGGCGCTAACTTCTTCAAGGTTTACGATCAAATGCGTATGCGTTTGAAAGCAAATCCAATTCCAGTGCAGATTCCTATCGGCGCAGAAGAAAACTTCAAAGGTGTTGTTGACCTTATCAAGATGAAGGCTATTTTCTGGGACGAAGCATCACAAGGTACTAAGTTCACATACGAAGATATTCCTGCTGAACTACAAGCTAGTGCTGCTGAGTGGCGCGAGAAGATGGTTGAAGCTGCCGCTGAATCATCTGAAGAGTTAATGGATAAATATCTTGGCGGTGAAGCGCTAAGCGAAGAAGAAATTAAAAAAGCGTTGCGTACACGTACGATCGCTAGTGAAATCGTTCCAATGATGTGCGGTACTGCTTTTAAGAACAAAGGCGTGCAAGCTATGTTGGACGCGGTTATTGATTTCATGCCATCACCAGTTGATATTCCACCGGTTACAGGTGAATTAGAGAATGGTGATTCAGGTGAGCGTAAAGCTAGCGATGATGAGAAATTCTCAGCGTTGGCATTTAAGATCATGACTGACCCATTCGTTGGACAGTTAATTTTCTTCCGCGTTTACTCTGGTGTTATTAATTCAGGCGATACGATCTACAACCCAATCAAGGGTAAAAAAGAGCGTATTGGTCGTTTGCTACAGATGCATGCAAACCAACGTGAAGAAATTAAAGAAGTTCGTGCGGGCGACATCGCTGCTGCTGTTGGCTTGAAAGAGGCGACAACAGGTGAGACATTGTGTGATCCAGATAGCATCATCATCTTGGAGCGTATGGTGTTCCCAGAGCCAGTTATTTCTCAAGCGGTTGAGCCAAAGACTAAGGCTGACCAAGAGAAAATGGGCTTGGCGTTGAATCGTTTGGCACAAGAAGATCCTTCATTCCGCGTTAAGACTGACGAAGAGTCAGGTCAAACAATTATTTCTGGTATGGGTGAATTGCACTTGGAAATTCTTGTTGACCGCATGAAGCGCGAGTTTGGTGTTGAAGCAACAGTGGGTAAACCACAGGTTGCTTACCGCGAAACAATCCGCAAAGTTTGCGAAGAAGTTGAAGGTAAGTTTGTTAAGCAGTCTGGTGGTCGTGGTCAATATGGTCACGTGGTATTGAAGTTAGAGCCACAAGAGCCAGGCAAGGGCTTTGAATTCGTTGACGCTATTAAAGGCGGTGTGGTTCCTCGTGAATACATCCCAGCTGTTGACAAAGGTATTCAAGAAACATTGAACAATGGTGTGTTAGCTGGTTATCCAGTTGTTGATATCAAGGCAACATTGTTCTTCGGTTCATACCATGACGTTGACTCTAACGAGAATGCTTTCAGAATGGCCGGCTCAATGGCGTTCAAAGAAGGTATGCGTAGAGCGAACCCAGTATTGCTTGAGCCAATGATGTCTGTTGAAGTTGAGACACCAGAAGAGTTCATGGGTAACGTAATGGGTGACTTGTCATCACGCCGCGGTATTTTGCAAGGTATGGATGACATTCCTGGCGGCGGCAAGATTGTTCGCGCTGAAGTACCTTTGGCTGAGATGTTTGGTTATTCCACAGGTTTACGTTCATTGACTCAAGGTCGTGCAACTTACACCATGGAATTTAAGCATTATTCCGAAGCTCCAAAGAACGTGGCTGATGCAGTGATTGCTGCAAAGTCTAAGTAATTTTTAATTAACAATTATTTGAATTAAAGGCTGAAAAAATGGCAAAAGAGAAATTTGAGCGGACAAAACCGCACGTAAACGTAGGTACGATTGGTCACGTTGACCACGGTAAAACAACATTGACAGCAGCGATTGCTACTGTGTTGTCTGCTAAGTTCGGTGGCGAAGCAAAAGCGTATGACCAAATTGATGCTGCTCCAGAAGAGAAGGCACGTGGTATTACGATTAACACAGCTCACGTTGAGTACGAGACAGCCAACCGTCACTACGCACACGTTGACTGCCCAGGTCACGCTGACTACGTTAAGAACATGATTACTGGTGCTGCTCAGATGGACGGCGCTATTTTGGTAGTTTCTGCAGCAGACGGTCCTATGCCACAAACACGTGAGCACATCTTGTTGGCACGCCAAGTTGGTGTTCCATACATCATCGTGTTCATGAACAAGTGCGACATGGTTGACGATGCAGAATTGCTTGAGTTGGTAGAAATGGAAGTGCGTGAGTTGTTGTCTAAGTATGACTTCCCAGGCGACGACACACCAATCGTTAAAGGTTCTGCTAAGTTAGCGCTTGAGGGCGACAAAGGTGATCTAGGCGAAGGCGCGATCATGAAGTTGGCTGAAGCGTTAGACACATACATCCCAACACCAGAGCGTGCTGTTGACGGTGCATTCTTGATGCCTGTTGAAGACGTATTCTCTATTTCTGGTCGCGGTACAGTTGTGACTGGTCGTATTGAGCGCGGTATCGTTAAGGTTGGTGAAGAGATTGAAATTATCGGTATCAAGCCAACATTGAAGACAACATGTACAGGCGTTGAGATGTTCCGTAAGTTGTTAGACCAAGGTCAAGCTGGTGACAACGTAGGTATCTTGTTGCGCGGTACAAAGCGTGAAGAAGTTGAGCGTGGCCAAGTATTGGCTAAGCCAGGTTCTATTACGCCACATACACACTTCACAGCTGAGGTGTATGTATTGAGTAAAGATGAAGGTGGTCGTCACACACCATTCTTCAACAACTATCGTCCACAGTTCTACTTCCGTACAACAGACGTAACTGGTTCTATCGAATTGCCGAAAGACAAAGAGATGGTGATGCCAGGCGACAACGTAACAATTACTGTTAAGTTGATTGCACCGATCGCTATGGAAGAAGGTCTACGTTTCGCGATTCGTGAAGGTGGCCGTACTGTTGGTGCTGGTGTAGTTGCCAAAGTTTTAGATTAATAGTTTTGCAAAACGGTGACGTGAATGTTGCACGTCACCGCGCTCTTTAGATATATCGCGACAACATCGCACTGCTCTTTAGGATAAAAAATGCAAAATCAAAAAATTCGTATCAGATTGAAAGCTTTTGACTACCGTTTAATCGACCAGTCAGCAGCTGAAATTGTTGACACAGCAAAACGTACAGGTGCTGTTGTTAAGGGTCCAGTACCTTTGCCAACACGTATTGAGCGTTTTGACATTCTACGTTCACCACACGTTAATAAGACTTCACGTGACCAGTTAGAGATTCGTACTCATTTACGTCTAATGGATATCGTTGATCCAACTGAAAAAACAGTGGATGCCTTGATGAAATTGGACTTGCCAGCTGGCGTAGACGTAGAAATCAAGTTGCAATAAGTGAAAAAAGGCTATTGCAGAGCCCTAAAAAGGGCGCTACAATAGTCGGCTTCCCGGAATTTCCGGGAATTGTTGTTAATTAAGCAGTATTTATAAATTTCCGCTGGCCAATCGTAGTCAGCATTGGAGTATTAATATGAGCCTAGGCTTGATCGGCCGTAAGGTCGGCATGACCCGCCTCTTCACTGAAGAGGGTGATGCTGTACCGGTCACAGTTATCGACGTAAGCGATAACCGCATTGCGCAAATTAAAACCGAAGAAACGGACGGTTATACATCTGTTCAGTTAGCTTTCGGTACGCGCCGTGCCTCACGCGTGCTTAAACCACAAGCTGGTCACTATGCAAAAGCTGGTGTATTGGCAGGTAGCGCACTAAACGAATTCCGCATTGACGCAGCTAAAGCTGGTGAGCTTAAAGTTGGCGACATTATCGGTCTTGATACATTTGCAGTTGGTCAAAAAGTTGACGTGCAAGGTACTACGATTGGTAAGGGTTACGCCGGTACTATTAAGCGTTACCACTTCGCTTCTGGTCGTGCATCACACGGTAACTCACGTTCACATAATGTTCCTGGCTCTATCGGTATGGCTCAGGATCCAGGTCGTGTTTTCCCAGGTAAGCGTATGACAGGTCACTTGGGTGACGTAACTCGTACAGTTCAAAATCTTGAAGTTGCTCGTATCGACGCAGAACGTAAATTGCTCTTAATTAAAGGCGCAATTCCTGGTTCACGCGGCGGCAAAGTCATCATTACACCAGCAGTTAAAGCTGCTGCTGTTAAATAAGGAGCGCGCACATGGAATTAAAGCTCCTACAAGCTGACGGAAAAATTGGTGCAGGCGTTAACGCTTCACCAGAAGTTTTCGAGCGTGAATATAACGAAGCATTGATTCACCAGATCGTTGTTGCTTATCAAGCCAACGCTCGCAGTGGTAATCGTGCTCAAAAAGACCGTGAACAAGTTAAACATACAACGAAGAAGCCATGGCGCCAAAAAGGTACTGGCCGCGCTCGTGCTGGTATGTCATCTTCACCATTGTGGCGCGGGGGTGGTCGTATATTCCCTAACTCGCCTGAAGAGAACTTTTCACACAAAGTTAACAAGAAAATGTATCGCGCAGGTATGCGTTCAATTTTCTCTCAATTGGCTCGCGAAGGCCGCCTCAACATCGTTGAGAGCTTTAGCGTAGATGCTCCAAAGACAAAGCTATTGGCTGAAAAAGTTAAGGCAATGGGCTTGGAATCAGTATTAATTATTGCTGACAAGGTTGAAGAAAACTTGTACTTGGCATCACGTAACTTGCATAAAGTTGCTGTTGTTGAGGCTCAGCACGCTGACCCGCTTTCTTTGATCCACTTCCAAAAAGTGTTGATTCTTAAGTCAGCTGTTGCGCAAATTGAGGAGATGCTCAAATGATCGCTACACGTAAAAATGACCATCGCTTGATGCAAGTTTTGTTGGGCCCAGTGATTTCTGAAAAAGCAACATTTGTTGCTGACAAGAATGAGCAAGTTGTATTCCAAGTGGCTCGCGATGCAAACAAGTTAGAAATTAAAGCTGCTGTTGAATTGTTATTCAAGGTGCAGGTTGAGTCAGTGCAGGTTGTAAATCAAAAAGGTAAAGCAAAGCGCTTTGGCCGTTTTGAAGGTCGTCGCAACCACACTAAGAAGGCTTATGTTTCTTTGAAACCAGGTCAAGAAATCAATTTTGAAGCGGAGGCAAATTAATTATGCCGCTAATGAAAACCAAACCAACATCACCTGGACGTCGTTCCATGGTGAAGGTGGTCAATCCAGACTTGCATAAGGGTAAGCCTTTTGCG
Source organism: Polynucleobacter sp. MWH-Spelu-300-X4 (assembly GCF_018687515.1). Lineage (NCBI taxonomy): Bacteria > Pseudomonadati > Pseudomonadota > Betaproteobacteria > Burkholderiales > Burkholderiaceae > Polynucleobacter > Polynucleobacter sp. MWH-Spelu-300-X4. The sequence goes on from NZ_CP061294.1 coordinate 61,233, forward strand.
GGATTGATTGAGCCACAACATCAAAAATCTGGTCGTAACAATAACGGTCATATCACTACACGCCATAAGGGCGGTGGTCATAAGCATCACTATCGTGTTGTTGACTTCAAACGTAACGACAAAGATGGTATTCCAGCAAAGATTGAACGTCTTGAATACGACCCTAACCGTAGCGCAAACTTGGCATTGCTAGTTTTTGCTGATGGTGAGCGTCGTTACATCATCGCTCCTAAGGGTGCGGTGGTTGGTCAAGCGATTATGAGTGGTTCAGAAGCGCCAATTAAAGTTGGTAATAACTTGCCACTACGTAACATTCCAGTTGGTAGCACAATCCACTGCGTGGAAATGTTGCCAGGTAAAGGTGCACAAATGGTTCGTTCTGCTGGCGCATCAGCAGTTCTTTTGGCTCGTGAAGGTGTTTACGGTCAAGTACGTTTGCGCTCTGGTGAAGTTCGTCGTGTACATATCGAGTGCCGTGCAACGATTGGTGAAGTGGGCAATGAAGAGCATAGCCTACGTCAAATCGGTAAAGCTGGTGCAACTCGCTGGCGCGGTATTCGTCCAACAGTTCGCGGTGTTGCTATGAACCCAGTCGATCACCCACATGGTGGTGGTGAAGGTCGTACAGGTGAAGGTCGTGTTCCAGTATCTCCATGGGGCACACCAACTAAGGGTTATAGAACACGTCGCAATAAGCGTACGACAAGCATGATTGCTCAACGTCGTCAAAAGCGCTAATAGAATAAGGAAATAGACATGACGCGCTCAGCTAAAAAAGGCCCATTCTGCGAAGTTAGCCTAGTTAAAAAGGTTGAAACTGCAGTAGCCAACAAAGATAAGAAGCCTATCAAGACATGGTCACGCCGTTCGACCATTCTCCCTGACTTCATTGGTCTCACAATCGCCGTTCACAATGGTCGTCAGCATGTACCTGTGTACATCACTGAAAACATGGTTGGACATAAGCTTGGTGAGTTTGCGCTAACGCGCACCTTCAAAGGTCATGCGGCCGACAAGAAAGCTAAGAAGTAAGAGGACGATATGGAATCTAAAGCTATTCACCGCAGCGCCCGCATTTCTGCGCAAAAAACACGTTTGGTTGCTGACCAAATTCGTGGATTGCCAATTGCTCGCGCTTTAAACATCTTAACTTTCAGCCCTAAAAAAGCTGCTTTCATCATGAAAAAAGTAGTTGAGTCTGCTGTTGCTAATGCAGAGCACAACTCAGGTGCTGATATTGATGAGCTCAAAGTTAAAGCTGTCACAGTAGATAAAGCAACTTCACTTAAGCGTTTCACTGCTCGTGCTAAGGGCCGTGGTAACAAAATTGAAAAGCAAACTTGTCACATTACTGTGACTTTGAGCAACTAAGGAAGAGACATGGGTCAGAAAATACATCCAACCGGATTTCGTCTCTCGGTAAGCCGTAACTGGACTTCACGCTGGTATGCCAACAGCAACGACTTTGCAAAAATGTTGCAAGAAGACGTTGAAGTACGTAGCTACCTTAAGAAGAAATTAAAAAATGCATCAGTTAGCAAAGTGGTTATCGAGCGTCCTGCAAAGAACGCAAAGATCACTATCTATAGCTCACGCCCTGGTGTTGTTATTGGTAAAAAAGGCGAAGACATCGAAGTATTGCGCAAAGAATTGCAAAAGCGCATGGGTGTGCCTGTACATGTGAATATTGAAGAAATTCGCAAGCCTGAAGTAGATGCTCAGTTAATTGCTGACTCTATTACTCAACAGCTTGAGAAACGTATCATGTTCCGTCGTGCGATGAAGCGTGCTATGCAAAGCGCGATGCGCTTAGGCGCTCAAGGTATCAAGATTATGAGTGCAGGCCGTTTAAATGGTGCTGAAATTGCTCGTACAGAATGGTACCGTGAAGGTCGAGTGCCTCTTCATACATTGAAGGCTGATATTGAGTATGCAACTTCAGAAGCTGAAACAACATACGGCATCATCGGTGTAAAAGTTTGGGTTTACAAAGGCGACACATTGGGTCGTACTGATGTAAACGCAGTAGCGCCTGCTTCACCAGAAGTAGACCAAGAGAAAAAAGCTCGTCGACCAGCAACACGTGCACCACGTAAAGCTAAAGAAGACGGCGATAAGCCAGCAGCTGATGCTAAGCCAGCAGTAAAACGCGTGCGCAAAGTAACTAAGCCTGCTGAGAAGGCTGGAGAATAATTATGTTGCAACCAAAACGTCGTAAGTACCGTAAGGAACAAAAAGGTCGCAACACAGGTGTTGCGACTCGCGGAAGTAGCGTGTCTTTTGGAGACTTTGGTTTGAAAGCTGTTGGTCGTGGTCGATTAACTGCTCGTCAAATTGAGGCTGCTCGTCGCGCAATGACTCGTCACATTAAACGTGGTGGTCGTATTTGGATCCGAATTTTCCCGGACAAGCCGATTTCACAAAAGCCTGCAGAAGTTCGTATGGGTAACGGTAAAGGTAACCCAGAGTACTACGTAGCTGAAATCCAACCGGGTAAAGTTTTGTATGAGATGGATGGTGTAGACGAAGTATTGGCGCGTGAGGCATTTAGACTTGCTGCCGCTAAGTTGCCTATTCAAACTACATTTGTTGTGCGCCAAATCGGCGCCTAATCTGGACGGGACAAAATGAAAGCTTCTGATTTAAACGCTAAAGACGTTAAATCTTTAAACCAAGAGCTATCTGAGTTGCTTAAGGCGCAATTTAAGTTGCGTATGCAAAAAGCGACTCAGCAGCTTCAAGATAGTAGCCAATTAGGCAAAGTAAAGCGCGATATCGCTCGTGTTAAGACTGTTATTGCTCAGAAAGCGAGCCAAAAATGACTGAAACAAAAAAATCTTTGCGCCGCACTTTGATCGGTCGCGTAGTTAGCGACAAGATGCAAAAGACTGTAACTGTGTTGGTTGAGCGTCGTGTAAAGCATCCTTTGTATGGCAAATATGTTGCTAAATCAAAGAAATACCATGCGCATGACGAAACAAATCAGTTCAAAGCTGGTGATACGGTTGAGATTGCAGAATCTAAGCCAATTTCACGTAGCAAGTCTTGGGTTGTTACACGTTTAGTGCAAGCAGCTAAAGGCATTTAAAAAGTGAAAAAACGGGCTTGCAAATCACTTGCAGGCCTGTTATAGTAGTGGGCTCTCCGCGGTTGATTGCGGCGAGAAATTTATTCAGTAGTACAAATCCGGGGTTTTAGCTGCAAAGCGACGGGCCCCTCAACGGAACCAAGACTGAATGCCTATGGCGCTCAAGTTGGGGATAAAAAGATGATTCAAACTGAAAGCAGACTAGAGGTTGCCGATAATACCGGTGCCCGCGAAGTGTTGTGCATCAAGGTGCTCGGTGGTTCAAAACGCCGTTATGCAAGCATTGGTGACATCATTAAAGTGACGGTAAAAGATGCCGCGCCGCGTGGACGTGTTAAAAAAGGCGATATTTATAACGCAGTCGTAGTACGTACTGCTAAGGGTGTACGCCGTCCTGATGGCTCACTTATTAAATTTGATTCTAATGCGGCCGTTTTGCTAAATGCAAAACTAGAGCCAATTGGAACACGTATTTTCGGGCCAGTAACGCGTGAATTGCGTACTGAGCGCTTCATGAAAATCGTTTCTCTCGCTCCAGAAGTTATTTAAGAGGTCGATATGAATAAGATTCGTAAAGGCGACCAAGTAATTGTAATTACTGGCCGCGATAAAGGAAAAAAAGGCACAGTTACACAGATTCTTGACGGCAAATTGCTAGTTGAGGGTGTAAATGTGTACAAGAAAAACGTTAAGCCAAATCCAGCGACTGGCGCTACAGGCGGTGTAGTTGATAAAACTATGCCAATCGAAGTGTCTAACGTTGCATTGGTTGACGCAAACGGCAAACCTTCTCGCGTTGGCATTAAAGAAGCTGACGGCAAGAAAGTTCGTTACCTCAAGACAACTGGCGCTGTATTAGCCGCCTAAGCCGAGGATAAATAAATATGTCAGCACGTTTACAAAGCTTCTATAAAGAAAAAGTTGCAGCAGACTTGATGAAAAAGTTTGGCTACAAATCTGTTATGGAAGTTCCACGTATCACTAAGATCACATTGAACATGGGTTTGGGTGAAGCGATTAATGATAAAAAAGTTATTGAGCATGCAGTTGGTGACTTAACAAAGATTGCCGGCCAAAAGCCAGTTGTAACTAAAGCGCGTAAAGCGATTGCGGGTTTCAAGATCCGTCAAGGTTACCCAATTGGCGCGATGGTTACATTGCGTGGTCAGACTATGTATGAATTCCTAGATCGTTTTATTACGGTTGCATTGCCACGTGTTCGCGACTTCCGCGGTATCTCTGGTAAAGCATTCGACGGTCGTGGCAATTACAACATCGGTGTTAAAGAGCAGATTATTTTCCCTGAGATCGAGTACGACAAAATCGACGCGCTCCGTGGTTTAAATATCAGCATTACAACAACAGCTAAATCTGACGACGAAGCAAAAGCTTTGTTATCAGCATTTAAATTCCCATTCCGCAATTAAGAGGTCATCGTGGCTAAATTAGCATTGATTGAACGCGAAAAGAAGCGCACAAAGACAGTCGCTAAGTACGCAGCAAAGCGTGCAGAGTTGAAGGCGATTATTGATGACGTCTCAAAAAGCGAAGAAGAACGTTATGAAGCTCGTTTGAAATTACAACAGCTTCCACGTAACGCAAGTCCAACTCGTCAGCGTAATCGCTGCGCATTAACTGGCCGTCCACGCGGCACGTTCCGCAAGTTCGGCTTGGCCCGTAGCAAAATCCGTGAAATCGCCTTCCGTGGCGAGATCCCTGGTGTAACCAAGGCCAGCTGGTAAGCGGCGAAAGATTAGGAGAGAACATGAGTATCAGCGATCCAATCGCCGACATGCTGACGAGAATTCGTAACGCGCAAGCGGTACAGAAGACAAACGTCGCCATGCCTTCTTCCAAGCTCAAAGTAGCAATTGCTAACGTCTTGAAAGACGAAGGCTACATTGACAGCTTTGAAATTGCTGGAGAAGCGGCAAAACCTGTATTAAATATCAGCCTGAAGTATTACGCAGGTCGTCCAGTTATTGAGCGCATTCAACGCGTATCAACACCTGGTTTGCGTATCTACAAAGGACGCCATGACATTCCTAAGGTATTGGACGGTCTTGGTGTGGCAATCATTTCTACGCCACAAGGCGTGATGACTGATCGTAAAGCTCGCGCTATTGGCGTGGGTGGCGAAGTTATCTGCTACGTAGCTTAATAGGGGAGAACGAAGATGTCACGAGTCGGTAAAAGCCCTATTGAGTTGCCAAAAGGCGCAGACGTTCAAATTGCTGCAGACCAAGTTACTGTAAAAGGTCCTTTGGGTACTTTGTCTCACACTTTGCATCCGCTAGTTGGTTTGGAGCAAAAAGAAGGTGTGTTGCAAGTTATTTGCAAAGACGAATCTGCAGAATCAAATGCACTATCAGGTACTACACGCGCATTAGTTAGCAATATGGTTAAAGGCGTTACAACAGGCTTTGAGCGCAAGCTTAGCTTGGTTGGCGTTGGATACCGTGCGTCAGTTCAAGGTAACGCATTGAAATTGCAATTAGGTTTCTCACATGATGTGATTCATGATTTGCCAGCAGGTGTTAAGGCAGAGACTCCATCACAAACTGAGATCATTATTAAGGGTGCCAACAAGCAACAGGTTGGCCAGGTAGCTGCTGAAGTTCGCGCATACCGTCCACCAGAGCCTTATAAAGGTAAGGGTGTTCGTTATGTGGATGAAGTGGTTCGCCTCAAAGAAACCAAGAAGAAGTAATCGGGGTTAGATATGAACAAAAAAGAAACACGAGTTCGCCGCGCCCGCCAAACACGCATCAGAATTGCGGAACAATTGGCGCATCGTTTGTCGATTCATCGCTCGAACCAGCATATCTTTGCTCAGCTTTACAGCCCTTGTGGCACCAAAGTTCTTGCTTCAGCTTCTACTATGGAAGCGGATATCAGCAAAGCATTGAACGGCAATGGTGGCAACAGTGCTGCAGCCCAGCAAATTGGCAAAATCATCGCCGAGCGCGCTATCAAGGCGGGTGTTACAGAAGTAGCATTCGACCGCTCAGGCTTCCGTTATCACGGCCGCGTGAAAGCGCTGGCAGAGGCTGCGCGTGAAGCCGGCCTCAAGTTCTGATCGCATAGGGTCAAGGAAATAACATGGCAAAGATGCAAAATAAGGTTCAATCTGAAGAGCGTGACGATGGTCTACGCGAGAAGATGATTGCTGTTAACCGCGTAACTAAAGTGGTTAAAGGTGGTCGTATTCTTGGTTTCGCTGCACTTACTGTAGTAGGTGATGGTGATGGTGGCATCGGTATGGGTAAGGGCAAATCAAAAGAGGTGCCTGTAGCTGTACAGAAAGCAATGGACGAAGCACGTCGCAAGATGTTCAAAGTTTCTTTACGTAGTGGCACATTGCAACACACAGTAGTTGGTGAGCATGGCGCGTCACGCGTTTTGATTTCTCCAGCTAAAGAAGGTACTGGCGTTATTGCTGGTGGCCCAATGCGTGCTGTATTTGATGTGATGGGTATTACGAACGTGGTTGCAAAATCACTTGGTTCAACAAACCCATACAACATGGTTCGTGCAACTTTAGACGGTTTACGTAAGATGAGCACTCCTTCAGAAATCGCTGCTAAACGTGGCAAAACTGTAGAGGAGATTCTAGGTTAATCGCCTGGAGGATGAATATGAGCACAGTAAAAATTCAACTTGTACGTAGCCTTATTGCTACACGTGAAGATCATCGCGCAACAGTTCGTGGCTTAGGTTTGCGTCGCGTGAACTCTGTTTCTGAATTGCAAGACACGCCAGCTGTACGCGGCATGATTAATAAAGTGTCTTACTTGGTAAAAGTAATCAAGTAATACTTAGGATAGGTTATGGAACTTAATAAAATTAAACCAGCAGAAGGTGCTAAGCACGCTAAGCGTCGCGTAGGTCGTGGCATCGGTTCTGGCTTGGGTAAAACAGCTGGCCGTGGTCATAAAGGTCAAAAGTCACGTTCAGGCGGCTTCCATAAAGTTGGTTTCGAGGGCGGTCAAATGCCTTTGTACCGTCGTTTGCCAAAGCGTGGTTTTATTTCTCTAAGCAAGCAATTTGATGGTCAAGTAACTTTGGCTGATTTACAAAAGCTTGGTTTAGCTGAAGTTGACTTGGTTGCTTTGAAGCAAAATGGTCTTGTTTCTGGTTTGACAAAATCTGTAAAGATTATCAAAACAGGTGAGCTTTCAATCGCTGTTACTGTTCGTGGTCTACAAGCAACTGCTGGTGCAAAAGCAGCTGTTGAAGCCGCTGGCGGTAAATTCGTTGAAGCTGCTTAATAAGGTCTATTAGTACAAATGGCCATTGCTACTCCAAACGCATCTAGCTTGAAATCAGGAAGCAAGTTCGCCGACTTACGTCGTCGCTTGATGTTCTTGGTTTTGGCTTTGATCGTTTATCGCATTGGCGCGCATATTCCGGTTCCTGGTATTGATCCTGACCAGTTGGCGCAATTATTTAATACCCAAAGTGGCGGTATTCTAGGTATGTTTAACCTGTTTTCAGGTGGCGCATTATCAAGATTTACTGTATTCGCTTTGGGAATCATGCCTTACATTTCTGCATCGATCATCATGCAGTTGTTAACAATTGTTTTGCCAACACTTGAAGCACTCAAAAAAGAAGGTGCTGGCGGACAGAAAAAAATTACGCAATACACACGCTATGGCACTGTTGTTCTAGCAACATTCCAAGCTTTGGGTATCGCAATTGCATTAGAAGCTCAGCCAGGTTTGGTTATTGATCCAGGTTTTGCTTTCCGTATCAACACAGTGATTACTTTAGTGACTGGCACGATGTTCTTAATGTGGCTTGGTGAGCAAATTACAGAGCGTGGTTTAGGTAACGGTATTTCAATCATTATTTTTGGCGGTATTGCTGCAGGTTTACCTAATGCATTGGGTGGCTTATTTGAGCTAGTAAGAACTGGTTCTATGAGCGTTGTTTCTGCAATGTTAATTGTTGTGATCGTTGCAGCAGTAACTTATTTCGTAGTATTTGTTGAGCGTGGCCAACGCCGTGTATTGGTTAACTACGCTAAGCGTCAAGTTGGTAATAAGGTATATGGCGGTCAGTCTTCTCACTTGCCATTGAAGTTAAATATGGCTGGTGTTATTCCCCCAATTTTTGCTTCTTCAATTATTTTGTTCCCAGCAACGATTGCGGGTTGGTTTACAGCGGGTGACACAACAAACCCAGTAACTTTATTTATTAAAAACTTGGCAGCGACATTATCGCCAGGTCAGCCTGTATATATTTTGATGTATGCATTGGCAATTGTTTTCTTCTGTTTTTTCTATACTGCCATGGTTTTCAATAGCAGAGAAACTGCAGATAACTTGAAAAAGAGTGGTGCTTTTGTTCCTGGAATTCGTCCAGGTGATCAAACAGCACGCTATATCGACAGAATTTTGACTCGTCTGACTTTAGCGGGCGCAGCATATATGGTTTTGGTTTGTTTATTGCCAGAGTTTTTAGTGTTACGTTGGAATGTGCCTTTCTATTTCGGCGGAACATCGCTCCTCATCATCGTAGTGGTAACAATGGACTTCATGGCTCAAGTTCAGTCTTACATGATGCAGCAGCAATACGATTCACTATTGAAGAAAGCCAACTTCAAAATGGGTAACTCATAAGCTATATGGCAAAAGATGATGTCATTCAAATGGCTGGTGAGGTTGTAGAAAACTTGCCTAACGCAATGTTCCGCGTGAAGTTAGAAAACGGACACGTTGTTTTGGGTCATATCTCAGGAAAAATGCGCATGCACTATATACGTATTCTTCCTGGCGACAAAGTTACTGTGGAGTTAACTCCATATGACTTGTCAAAAGCGCGAATTGTGTTCCGCGCGAAGTAGTAACTAATTGTATAGAAGAGGTTAATTATGAAAGTTTTGGCATCCGTAAAGTGTATCTGCCGCAACTGCAAGATTATTAAACGCAAGCGCGTGGTTCGAGTGATCTGTTCATCAGATGCTCGTCATAAGCAGCGTCAAGGTTAATAAAAAGGAACGTTACACATGGCACGTATTGCTGGGGTAAATATCCCTAATCACCAACACACCGTTATTGGTTTAACTGCTATTTTTGGCATTGGTAACTCACTTGCTCGCAAAATTTGCGCAGCATCAGGTGTTGCTATCGATAAAAAAGTTAAAGATCTTAACGATGCTGACTTAGAAAAGCTTCGTGAAGAAGTAGGCAAATTCACTGTAGAAGGTGATTTGCGTCGTGAAGTGACAATGAACATTAAGCGCCTAATGGACTTGGGTTGCTACCGTGGTCTGCGTCATCGCAAAGGCTTGCCGATGCGCGGTCAACGTACTCGTACGAATGCTCGTACGCGTAAAGGTCCGCGTAAAGCCGGTATCGCACTTAAGAAATAATTAGGAAAAGCTGAACATGGCAAAACCACAACAAAATAACGCGGCTCGCGCCCGTAAAAAAGTTAAAAAGAATATTGCGGACGGCATTGCGCACGTACACGCATCATTCAATAACACTATCGTGACTATCACTGATCGCCAAGGCAATGCGTTGTCATGGGCTACATCTGGTGGTCAAGGTTTTAAAGGCTCACGTAAATCTACACCGTTTGCTGCTCAGGTTGCTGCTGAAGTTGCTGGCCGTGCTGCGATTGAGTGTGGCATCAAGAATTTGGCAGTTGAGATCAAGGGCCCAGGTCCTGGTCGTGAATCAGCTGTTCGTGCCTTGAATGCTCTTGGCATCAAGATCACGGAAATTCAGGACGTAACACCGGTTCCACATAACGGTTGCCGTCCTCCAAAGCGTCGTCGTATCTAATTTTATTAATCAAGACCACTGTCCATCGCTAGTACAGGGTGGACTCACCATCAGTTCTCGGACTGAAGGCAAAGAAAGGAAAAATCGTGGCACGTTACATAGGCCCTAAAGCCAAACTATCTCGTCGGGAAGGTACCGACCTTTTTCTAAAGAGCACACGTCGTTCTTTAGCTGACAAATGCAAGCTTGACACTAAGCCAGGTCAACATGGCCGCACATCTGGTGCGCGTACATCTGACTACGGTAATCAATTGCGTGAAAAGCAAAAAGTTAAACGTATTTATGGCGTTTTAGAGCGTCAATTCCGTCGTTATTTCGCGGAAGCTGAGCGTCGCAAAGGTAATACAGGCGAAAACTTGCTTGCATTGCTTGAGTCACGTTTAGATAACGTTGTATATCGTATGGGTTTTGGTTCTACTCGTGCTGAAGCACGTCAATTAGTGTCACACAAGGCTATCTTGTTAAACGGTAATGTTGCAAACATTCCTTCTATGCAAGTTCGTCCTGGTGATGTGATTGCGATTCGTGAAAAAGCTAAGAAGCAAACTCGTATTCAAGAATCATTAGGTCTAGTTGCTCAGTCTGGTCAAATCAGCTGGGTATCTGTAGATGCAACTAAATTAGAAGGCACATTCAAGCAAGCCCCTGATCGTGAAGACATCGGTGGCGATATCAATGAAAGCTTGATCGTCGAACTTTACTCACGTTAATGCGTCGCCCTTTTAAGGAAAAAATATGCAAAACACACTGCTGAAGCCGAAAATTATTTCTGTTGAAGCGCTTGCAGAGAACCAAGCGAAAGTAGTTATGGAACCGTTTGAACGCGGTTATGGTCATACTTTGGGTAATGCCTTGCGCCGTGTGCTTTTGTCGTCCATGGTAGGTTGTGCTCCAACTGAAGTTAGCATTGCTGGCGTCGTTCACGAGTACTCAACAATTGACGGCGTTCAAGAAGACGTTGTTAACCTATTATTGAACCTCAAAGGTATTGTTTTTAAATTACAACAACGTGATGAAGTAACAATCAACTTGCGCAAAGAAGGCGCTGGTGTTGTTACTGCTAAAGATATTGAATTACCACACGATGTGGAAATCATTAATCCTGATCACGTGATTGCTCATTTGTCTGCAAATGGCAAATTGGATATCCAAATCAAGGTTGAAAAGGGACGTGGTTATGTTCCAGGTAACGTGCGTAAATACCAAGATGAGTCTTCAAAGACTATTGGTAGCATCGTTCTTGACGCATCATTTAGCCCAGTAAGCCGTGTTAGCTACGCAGTTGAGTCAGCTCGTGTTGAACAGCGCACAGACTTAGACCGTTTAGTTATGACAATTGAAACTAATGGTGTTTTGACTCCAGAAGAAGCAATTCGTCAATCTGCAAGCATTTTGGTTGATCAATTAGTTGTATTTGCACAACTTGAGGGTACTCAAGCTGCTGGTGATGCTGCTCCTAGCCGTTCACCTGCTGTTGACCCAATGTTGATGCGCCCAGTTGATGATCTAGAGTTAACAGTTCGTTCTGCTAACTGCTTGAAAGCTGAAAATATTTACTACATCGGCGATCTCATTCAACGTACTGAGAACGAGTTGCTTAAAACTCCAAACCTTGGTCGCAAGTCATTGAATGAAATTAAAGACGTTTTGGCCGCTCGCGGTCTGACCTTAGGCATGAAGCTAGACAACTGGCCGCCTGCTGGTCTTGAGAAATAATAGAAAGGAAGCGCCACCATGCGTCACGGAAACGGACTTCGTAAATTAAATCGTACATCCTCACATCGTTTAGCGATGTTGCGCAACATGTCTAATTCATTGTTGCAGCACGAGGTTATTAAAACAACTCTACCAAAAGCAAAAGAATTGCGTCGTGTAGTTGAGCCATTGATCACTTTGGGCAAAAAAGACAATTTGGCAAATCGCCGTTTGGCTTTTGACCGTCTACGTGATCGTGAAATGGTCACTAAGCTTTTCACAGAGCTTGGCCCACGTTATGCAGCACGCCCAGGTGGTTACTTGCGTATCCTTAAGTTTGGCTTCCGCGTTGGTGATAATGCACCGATGGCTTTAGTTGAGCTTGTTGATCGCCCAGAGATCGCTGAAGAAGCGGCCGCTGAGTAAGAGTTAGAGATGTACTCTGTTAAAAAAGCCTGGTGATGCCAGGCTTTTTTATTTGGAAGATAATCGCAGCATGACTCAAGTTTTTTTAGTAATCACTACGGTACCAACTCACGATGAAGCAATGGCTTTGTCTCGACAAGCTGTTGTTGAAGGTTTTGCGGTATGTGCCCAGATTCAGGCACCATGCCAATCGGTTTATCAGTGGCAAGGCAGCATCGAGGAGGCAAAGGAGTATCCGATTCACTTTAAAACCAATCAACGGATGCATCAAGGTTTAAGAGACTTTATTGCTAGAAAACATTCTTATGATGTTCCTGAGATTATTAGCATTCAGGCGGACATAGTTAATGAGTCTTATGCAGCATGGCTAGATGCGAGTTTAGATAAGCAAGGTCAGTAATGGTATGCGCTCAATAATTAAAAAGATATTCCTAGTCACCCTATTTGTTATGGCATCTTCCGTATTCGCGGAAGATTTTTTGCCACCTGAAGAAGCATTTAAGGTGGTTGCAACATGGAATGTTGAGGGCAAAGAATCAGGTTCAAAGATTGCCATTACTGTTGCGCCAGCGACAGGCTATTACGTATATAAAGAGTCGCTTAAGGTTCGATTAGATAAGAATACCAATAAAGATTCGCTGGTCTACAAGTTGCCTCAAGGAAAGATTAAGTTTGATGAAAACTTTGGCAAGAAGTTAGAAACTTATCCAAGCCCATTTCAGATAACAGCCACGCTTGCACAAGCAAATTTGGCCAATGCTGTTTTGGAAATGGAATTACAGGGTTGTGCTGAGAAGGGTATTTGTTATCCGCCAATGAAGTTTCGATTTAAATTGACTGCCGCTAATGAGTTAATTGATGGTGTTGTGGTTGATGAGTTAGCCAATGCTAATGAAGCAGCTTCTGTTGGGATATTAGATTTATGGGGTGCAAGGGATGATGCAGGCTTGCTTGCAACATTATTAAGAACCATCTCCCCAATTGTTTTAATTGCCGCTTTTTTTGTTTTAGGTTTGGCCATGGCGTTGACTCCTTGTGTATTACCCATGTTGCCCATTATGTCTAGTGTGGTATTTGGTTCGAAAACAGAGCAGCATAAAAATATATCTAGAGTAAGGGCGTCAGTTTTAGCTCTTGGCTACATCTTGGGCATGGCGTTGATGTATAGCTTGGCCGGAATGTTAACTGCTGCGCTTGGATCTAATGTGCAAGTTTGGTTGCAAAACACTTGGGTGTTAGTCGCCTTCTCATTATTGTTATTGGCATTATCAGCAAGCCTATTTGGTTTTTATGAGCTGCGTCTTCCTCATGCATGGCATAACAAGATTGATCAGATTGCGGGTAAGCAAGAGGGTGGCAGTGTTGTTGGCGCATTCTTATTGGGAGCTATATCTACTTTAATTGCTAGCCCTTGTGTGACAGCTCCTTTAGCTGGAGTGTTGGCATTTATTGCGCAAACGGGATCTATTCCTCTGGGAGGTTTACTTTTGTTTGTTATGGCCATCGGCATGGGGTTACCTTTACTCCTGTTTGCCATTGGGGCTAAAAAATTATTACCCAAAGCTGGTGCTTGGATGACTTTGATACAGCGCGCCTTTGGTGTTCTGCTAGTAGCATTGGCGGTATGGGTTATTTGGCCTGTTTTTAATAAGACCCAAGATTTAAATCAGCCAACACATCAGCTTTCATCTGGATTAGTTTTTCAGCGAGTCAATAATTTAAAAGAATTAAATGCATTAATTGCATCCGCCAATCAAAAAAATAAACCTGTGTTGGTAGATTTTTATGCTGATTGGTGTATTACTTGCAAAGAGATGGAGCTTTTAACTTTTAACAACCCTAAGGTAGCTGAAGTTTTGACATCGTATCAATTGATACAGATGGATGTCACAAAAAATACTTTAGAACACCAACAAGTTTTAAAGCAGTACGGTCTATTTGGACCGCCTGCCATATTGCTGATAGGTATTGATGGGCAAGAGCTAGTTTCTAAAAGAGTGATCGGCTTTATGAATGCCGAGCGTTTCTTGGAGCGCTTGCGTTAATTGCTATTAGTTTGTAGTAAGCGGGCGGCATCTCTGGCAAAGTAGGTCAGAATGCCATCAGCGCCAGCGCGTTTAAACGCTAACAATGATTCCATCATCACCGCATCGCCATCAAGCCAACCATTTGCAACAGCTGCTTTAATCATCGCGTATTCACCGCTTACTTGATAAGCAAACGTTGGATACTCTAATTCGTGTTTGACGCGTCTCACAATATCTAAATAAGGCATGCCTGGCTTAACCATCACCATATCAGCACCTTCTTCGATATCTAGTGATACCTCTCTAATGGCTTCATCAGAGTTAGCCGGATCCATTTGATAGGTTTTTTTATTGCCTTTACCTAAGTTACCAGAAGAACCAACAGCATCTCTAAATGGGCCGTAGAAAGAGGAAGCGTATTTCGCGGAGTAGGCCATGATGAGCGTGTGGATGTGCCCATTATTTTCTAGTGCTTCACGAATGGCACCAATACGACCATCCATCATGTCGGACGGTGCAACCATATCCACGCCTGCTTCAGCATGAGAAAGGGCTTGTTTAACTAGGATGTCTACAGTGATGTCATTAAGAACATCGCCATTTTCATCAATCACGCCATCTTGCCCATGGCTTGTGTATGGATCTAATGCAATATCGGTCATGATGCCAAGATTAGGGAAAGCTTTTTTAAGCTCTTTTACCGCCGCCTGAATCAGGCCGTTAGGGTTATAAGCTTCCTTACCGTCTAAAGACTTCAGCTCATTGCGAATCACTGGAAATAAAGCCATTACTGGAATGCCTAATTTCACGCAATCTTCCGCCACTGGTAATAGTAAATCTAAAGAAAGGCGACTAACGCCGGGCATTGATTTAACTTCTTCTTGGCGATTGCTGCCCTCTAATAAAAATACTGGGTAAATAAAATCGTTCGGGCTTAGCGCGTTCTCTTGCACTAAACGGCGAGACCAGTCTGTGCGGCGTAATCTTCTTGGGCGGTGTGGAAGTTGCATGTAAAACCTTATTAAGAAAGTTGGGGTTTTAGATTTTTTGAAATGCGGTTTTCATTACTCTTGTGGGCATTAGATGCCTCAATACCTAACCAGCCAGCAATAGTGGTATCTGCTTCGACTAAACCGATCCTTTTGGTGCTTGAGAACAGTTGTGCCGTATAAGGGCCATTCGGGTTCAGAAGTTTTAGCTTGTCTTGGAGCCTTTTAAGCGCCATGCGGCTTTCTGATTGATTAAGTTTGTCACACTTGGTCAGTAAAACATGGATCGGCCGACCGGTTGGGGTAAACCACTCAACCATTTGTTGGTCTAAGTCCGTCATCCCTCTTCTGGCATCCATAATTAAGACAAGTCCAGCTAAATTAGGACGTGTTTGTAGGTAAGTTGATAGTAAATTGTTCCAGTGAGCCCTTGTTTTGCTATCTACTTGTGCGTAGCCATAGCCTGGTAAGTCAACTAAATTCGCTAAATTGGTCTTATCTTTCGTTAAAATGCCGAAAAAGTTGATATGTTGCGTTCTTCCTGGGGTTTTACTGGCAAAAGCAAGCCTATTTTGCTGACATAACACATTAATAGCGGTCGATTTGCCGGCATTTGAGCGGCCAGCAAAGGCCACCTCGGGGATATCCCAAGTGGGTAAATCAACCAAATGGTTAATGGTTACGAGAAATTGTGCTTGATGTAAGGTAGACATAGATGTTTTATAGGTTAGACCTATTGTAAAATCTCTCGTCGATAATTAGTTGTTAAATCAAAAATAAAGATTTTTATAAAAATTCTTATTGCGTCATTTAAATAGGGTGAGTGCACAATGCGTCAAACAATTTCTGCCACATTAAAAACTTTGGTTCTTGCAGCTGGTCTTTCATTAGCTGCAATGACATTTGCAAATGAACCTGTTGCTGCAACTGCTCCAGATGCCGCAAAAGGTGAAGCTTTATATAACAATGGCGATGCTAAACGTGGTGTAGCGGCTTGTATGGGCTGTCACGGTGCCAATGGTGTTAGCGGTGGGGGTGCTTATCCTAAGTTGGCTGGCCAACATGCTAGTTACGTTGTGAAGCAATTAAAAGACTACAAAGCTGGTAAAGATCGTCCAAATGCAGTGATGTCTGCTTTTGCAGGCTTATTGTCAGATGAAGATATGGCAAACGTAGCTGCTTATGTATCAAAACAAACACCTGGTCTTGGCACAGCTAAGAACAAGGCAAGTATTGAACTAGGCCAAAAGATTTATCGTGGCGGTATCGCTGGTAAATCAGTAGCAGCTTGTGCTGGTTGCCACGGTCCTAATGGTTCAGGTATCCCTGCACAGTTTCCACGTATTTCAGGTCAATGGCCTGAGTACACAGAAGCTCAATTAGTAGCTTATCGTGCTGGTGATCGCAAAAATAGCGTTCAGATGAGTGCAATTGCTGCAAAAATGTCTGATGCGGAAATCAAGGCTGTTGCAGATTACGTTGCGGGCTTGCGTTAATCACTTAATAATTCGCATTAATCAAAGCCCACGAACAGATGTTTGTGGGCTTTATTTTTTATAGCTAAGGTATGAGCAGTAGCAAAGAAACTATTTCTAGTCATTTAAGAAAATTTAACAAAGCCAGTGTAGAGCTTCTGTCTTCTATGCGCTTTGCTATAGCGTTATTAACCATCATTGCCATTGCTAGCATTATTGGTACGGTTATTAAACAAGGCGAACCTTATCCAAATTACGTGAATCAGTTTGGACCGTTCTGGGCTGAGATTTTTAATGGCTTAGGTTTATTTGCTGTGTATACAGCTTGGTGGTTCTTATTAATTTTGGCCTTCTTAGTTGTTTCAGTATCTTTTTGCGTGTTCCGAAATGCACCAAAAATGTTGGCTGATATTCGCTCTTGGAAAGAGCAAATTCAAGAAGGTGGTATGCGTGCCTTGCATCATCATTTTGAGTTTCCAATTAAAGGAGCACATCAAGAGGCAGCTACTCAAATCGCCAATCGTTTTTTAAAAGACGGTTATGCAGTTAAAACACAGCTTGCATCTGACCATTCAAGAGTTATTGCAAAGAAGGGCGCCGCTAATAAGTGGGGCTACATCTTGGCACATAGCGCCATCGTTTTAATTTGTCTAGGTGGTTTATTGGATGGTGATTTATTTACGCGCGGACAAATTTGGTTTGGTGGCAAAAGCGTTTTACCTAATGACACACAAGGTATGTTGGTCGCCAATATTCCAAGTCAACATAAATTAAGTGCTTCCAACCCAAGTTATCGAGCAAATATTTTTGTTCCTGAGGGGGGCACTAGTGCCACTGCATTATTAAATGCAACTAATGGCAGCATTATTCAGGAGTTGCCATTCTCAATTGAGTTGAAGAAGTTCAATGTTGAGTATTACAGCACTGGGATGCCAAAGTTGTTTATGAGTGAGGTTGTCATTAAAGACCTTGATACTGGTGAACAATCTGAGGCCAAAATTAAAGTTAATGAGCCTTTTATACATAGAGGTGTTGCTATCTATCAGTCAAGCTTTGAAGACGGCGGCTCAAAGCTTAAATTGCGTGCTTATCCTATGCAGGGTGCTGGTAATTCTTTAACAGGTAGTTTTGTTGTTTCTGGTGAGGTGGGCCAAAGCACATCGTTAAAGTCTAAAGAAGGTTCAAGCTATACCCTAGAGTTCAGCGGCTTTAGACCCACTAATGTGGAGAATGTCGCCAATGCATCTGGTCAATCTGATGCGAGGGGTGTTGCCACTCAGGCGCAAGACAGTGGTTTGGTTAACATATTGAATCACCAATTGGGTTCCGCAGGTAAAACTAGTAAGACAAAAGAATTAAGAAACGTTGGCCCGTCTGTGCAATATAAGTTACGTGATGCGGCAGGACAAGCTCGTGAATATAGCAATTACATGCAGCCGCTAAATTTAGATGGCATGCCTACTTTCTTATTGGGTGTTCGAGAAAGTGCTGCGCAAGAATTCCGTTATTTACGGATCCCTGCAGATTCTGATTTAAGTTTAAAAGAGTGGATGATGTTAAGAACTGTTTTGCATGATTCAAATGCAAGACAAAAAGCTGTGCAGAAATTTGCTGACAAATTAGCTAAACAGCAAAATTTTGCACAGTCACCGGCAGTGTTAAAACAACTGCAGGAAAGCGCTTTACGTTCTATTGAATTATTTTCAGGCGATGCGCCATTTGCTATTACTCAAGCTAAAGAATCTGGCGCCATGCCAGGTGGCTTTGCCGCCTTGGGTGGTTTTATTGATGCAGCTGTTCCACAGGCAGAGCAGCAAAGAGCTACTGAAGTTATTCTCAAGGTTTTAAATGGTGTTATTTGGGAGTTGTGGCAGGATGCTAGAGCCAGGTTAGGTCTGCCATTAGCTAAAGAAGATGAGGCTAGTCAGCGTTTTATTCAGATGGCGACTTCTGCATTGTCTGATGCCAATTTTTATCCAGCGCCTTTGAGTTTTCAGTTAGAAGACTTTACTGAAGTAAAAGCAAGTGTATTTCAGGTAACTAAATCTCCAGGCAAGAGCATGGTGTATCTAGGTTGTTTACTTTTAACCCTAGGTATTTTTGCGATGTTCTATTTACCTGAACGTAGGATATGGGTGCGTAGCCTGGCTAATGGCAAACAATTATTCGCTATGTCGGCATCGCGCAAGACATTGGATTTTGAGCGAGAATTCAATAAATACCAGGAAGATTTTAAAAATGAGCACTGATTATTCAAGTACTACTCAAGGCGGCTGGTCTCAAACACTAAAGAGAGTTGTTGTAACTATTTTTAGCGGCTTGGGCTGGCTCGACTATTTCTTCGCTTGTGTTTTATTGGGCGCTGCCATTTTTGCTGAGATCAAGTTTTCGGCATACATGGATGGTTATGAGCAGGCCATTCTATTTGCTGCCGTACCCGTGTTATCTGTTTTAGCTTGGGGTTGGTCTCCAATCAGAAATTTGATGATTGGCGCTGCTGGTTTAGCGCTATTAGCAATTTATTTTTATCAAACACCTGATGGTGGATCTTTAGCTAGAGCTGAACAAGCTTTCTTCTTGAAGTACATGTTATCTAGTCAGTCTGCTATTTTGTGGATGAGTGTTTTATTCTGCTTAAGTACATTGTTTTATACCTTGGCATTCGCATTAAGAGCTCAAGCATTAGGCCCTACGGCTTCTAAGTTGTCATGGGCTGCTGTACTGATTGGCGTGACTGGGATGTTGGTACGTTGGTATGAGTCGTATTTATTAGGGGCGGATATTGGACACATTCCAATTTCTAATCTTTATGAAGTATTTATTCTTTTCTCTCTGATTACCGCTCTATTCCATTTGTACTATGAAGCGCGTTATCAATCATTGGTGTTGGGTGCATTTGTTCTCTGGATTATTGTGGCTGCTGTGGGTTTTATTCTTTGGTACAGCATAGCTAGAGGCGCTCATCAAATTCAACCGTTGGTCCCAGCATTGCAGAGCTGGTGGATGAAGATACATGTGCCTGCAAACTTTATTGGTTATGGCACATTTGCATTAGCGGCCATGGTGGCAATTGCTTATTTATTAAAGCAGAAAAATATTCTGGCAGATCGCTTGCCTAGTTTAGAGTTGCTAGATGATGTTATGTACAAAGCGATTGCAGTTGGTTTTGCTTTCTTCACGATTGCCACGATTTTAGGCGCTTTATGGGCAGCTGATGCTTGGGGTGGTTATTGGAGTTGGGACCCGAAAGAAACTTGGGCGTTAATTGTTTGGTTGAATTACGCGGCATGGTTGCACATGCGTTTAATGAAGGGTTTGCGTGGTGTAGTTGCCGCTTGGTGGGCATTGGTTGGCTTGCTTGTAACTACTTTTGCATTCTTGGGCGTGAATATGTTCTTATCAGGCCTACATAGCTACGGTACGCTTTAACCAATGAATTAAGGAACCTAGAGATGCCGCAACCAATGGTTGCGGCAAAGATTTCACGGCAATAGTCTTTCGTTGGCGAATAAACTTTCAATAGTTTCACGTTCACGAATCAAATGGACTTGAGAACCATCTACCATTACTTCGGCAGCTCTACCCCTCGTGTTGTAGTTCGAGCTCATCGTAAAGCCATAAGCGCCTGCTGACAAAATAGCGAGTTGATCACCTGGTTTAACAGCTAGTGCTCTATCTCTTCCTAACCAATCACCTGATTCGCAGATAGGCCCTACGATGTCGTAGGTTAATGTTTCTGTATTGGTATTGGTTTTTACTGGAACAATCGCGTGATAAGCCTCGTACATGGCCGGGCGCATCAAATCATTCATAGCGGCATCAACAATACAGAAGTTTTTTGTTTCGCCAGGCTTGAGATATTCAATACTTGTTAATAAGAGACCGGCATTACCAACCAGTGATCTGCCAGGCTCAAATAAGACCTCTAAATGACCGTAGCCTTTTTGTTCAATATGATTGAGCAGCGTATTGGCAAAATCAGTAATCGCCGGTGGTGTTTCATCTGTATAGCTAATGCCGAGACCGCCACCAATATCTAGATGATGAATCTTGATGCCGGCGGAGTCGAGCGCTTTAATTAAATCTAGAACGCGATCTAGGGCGTCTAAATAAGGACTGATTTCAGTAATTTGTGAGCCGATGTGGCAATCGATGCCAACAATTTTGCAGGAGCTCATTTTGGCTGCTTCTTGGTATGTTTTTAAAACATCGTCATAAGCAATGCCGAATTTATTACCTTTAAGACCAGTAGAAATGTATGGGTGTGTTTTAGGGTCAACGTCTGGATTGACCCGTAAAGAAATCGGCGCAACGACACCTAGTTCTGATGCCACTTCATTTAAACGAGTTAACTCAGGGATGGATTCGAGGTTGAAACATTTAACGCCTGCTTTTAGCGCAGCAATCATTTCTTGTTTGCTTTTGCCGACTCCAGAGAAGACAACTTGATTGGCTGACCCGCCCGCTGCCAATACTCTGGCTAATTCACCGGCACTCACAATATCAAAGCCGGCCCCTAATCTTGCAAAAAGGTTAAGGATTGCCAAATTACTATTGGCCTTCATAGCATAGTGAACACGGGC
This sequence comes from Polynucleobacter sp. MWH-Spelu-300-X4, assembly GCF_018687515.1. Taxonomy (NCBI): domain Bacteria; kingdom Pseudomonadati; phylum Pseudomonadota; class Betaproteobacteria; order Burkholderiales; family Burkholderiaceae; genus Polynucleobacter; species Polynucleobacter sp. MWH-Spelu-300-X4. The sequence goes on from NZ_CP061294.1 coordinate 82,313, forward strand.
GCGATGCTCGCCATTAGGCTTTTTGCAAGCAGCCTCATAAGCATTAAAAGCATCACTTAAGGCTTTTTTGCTGTAAACATAAGTTGGGGTGCCAAATTGCTTAGCAATTTGATCAAGAGGTACTTCTTCAGCGCACCATGTGTGGTTTTTCTCAGAAAAACCATTTAATACAGGGATCAAGCTCATTTTTGTTCCTTAGCTGGCGGCCATTGTTTCTCCATAGGCTCAGCTTTTTCTGGCGGATTAGGCGGTGGTGGCACATTCGGTAAGGTCAAGGGTCCACGTACCCCGCATCCTAATAGGGATAATGCCGCACAAAAAATGAAAGTCCTAGCTACAATAAAACGCATATTTATTAGTTTAATAATTGATTACTGACTATAGCATGGCACACAACGAAAAGATTGATATGACAAACCAAGAAGTTGAAGTACTTACTGATGCAACATTTTATGCGGTTGCAGAAAAAACTTTACGTTCTATTGAAGCTTCTTTAGAAGAAGCCTTTCAAAAAACGGATCTTGATTTGGATATATCTCGCCAAGGAGGTAATGTTGTCAATATTCAGTTTGAAGACAAAAGTGTCATTGTTGTAAATACTCAACCGCCTCTTCAGGAGATTTGGGTAGCAGCTAAAGAGGGTGGTTTTCATTATCGTTGGGCCGGCACTTTAGCAAACCCTTTATGGCTAGACACTAAAACAGGAGCTGAACTATTTAGTGAGATCAGCCGTTTATCTAGTCAGCAAGCAAAGACGCCATTGAAAGTGGTCTTTGCTCGCTAAATACTGATACTTTATGTACTTTAATCTAGTGTTTGGGTGCGCCCAAAGGTGGGCATAAATTCAGGGATTACCCAATCGCCATCTTGTTGCGATACTCCTGGAGGAGGCCTACGGTCAACTTCAGGCATACCGTTTAATGCGGTTTTCATATAACGAATCCACATAGGTAGTGCTAGGCCACCACCAGTCTCTCGATCGCCTAAGCTCTTAGGTTTATCAAACCCAATCCACGCGACAGCAACAATGTTTGGATGGTATCCAGCAAACCATGCGTCCATAGATTCGTTGGTAGTACCTGTTTTGCCAGCAATGTCATTTCTAGCAAGCGTTACCCTAGCCGATGCTGCAGTACCAGTTTTAGTAACTTCTTGAAGAAGGCTATCCATTACAAAAGCTGTTCTTGAATCTAAAACTTTTAAGTTGCTATCACCCGCCACTGTTGGAGTGGCTTCAAATAACACATTGCCTTTGGCGTCAATCACTTTGCTAATTAAATAAGGATCGACTCTGTAACCACCATTTGCAAAGACACCATAGCCTGTGGCCAATTGGAGTGGTGTAACAGAGCCCGCGCCCAACGCCATGGTTAGGTAAGGAGGATGTTTTTCCGCTTCAAAACCAAAACGTTGAATGTAATCCTGTGCATAGCGCGCGCCAATTTTTCTAATGACTCTTACAGAAACTAAGTTCTTTGATTTGGCTAATGCGGTACGCATTCTCATATAACCTTCAAACTTACCATCGTAGTTTTTCGGTTCCCACATCTGTCCGCCTGTTTCTAGTCCGCTAATAGATAGGGGGGCGTCATTAATGAGTGTATTGGGCATGATGCCCTTTTCAAGAGCAGCTGCATAAATGAATGGTTTAAATGATGAGCCTGGTTGGCGTTGTGCTTGAGAAACATGGTTGAACTGATTCCTGGCTTGGTCAAATCCGCCAACTAAAGCTCTGATACCACCATCGTGTGTATCTAAAGCGACAAACGCAGCTTCCACTTGAGGCATTTGAGCTAAGGCCCATCTTCCTTCAACTGGAATAACACGAATGATGGCGCCTGGTCTGATTTGTTGTTTAGGTTGGGCTTTATCTGAAAGAGCTACCGCACCTAGTTTTAAGTCTTCACCTCGAATCGTCACCAAATCACCTGTAGCAATCACAGCGCGAATTTGTTTGGGGTCAGCATCAATCACAACGCCAGCTAGCAAGTCATCGCTACTTGAGTGATCACTTAAAGCATCGTCAATAGCTCGCTGTCTTTCAACGTTACCTTCGGGTAATTTGATATAGCCTTCAGGACCACGATATTTATGACGTATCTCATAATCCATGATGCCTTTTCTAACGGCGGCATAGGCGGCTTCTTGCTCAGCTTTGCGAATAGTCGTAATAACTGTCATACCTTGGGTATAAATGCTATCGCCATATTCACTAATTAAAAGTTGGCGCACCATTTCAGAGGCGTAATCAGCTTTGGTTGCAAACTCTTTGCCCACGCCTCTTACATGCAAAGTTTCTGCTAGAGCTGCTTCATATTGCGCAGGTGAGATCATGCGTAAATCACGCATTCTTTGCAAAATATATTCTTGACGAATTTTTGCTCGACGGTAATTAACAACAGGGTTATATGCAGAGGGTGCTTTTGGAAGGCCTGCCAACATGGCTGCTTCTGCGATGGAGATTTCTCTGACATCTTTACCAAAATAAATTTGCGCTGCGCTTGCGAAACCGTAAGAGCGTTGCCCCAAATAAATTTGGTTCATATAAAGCTCAAGAATTTTATCTTTGGAAAGATTGGCTTCAATCTTCCAAGCTAAAAGCACTTCATAAATTTTTCGGCTAAATGACTTTTCGTTGCTTAAGAAAAAGTTTCTTGCAACTTGCATTGTGATAGTTGAGGCGCCTTGAGATAGGTGGCCGCGTAAGTTGGCCAGTGTTGCTCTTAATACACCCCAGTAATCAACGCCCCCGTGTTCATAAAAACGCTCGTCCTCAATCGCGACCACAGCGTTCTTTAGATATTCAGGCATATCTTTAATGGCGACTAGATTGCGACGCTCCTCACCAAATTCTCCGATTAACGCGTTATCAGCGGTATAAATTCTTAGAGGTACTTTGGGTTTGTAGTCAGTGATTGTTTCTAAGTCGGGAAGATTCGGTCTGGCAACGATCAACGCGTAGGCAATGACTAAGCCAATAAGAATTAATCCTGCGCTACCTAAAAAAATACCCCAGCGTACAAAGTGCTCACGCCAATCTTTTGTTTGTCTGCGAGGTTGGTTATTTCCACCTAAACGAGAAGGTGGGCGAACGGGTTGTCTAGGTTGATTCATGTGCCAATTATAGATATAGCTTTATATAAAGTGCGCTCAAATTTATCCGAGAAATAACCCACTAAAGAATCAGAAAAACCCTACAAAAGAATCTTATTTGGCTGATTTTTTTAAAAATGCCTTCTAAGCACAATGGAGGCATGTTTAAAAGATTAATCCATGAGCAATCCTATGATGCAGGGGTTGTGCCAGTTGAGCCTAATAATGACATCAAATCACCGTTTAAGAACACATTTTTAAGCGGTTCTTTAGGAAATGTGCATCTCATTAGTATTTTGATGAGTCTTTTGATTTTTGCAGTATTAGCTTATGCAACTATTGAAGTAACTGCACAGCTTCAAACACTCCAACAAGAGTTATTGGTGATAAATGGGCAAATAAAAAAATTTCGTGTGCAGATGCATGAGTTGGCCCAGCAAAAAACCTTAATGCAGCCATTAAATAAATCATCTAATGATGAGCAAAAAGTAGCCAAAGAAATTGAGCCCCCCACGCATTTGAAATATATGGGTTTATTTAAGTCGGGGGCTACACAAAAAGTCTTGATTGAAATGGAGCAGGGCGGTGTTTTGTTTGCGCAAAACCAAATGATTGATCAGGAGTGGAAGTTAAAAAAGATTCACGAGGACCGTTTGCTTTTGGAGTCAATAACAGGTCAACAAGTAACTATCTATAAAGAGCCAGCAGATGAATAGACGACAAGTGATGACAGGAGCCTTCTTGACTTTGGTACTGCCTCTAACTATTCATGCCAAACAGAATGATGACAAGGTTTCTTTAAATTTTGTTGCCATTCCACTACGGCAACTATTGCAAATATTGGCTGATATGAAAGGTCTGAATCTGGTCATGAGTGAGAAGGTCACAGGAAAGATGACCATTCATATTAAGCAGGCGCCTTGGCAGGAAGTGTTGGATACGATTTTAGCTAGTAGATCTTTGCTAGCCCAGCGGAAGGGCTCTGTTTTGTGGGTAGGCCCTTATGATGAATTAATGGCTCATGAGAAACGACTATTGGAGCGAGGGCAGCAAGCTGAAAAAGTAGAACAAAGTCATTTGGCGCTCAGGCAAATCATGATTGAGGCCAAAATTGTGGAAGCGGAAAGGCGATTTGCTCAGAATTTGGGAGCAAAGTTGGGCTATCAAGCAAAAGGTACCCAAGTAAAGTCGAATTTATCCGCAGGGGGCTTACACGGATTTGAAGCGTCAACAGGTGCTATTGGTTTGCTAGGTAAGCAAGCGACCGAGGCTTTGAATATAGAGCTATCGGCGCTAGAGTCGAATGGTTTAGGCAATATTGTTTCTAATCCGCGGGTGTTGGCTGCTGAAAACAGCCAAGCGTTGATTGAGCAAGGAACAGAGCTGCCTTATCAGTCTTCAGCAGGTAATAGTGGCGCTACCAAGGTTCAATTTAGAAAAGCCAATTTGAGGTTGGAAGTAAAGCCAAGGATTCAGAAAGGCGACATGATTGTTTTAGACGTCGATATTAATAAAGACAGCGTGGGTTTAAAGACGGAGCAGGGGTTTGCGATTGATACTAAGCATGTGAAGACGCAAGTGCTTGTGGAGAGTGGTGGTACTGTGGTTTTAGGGGGTATTTTTCAGGAAGCTGATAGAAAAGATAGTACCCAAGTGCCATTTTTAGGGGAAATCCCAATTTTGGGAGCACTTTTTAAACAAGAGGCAAAATTCAGGGATAAGACAGAATTATTAATTTTTTTAACGCCAACTTTGGTTTCTAGCCAAAAGCCTCAGTAAAATCTTGTTTGTGAACGGAATTCCAGAAAATATCTTTTTAGTTGGAGTTATGGGTGCGGGTAAAACGACCGTAGGGCGTTTGCTTGCCAAAAGACTCAACCGAAAATTTATTGATACGGATGTTGAAATTGAAAAACGTTGTGGCGTACCTATTCCAGTCATTTTTGAAATGGAAGGCGAGGCTGGTTTCCGTAAACGCGAAGCGCAAGTGATTGATGAGCTAACCAAAGAGAAGAATTTGGTTTTAGCCACGGGTGGCGGTGCTGTCATCTTGCCCGAAAATAGAAAAAATTTAAGGGAGCGGGGAACCGTTTTCTACCTTCGTGCGAATCCTCATGAGCTATGGCTTAGAACTCGCAATGACAAAGGTCGTCCACTGTTAAATAACAATGATCCTAAGGGGACATTGGAGAAGCTTTACGCTGTTAGAGATCCTTTATATAGAGAGGCTGCACATCATGTGATTGATACTGGCAAGCCAAGTGTGGCTCAGTTGGTAAATACATTGATGATGCAATTTGAACTATCCACATGAATACACTTCAATTAGATTTAGGCGAGCGCAGTTACCCCATCCATATTGGATCTAATTTAATTGGTCAGGCTGATTTATATAAGAAACACCTGAAAGGTAATTTTTCTGCTGTTGTGACCAATGAGACAGTCGCGAAGTTATATGCTGACACGGTTGTGAAAACACTTGAAGGCCTTGGGCAAAAAGTTCGTTTGATTGTTTTGCCTGATGGTGAAGCGTATAAAACTTGGGAAACTCTACAAAAGATTTTCGATGGCCTGCTAGAAAGTGGCGCTGACCGAAAAGCCACGTTGATTGCTTTAGGTGGTGGTGTGATTGGTGATATGACTGGTTTTGCGGCCGCTTGTTATATGCGTGGCATCCGGTTTATTCAAGTACCAACAACTTTGTTGTCTCAAGTAGATTCATCAGTAGGTGGTAAGACAGGTATCAACCATCCGTTAGGAAAAAATATGGTGGGTGCTTTTTATCAGCCTGTTGCAGTGATTGCTGACCTAGCCACCTTAAAGACTTTGCCTCCTAAAGAATTGGCGGCCGGTTTAGCCGAAGTAATTAAACATGGCGCTATTTTTGATGCGACATTCTTATCTTGGATTGAAAATAACATCCAAGCTTTAAATGCATGCGATCTTGCGGCGATGGAGCATGCTGTACAAAGATCTTGTGAAATTAAATCAAGTGTTGTGGCACAAGATGAGCGTGAAGGTGGTTTGCGCGCCATCCTTAATTTTGGCCACACTTTTGGTCACGCTATTGAGTCTGGTATGGGTTATGGCGAATGGTTGCATGGTGAGGCTGTTGGATGCGGCATGGTTTTAGCAGCAGATCTTTCGGTTCGTTTAGGTTTATTAAAAGCAGAGGATGCTAAAAAGCTTAAGGACATCATCGCGCAGCTCAACTTGCCAACACAACCCCCTAAATTTGGCGTCGCTAGGTATATGGAATTAATGGCCATCGACAAAAAAGCCGAGGGTGGTGAAATCAGATACATTCTTTTAGATGGTATTGGAAAATCTAAAATTCAAGCGGTAGATGATGAGTTGGTTGCCCAAACATTAATAGCAACTGGTGCCGCTTAAAGAGAAGTAATGAATCTAGCCAGCTACGCAGCGAAACTTGAAGCATCATTAGGACGCCTCCATGCGGAGCCAGTAGAGCCAACTCAATCAGGACGTAGTCCATTTCAGCGCGATAGAGATCGCATCATTCATTCGACGGCGTTTCGTCGTTTGGAATATAAAACTCAGGTTTTCCTCAATCACGAAGGGGATCATTTTCGAACCCGCTTAACGCATAGTCTTGAAGTGGCTCAAATAGCTAGAGCGGTTGCTAGAAGGCTCGCTTTAAATGAAGATTTAGTCGAGGCGATTTCTTTAGCCCATGATTTGGGGCATACGCCTTTTGGGCATGCGGGCCAAGATGCATTAAATGAGTGTATGAAACCTTACGGTGGTTTTGAGCACAATCTACAAAGTCTTTGGGTAGTTGATTTCTTAGAAGAGCGCTATGCGCAGTGGAATGGTCTTAATCTTTCTTTTGAAACTCGGGAAGGCATCTTAAAGCACTGTTCTAAAAAGAATGCTGAACAATTGGGTGCGTTGGGAGAAAGATTTCTATTGGGTAAGCAACCAAGTATGGAGGCGCAGTTAGCTAATTTTGCCGATGAGATTGCTTATAACAATCATGATATTGATGATGGTATTCGTTCGGGGTTGTTAACCATTGAACAAATGGAAGAGGTTGCTCTTTGGCGTACTCAAAAAAATCAAGTTAGCCAGCTATATCCTCAATTGAATGGGCGCCGCTTGGTTTATGAAGTGGTTAGAAGGATTATTCATGTGTTGGTTGATGATCTTGTGAGGGAAACTCAGAAGAGGCTTCATCAATATCAACCCAAGAGCATGGATGATGTGAGAAATATGCCAGCTTTAGTAGGTTTCTCGGAAGAGATTCGTGCTCAAGCGACGGAGATGAAGCGTTTCTTATTTAAAAACTTATATCGTCATCCTCAAGTGACGCAGGTAACGCAGGATGCAGCAGATATGGTGAGAGCTTTGTTTAATCATTACCATGTAACGCCCAATGCTTTACCGGAAGGATTTCGGACGGAAGATTCTCTGGAGCGACGAATTGCCCATTACATTGCTGGTATGACCGATCGTTATGCGGCAAAAGAGTTTAAGAAAATTAGCCAAACTAATTAATCTATAGAATTCACACATGGCTCGCCTACCGCGCTTAGTTCTAGCTGGACATCCGATGCACATCATGGTGTGCGGCAATAATCGTCAGCAAATTTTCTTTGATGATGCCGAAAAGCGTTCTTATCTTGAATGGTTAAGAGACGCTGCTCGTGAAAATGAATTATTGATACATGCTTATGTGTTGATGCCTAACCATGTTCATATCTTGGTTACCCCTAAAAATGACTTAAGTGTGTCTAGGACGATGCAATCAGTAGGTAGAAGATATGCCCAACTTTTTAACCAAAACCACCAAAGAACTGGGACTATTTGGGAGGGTAGATTTAAATCTTGCCTCTTAGAGCCAGAATCTTTTTTCTTGTTAACCCAAAAATTTATTGAATCAAATCCTGTTCGATCAGGCTTGGTTCAAAAATCGGAAGATTGGCCTTGGTCTAGTTATCGACATCATATTGGTTCTGAAACTATTTCTTGGGTATCTGATCACTCTTTATATTGGGCTTTGGGTAATACGCCTTTTGAGAGGCAGTCTGCTTGGCAACGATTTGTTATTGACTCATTCAATAAAGAGCAAATAGAGACAGTAAGTAGCCACTTACTAAAAGGATGGCCTCTTGGTAACCCTTCCTTTTTAAAACAAATAGCTGGAAAAGTGGCTCGTCCAGTAGCAAAAAGAAGACCTGGAAGACCTATAAAGGAAACGGTAGCCATTTAATTTTGCAACATATTGGTGCATGATTGCCCCCATTTTTATCTACTCTGTCCCTAATTTATTAATTAAATAATCTTACGTCTATTAAATTAGGGACAGACACCTATTATTTTATATTGCATCCACACGGGTAATCCCCTATAGTGCTCAAAAACCCCAAAACATTTAGGGGAAACAAGTCTCTGCTTGCAGAGGTTAGCGATTACTTACCTAGGGAATTTTCCGTGACTACTTCGCCTTCATTGCGCCCAGCTGCGCAAGGTCTATATGACCCAATTAACGAACATGATGCCTGTGGTGTGGGCTTTGTTGCACACATCAAAGGCAAAAAGAGCCATGACATCGTTACTCAAGGTTTAAAGATTCTTGAGAACATCGATCACCGTGGCGCGGTTGGTGCCGATCCTCTAATGGGTGACGGCGCGGGTATTTTGATTCAGATACCTGACCAGTTCTACCGTGAAGAAATGGCTAAACAAGGTGTGACTTTGCCACCAGCCGGTGAGTACGGCGTTGGTATGGTGTTTATGCCAAAAGAAAGCGCATCGCGTTTGGCATGTGAACAAGAATTAGAGAGAACGGTTCGTATTGAAGGGCAAGTTGTATTGGGCTGGAGAGATGTGCCGGTTGATATCAATATGCCTATGTCGCCAACAGTACGTAAAACAGAACCAGTAATTCGTCAGATTTTCATTGGTCGTGGCCGCGACATCATGACAACGGATGCGCTAGAGCGTAAGTTGTATGTGATTCGTAAAACAGGTAGTCACGCGATTCAAGCGTTGCAATTGCAACATGGTAAAGAGTATTTCGTGACATCGATGTCAGCCAGAACCGTAGTTTATAAAGGTCTGTTATTAGCAAACCAAGTGGGTGCTTATTACGAAGATCTAAAAGACCCGCGCGTTGTTTCTGCATTGGCATTGGTTCACCAACGTTTCTCAACAAATACATTCCCAGCATGGGAATTGGCTCACCCATACCGCATGATTGCTCATAACGGTGAGATCAATACCGTTAAAGGAAATGTTAACTGGATTAATGCGCGTACAGGTGCGATTAGCTCACCAGTATTGGGCGATGACTTACAAAAATTATGGCCATTGATTTACCCTGGTCAATCAGATACAGCGAGTTTCGATAACTGTTTAGAGTTGTTGGTGATGGCTGGTTACCCAATGGCTCACGCCATGATGATGATGATTCCAGAGGCGTGGGAACAACATACATTAATGGATGACAATCGTCGTGCTTTCTATGAATACCACGCTGCGATGATGGAGCCATGGGATGGTCCTGCCGCAATTGCATTTACAGACGGACGTCAAATTGGCGCAACATTGGACCGCAATGGTTTGCGTCCAGCTCGTTACTATGTAACGGACGATGATTTGGTCATCATGGCTTCTGAAGCCGGCGTTTTAACTTTCCCAGAAAATAAGATTGTTAAAAAATGGCGCTTACAGCCAGGCAAGATGTTCTTGATCGATATGGAACAAGGTCGCATCATTGATGACATTGAACTAAAAGATTCTCTTGCTAAAGCTAAACCATATAAGAGTTGGATTGATGCGGTACGCATCAAGCTAGATGAGATTGATGTTACTTCTGCCGATGTTAAAGCTGAAGCGGAAAAGGCACGTCCAGCGGTGAGTCTTTTAGATCGTCAGCAAGCTTTTGGCTACACACAAGAAGATTTGAAGTTCTTGATGGCGCCGATGGCTCAGTCAGGTGAAGAGGCGATTGGTTCTATGGGTAACGATAGCCCATTGGCTGTTTTATCTAATAAGAACAAAACGCTTTATAACTACTTCAAACAATTATTTGCTCAAGTAACCAATCCACCAATCGATCCGATTCGTGAAAACATGGTGATGTCTTTGGTGTCATTTATTGGTCCAAAGCCTAACTTGTTGGATACAAATAACATCAACCCACCAATGCGTTTGGAAGTGGCTCAACCAGTCTTGGATTTTGATGATATCGCTAAGATTCGTCATATTGAGCATTACACAGGTGGTAAGTTCCGTTCATACGAATTAGATATTTGCTATCCAGCTGCTTGGGGTAAAGAAGGTGTTGAGGCGCGTTTGGCTTCATTGTGTGCCGAGGCTGTTGATGCCGTGAAATCTGGCTACAACATTTTGATCGTGAGCGACCGTCAGGTGGCTGCTGATCATGTGGCAATTCCAGCATTATTAGCAACTTCAGCAATTCATCAACATTTAGTTGAAAAAGGTTTGCGTACAAGCACTGGTTTAGTTGTTGAAACCGGTAGCGCACGTGAGACACATCACTTCGCATTGTTAGCAGGTTATGGTGCGGAAGCAGTTCACCCGTACTTGGCTATGGAAACTTTGGTGGATATGGCCAAAGGTTTAAGTGGTGATTTGTCTGCAGAAAAAGTTGTTAAAAACTTTACTAAAGCAGTGGGTAAGGGTTTACAAAAAGTGATGTCTAAGATGGGTATTTCTACATACATGTCTTATACAGGCGCGCAGATTTTTGAAGCAATCGGTTTATCAAAAGATTTAATCGACAAATACTTTAAAGGTACAGCTTCAAACGTGGGCGGTATTGGTGTGTTTGAGGTGGCTGAAGAAGCTTTGAAGATTCATAGCTTGGCATTTAGTGCTGATCCAACATTAACTAATATGTTAGATGCTGGTGGTGAGTACGCTTTCCGTATTCGTGGTGAAGACCACATGTGGACACCAGATTCAATTGCCAAGTTACAGCATTCAACACGTCAAGGCCCAGAAAAGGGTGGTTACCAAACATATAAAGAGTACGCCAATATCATTAATGACCAAAGTAAGCGTCATATGACATTGCGTGGCTTGTTTGAGTTCAAGATTGACCCAAGTAAAGCAATTCCGTTGGATGAAGTTGAATCTGCAAAAGAAATCGTTAAACGTTTTGCTACAGGCGCGATGTCTTTGGGTTCTATTTCAACTGAAGCGCATGCAACTTTGGCGATTGCCATGAACCGTATTGGTGGTAAATCAAATACAGGTGAAGGTGGTGAAGATAACAAGCGTTACCGTAATGAACTAAAAGGTATTGCTATTAAGAAAGGTGAAACACTTTCTAGCATTATTGGTGAAGATATTATTCAAGCCAATATTCCTTTGAATGAAGGCGATTCATTACGTTCTAAGATTAAACAAGTGGCCTCTGGTCGTTTTGGTGTAACTGCTGAGTACTTAACATCTGCTGATCAAATTCAGATCAAGATGGCTCAGGGCGCTAAGCCAGGTGAAGGTGGTCAGTTGCCGGGCTCTAAGGTGTCTGATTACATCGGTAAGTTGCGTTATTCAGTACCTGGTGTTGGTTTGATTTCTCCTCCGCCACACCACGACATTTACTCTATTGAAGATTTGGCGCAGTTGATTCATGACTTGAAGAACGTTAATAGCCAAGCTGATATTTCAGTGAAGCTCGTGTCTGAAGTGGGTGTGGGTACAGTTGCTGCTGGTGTTGCTAAAGCCAAGGCTGATCATGTGGTGATCGCTGGTCATGACGGTGGTACAGGTGCATCACCATTATCATCTATTAAACATGCTGGTAGCCCATGGGAATTAGGTCTTGCTGAAACTCAGCAAACATTGGTTCTGAATGGTTTACGTAGCCGTATTCGTGTTCAAGCAGACGGTCAAATGAAGACTGGTCGTGACGTGGTCATTGGCGCGTTATTGGGCGCCGATGAATTTGGTTTTGCGACAGCACCATTGGTTGTTGAGGGTTGCATCATGATGCGTAAGTGTCACCTCAATACATGTCCTGTAGGTGTTGCGACACAAGACCCAGAATTACGTAAAAAATTCTCTGGTAAACCTGAACATGTTGTGAATTTCTTCTTCTTTATCGCTGAAGAGGCTCGCGAGATCATGGCTCAATTAGGTATCAGAACGTTTGATGAGCTAATTGGTAGAACAGAGTTCTTGGATACGAAGAAGAGCATTGAGCATTGGAAGGCTCGTGGTTTAGATTTCACGAAGATTTTCCAATCTCCGAATGTTGAAGCGAATGTACCTCGTTTCCAAGTAGAAACTCAAGATCACGGTTTGGCAACAGCGCTTGACCATACATTGATTGAAAAATCTAAAGTGGCCCTTGAAAAAGGCGAGCGCGTATCGTTTATTCAACCAATTAAGAACGTGAACCGTACGGCTGGTGCGATGTTGTCTGGTGAAGTGGCTAAGCGTTATGGTCATGAAGGTTTGCCTGAAGACACCATTCATATTCAGTTAAACGGTACAGCAGGTCAAAGTTTTGCCGCTTTCTTAGCGCATGGCGTAACAATGGACTTGGTTGGTGACGGTAACGACTATGTTGGTAAAGGCCTTTCTGGTGGTCGCGTGATTGTTCGCGCTCCGCATGAATTCCGTGGCGATACTGCGCAAAACATCATTGTGGGCAACACAGTTCTTTATGGTGCTATCGGTGGTGAAGCATTCTTTAACGGTGTGGCTGGTGAGCGTTTTGCTGTGCGTAACTCTGGTGCGATTGCTGTTGTTGAAGGCACCGGCGACCATGGTTGTGAATACATGACTGGTGGCACAGTAGTTGCGCTTGGTTTGACAGGTCGTAACTTCGCTGCTGGTATGAGTGGTGGTGTTGCATATGTTTATGACGAAGATGGTTTATTTGCTAAACGTTGCAATACATCTATGGCAACTTTAGAGCCAGTTTTGACTCAAGCAGAACAGCAAGCTAAGTTACCCAAGTCTGAATGGCATGCACCGGTGAATGTTAAAGAAGGTGGTGAGCGCTTGGCAGACGAAGTTATTTTGAAAAACTTGGTTGAGCGTCATTTCAAACACACTGGTTCAGAGCGTGCAAAAGCAATTTTGGCGAATTGGGATCAATCGCGCGCACGTTTTGTCAAAGTATTCCCTACTGAATACAGACGAGCTTTGGGTGAGCTTTGGGAGAAATCTCAAGGTAACAAACAAGCCGCTTCTGTTTAAAACATATAGGTAAAAAGAATAAAGGATTAGCTATGGGTAAGGTTACTGGATTCATGGAATTTGAGCGCCTCAGCGAGCATTACGAGGAGCCTAAGAAACGCGTTAAGCACTACAAAGAATTTGTGATGGCTTTAACGGATGATGAAGCCAAGATTCAGGGCGCGCGTTGTATGGACTGCGGCATTCCATTTTGTAATAACGGTTGTCCGGTTAACAACATCATTCCTGACTTCAATGACTTGGTTTACAACCAAGACTGGCAGCAGGCGATGGAAGTATTGCATTCAACTAATAACTTCCCTGAATTTACAGGGCGCATTTGTCCAGCGCCATGTGAAGCTGCTTGTACATTAGGTATTCATGAACTACCTGTGGGTATCAAATCAATTGAACATGCAATTATTGATAAGGCATGGACAAATGGTTGGGTAAAACCACAAGTGCCAAGTAAAAAGACTGGCAAGAAAGTGGCGATTGTAGGTGCGGGTCCTGCTGGTATGGCAGCTGCGCAACAATTGGCACGTGCTGGTCACGATGTCACTCTATTTGAGAAAAATGATCGTGTTGGTGGTTTATTACGTTACGGTATTCCTGACTTCAAAATGGAGAAGGGTTTAATTGATCGTCGCGTTGAGCAAATGAAGGCTGAAGGCGTCAAATTTGAAACAGGTGTATTTGTTGGTAAAGATGCCTTGGATTCTTACATTAAGAATTACTCTAAAAAGACAGTAAGCCCTGAGCAACTTCAAAAAGATTTTGATGCGGTTGTTATTACGGGTGGTGCAGAGCAACCACGTGACTTACCAGTGCCTGGACGTGAATTAAGTGGTGTTCATTATGCATTAGAGTTCTTGATTCCTCAGAATAAAGAAGTTGCTGGTGACAATAAGAATGAAATTCGCGCAGATGGTAAACATGTCGTGGTAATTGGTGGTGGCGATACAGGTTCAGACTGTGTTGGTACATCAAATCGTCATGGTGCCGCATCTGTTGCGCAGTTTGAATTAATGCCTCAGCCGCCTGAGCAAGAGAACAAACCATTGGTTTGGCCATATTGGCCAACTAAGTTGCGTACATCTACTTCACATGATGAAGGTTGTGAGCGTGACTGGTCAGTTGCCACAAAGCGTTTTGAAGGTAAAAACGGCAAGGTTGAGAAATTGATTGCTGTTCGTCTTGAATGGAAAGACGGCAAAATGCAAGAGATTGCTGGCAGTGAGTTTGAAATGAAGGCGGACCTTGTGCTTTTAGCGATGGGCTTCGTTTCTCCAGCGCAACAAGTTCTAGACGCTTTCGGTGTGGAAAAAGATAACCGTGGCAATGCTAAAGCTGGCACGGAAGGTAATAAAGCTTATTACACCAATGTGCCTAAAGTATTTGCCGCTGGCGATATGCGTCGTGGCCAGTCTTTGGTTGTTTGGGCTATTCGTGAGGGTCGTCAATGCGCGCGTTCCGTTGACGAGTTCTTAATGGGTAGCAGCGTATTGCCTCGTTAATACCCCCATATTTCTAAGACATTGATACACTGCCACTATGAGTTCAATAGAAAACATAGTGGCAGGTTCATTTAAAGACGTGAATCAAACAGCTTCCATCGTATCTCTAAAAGATGTTGACTTCTCCTATGCTCCTGGAGAGCGTACGATTTTGTCCGGCTTAAATATGGAGTTTCCGCGAGGCAAGGTTGTTGCTGTTATGGGAGGCTCCGGCTGTGGCAAGACCACTATCTTGCGCTTAATTGGCGGTCAGGTGAATGCTCAAAAAGGACAAGTTCTTTTTGAGGGTCAAGATGTGGGCGCAATGGCCAATCAAGAATTGATGGCAATTCGTAGACGCATGGGGATGTTGTTTCAGTTCGGCGCACTTTTCACAGATATGAGTGTTTTTGAAAATGTGGCGTTTCCATTAAGAGAACACACCCATCTTTCTGAAGAAGTTTTACGTGATTTAGTTTTAATGAAACTTAACGCGGTCGGTTTGCGTGGTGCAAGAGATTTGATGCCTTCTCAAATATCAGGAGGTATGGCAAGACGCGTGGCTCTAGCTAGAGCGATTGCTTTAGATCCACCGTTAATTATGTACGATGAGCCATTTGCCGGTTTAGACCCTATCTCATTGGGTATTACAGCTAGACTTATCAAAGATATGAATCAGGCTTTGGGCGCCACTAGTATTTTGGTGACCCATGACATTCCAGAAACATTTGAAATTGCTGATTATGTTTATTTCATTGCTAATGGAAAAATTGCTGCAGAGGGAACGCCTGCTGATTTAGAAGCTTCCTCTGATCCATTCGTAAAACAGTTTGTTTCAGCAAACCCTGATGGGCCAGTGCCATTCCATTACCCAGGGGCTTCTTTGTCAGAAGATTTCGGGGGTCGCGTATGAATCTAGTGATCAATACGTTAGCGGGCTTAGGCGCTTTTGTCCGAGGAAATCTTACTGGTTTAGGTTATGCCACACGCATGTTCTTGACGATTATGCGCCGCTCGGTATTTTTATTAAAGCGCATACGCTTAGTAACAGATCAAGTTCATTTTGTTGGCAATTACTCTTTTGTGATTATTGCCGTGTCAGGTTTATTCGTAGGTTTTGTTTTGGGCTTGCAAGGTTATTACACCTTGAATCGTTATGGCTCGGAGCAAGCATTAGGTTTATTGGTGGCACTTTCTCTCACAAGAGAATTAGGTCCTGTTGTAACGGCACTTTTATTTGCCGGACGTGCAGGCACATCATTAACAGCAGAAATTGGCTTGATGAAAGCTGGTGAGCAGTTAAGCGCTATGGAAATGATGGCAGTCGACCCATTAACGCGTGTTATTGCTCCAAGGCTTTGGGCAGGCATTATCGCTATGCCAGTATTGGCTGCAATCTTTAGCGCGGTAGGCATCATGGGTGGTTATTTGGTGGGCGTTCCCTTGATTGGTGTTGATGATGGGGCGTTTTGGTCACAAATGCAGGCTGGTGTTGATGTCATGAAAGATATCGGTAACGGTGTTGTAAAGAGTATGGTGTTTGGGGTGGCGGTGACATTCATAGCCTTGTATCAAGGGTATGAGGCGAAGCCAACTCCAGAGGGGGTTGCTAGAGCAACTACCAGAACTGTTGTTATTGCTTCATTAGCAGTTTTAGCATTAGATTTCCTTTTAACTGCAGTGATGTTCTCAAACTGATAAAGTCTTATAGAATTCATAAATAAAATGAAAAAACAATCACTAGATATTTGGGTAGGACTATTGGTGGCCTTGGGGCTTTTAGCCTTATTGTTTCTTGCGCTAAAAGCTGGAAATATGAGTGCTTTTACTTTCCAGCCAACCTATCAGGTTAGCGCACGCTTTGACAATATAGGTGGTTTGAAACCAAGAGCGCCAGTTAAGAGTGCTGGGGTGGTAGTTGGGCGTGTAGCGGAAATTCGTTTTGATGATCAGACATATCAAGCAACTGTGATTATGAATTTGGAAGACCGTTATAAGTTTCCTAAAGACAGTTCAGCAAAAATTTTGACCTCAGGTTTATTGGGTGAACAATATATCGGTTTGGAAGCTGGCGGTGATATGGATATGATTGCTCAAGGCAGCAAGTTAACTCAAACGCAGTCAGCTATTGTTTTAGAAAATTTGATTGGCCAATTTTTATATAACAAGGCATCTGATGGCGCACCATCAGACAAGAGTAAGTAAAAATAAAGATCAAATAAATAACATCACAAAATATGAAATCATTGATACATCACTTATATAAGGCAATCATCCTTGTGATGGTGGTGATGCTTGGGGCATGTGCTACGACGCAGCAGAATGAGCGCGTGGCGCGTATTGACCCTTTGGAACCAATGAATCGGGCCGTATTCACCTTTAATGAAAATTTAGACCAATACCTTGTTAAGCCTGCTGCTGAGGCTTATAAATTTGTTATGCCAGATGCTGTTCGTAGGGGCGTCACTAATTTCTTTAGCAATATTGGCGATATTTTTGTTGCAGCTAATAACTTGTTGCAAGGAAAGCCAAAGGAAGCAACCAGTGATATTGGTCGCTTCTTAGTGAACTCTACTATCGGTATTTTGGGTCTTTTTGATGTTGCTACTGATATAGGTCTAGATAAGCATGCCGAAGATTTCGGTCAAACCATGGGTGTTTGGGGTGTGTCGGATGGTCCTTATGTGGTTTTGCCATTTTTTGGCCCGAGCACGGCGAGAGATACAGTTGGTTTAGCGGTTGATTTGAAGACAGACTTTGTTCTTAATACCAATCAGTTAAATTCAGACGAGAAGCTTGGTGTGACGGCTTTAAGGGTTTTAGATCGCCGCGCCAACTTATTGGATGCTGGCCAGCTACTTGAAGATGCGGCTTTTGATAAATATAGCTTCTTGCGAGATTCTTATTTACAACGTCGTCGCAACCAGATTTATGACGGTGATCCGCCACCTTTAGGCGATTAATCGCTCCAGCTTCGACTTCAGGGCTTAATACCTTACAATTTGGGTATTACATTAATTAGTAGAAATAATATATGCGTAGGCAGCTTTTAAAGACTATTTTGTTTTCTTCATGCGTTTTTTTAAGCATGAGTTCTGCGTTTGCACAAACACCCGATACAGCAGATGGTTTGGTGAAATTTGTTGTGGAAGATGTGATGACGACCATCAAGAACGACAAGGCTATTCAATCGGGTGATTTGAGAAAAATTAATGCTCTAGTAGATCAAAAAATTTTGCCGCACAGTAACTTTCAAAAAACGACTCAATTAGCAATGGGTCGCAATTGGTCGAAAGCGACGCCTGCTCAGCAAGCATTAATTACCCAAGAATTTAAAAGTCTTTTAATCCGTATTTACGGTGGCGCTTTAGCTCAAGTTAAAGATCAGAAAATTCAATACAAACCTTCTCGTGCTGCTGCCGATGATACGGATGTCATTGTTAGAACAGTTGTGATTGGTCGAGGGGACCCTATTCAGTTGGACTATCGTGTTGAAAAAACCGCTAATGGTTGGAAGGTTTATGACATCAATGTGTTGGGTGCTTGGCTAGTCGAGTCATATCGCAACCAATTTAATGACCAGATCAGCAAAGGCGGGGTTGAGGGTCTGATCCAGTTTTTGCAACAACGTAATAGTGCTTTGGCAGCCGCAAAATAATTTATGACGGCTATTTATCAACTTCCACGATCCATTGAGCACAACAATGTTGAGGAAGTATTAACTCAAGTTGTTAAAGCGCTTTCACCCTTGGCAGCGCAGGAAACTTTAGTTATTGATTGCCAAGCTTTAACGGTCTTTGATTCAAGCGCCTTAAGTGCATTATTGGCAATCAAGCGACGCGCGTCTGAGAAGACTATTCAAATTCAGATACAGGCTGTGCCTGAGAAATTAGCTAGTTTGGCCAAGGTATATGGCTTAGCAGAGATAGTGCTTGCATGAGTGCCATAGAATTTAAAAACCTACGAAAAGAATACGGCACATTAACGGCTTTAGATGGCGTTAACCTTCAAATAGAAGAGGGTGAGTTTTTTGGTTTATTGGGCCCCAATGGTGCTGGAAAAACTACACTGATTTCTATTTTGGCGGGATTGTGTCGACCAACTAGCGGTAGTGCCGAAGTGATGGGGCACGATGTTCAAAAAGAATTTCGCATTGCTAGACGTTTATTAGGTATTGTTCCGCAAGAGTTGGTTTTTGATCCATTTTTTACCGTTAGAGAAACTTTAACATTTCAGTCTGGATATTTCGGCGTTAAAAATAACGGCGATTGGATTGATGAAGTGCTTTTTAATTTAGGCCTTTCTGATAAAGCCAATGAAAATATGCGTGCCTTATCAGGTGGTATGAAGCGTCGTGTTTTGGTGGCGCAAGCTTTAGTTCATCGTCCGCCGGTAATTGTTTTAGATGAGCCAACTGCTGGTGTGGATGTGGAATTGCGTCAGTCCTTGTGGAAATTCATTGGGCGCCTCAATCAAGAGGGACACACGATTGTTTTGACCACTCATTATCTTGAGGAAGCGCAGGCTTTGTGTAATCGCATTGCGATTCTGAAAAAAGGACGTGTGGTCGCTTTAGATACCACAGCTAATTTATTAGCACGAGTTAAAAATCCGCATGCGGCAGATGGTGATTTGGAAGATGTATTCATGCAAATCATGAATGAGGAGAAAACTTCATGATGCGCCAAGAATCATTTAGCACGATGAGCAGTTTTTACGCGCTTTTTTACAAAGAGGTTAAACGTTTTTGGCGCGTTAGTTTTCAAACGGTAGCAGCACCAGTATTAACAGCGCTTTTATATCTCATGATCTTTGGACATGTGCTGGAAGATCATGTGAAGGTTTACAACACCATCAGCTATACCGCTTTCTTGATACCTGGTTTGGTGATGATGAGTATTTTGCAGAACTCTTTTGCTAATACTTCTTCTTCTTTGATTCAGTCAAAGGTGACGGGTAATCTTATTTTTGTTTTATTGGCGCCACTTTCTCATTTTGAATTTTTCTCCGCATATGTTTTGGCGGCTATTGTGAGGGGTGTTGTCGTAGGTTCGGGCGTGTTCTTGGCAACCTGCTGGTTTACCAATATGAGTTTCGCTTTTCCTTTGTGGATTATTGTTTTTGGCTTAATGAGCGCAGCAGTGCTGAGCGCATTGGGTTTGATTGCCGGCATTATTTCTGAAAAATATGATCAGTTAGCCGCATTCCAAAATTTCTTCATCATGCCTGCAACGATGTTATCTGGTGTTTTCTATTCAATACACTCGTTGCCAGATATTTGGTTAAAGGTGTCGCATTTCAATCCATTCTTTTACATGATTGATGGATTTAGATATGGATTCTTTGGTGCTTCAGATGTTTCACCTTGGTGGAGTCTAGCTGTTATTGCTGCGTTCTTTATAGTTGTTGCCGGCATTGCTATGCGTATGCTTTCAACAGGATATAAGTTGCGTTACTAAACTGAAGACAATCAAAACAAAAAATCAAAAAACTAAACAAGCAAACTAAATACACACAATACTGACTATGTTGCCAACACCAGAGCAAATAAAAGAATATATCGCCAATGGGATTGCTTGTTCTCATGTGGAAGTTGAGGGTGATGGACAACACTTTTTTGCCACGATTGTGAGTGATCAGTTTGAAGGCTTGAGACTCGTGCAAAGGCATCAGAAGGTTTACGCTGCTTTAGGCGACCGCATGAAATCAGAAATACATGCTTTGTCATTTAAGGCACTAACGCCAGCGGAATTTGAAGCAGGTAAATAACAACAAACAGATAGTTTGGAGCGTTGATTGGATAAGTTACTCATACAAGGCGGTAAACCACTGAAAGGTGAGATTGCCATTACGGGCGCAAAGAATGCAGCTTTGCCGATTCTTTGCGCTGGCTTGTTGAGTGCCGAGCCTATTACCTTACATAACCTTCCTGATTTACAGGATGTGCGTACGATTATCAAAATCTTGGCCCAGATGGGATTGAAAGTAACTTTCCCTAACCCGCAAGATCGTTCAGTAGTTATTTTGGATGGTTCGGATATTCATACGCCGGAAGCCTCTTATGATTTAGTTAAAACCATGCGTGCTTCCATCTTGGTTTTAGGACCGTTGCTGGCGCGTTTTGGTACAGCTAAAGTTTCTTTGCCGGGTGGTTGCGCTATTGGTGCGCGCCCAGTAGATCAACACATTAAGGGTCTTAAGGCGATGGGTGCTGATATCCATATTCAGCATGGTTACATTGAGGCGAAGTTTGGCAAAAATCCAAACGCGCTTGTGGGCGCTCGCATTTTGACAGACATGATTACTGTCACGGGTACAGAAAACCTTTTGATGGCGGCTGTATTAGCTGAAGGCGAAACTATTTTAGAAAATGCAGCAAAAGAACCAGAAGTAACGGACTTGGCAGAGTTGTTAGTTAAGATGGGTGCAGATATCAAAGGTGTTGGTACGGATCGTTTAGTGATCAAGGGTGTGAAGCGCTTACATGGTGCTGAGCACAGCATTATTCCCGATCGTATTGAAACTGGTACTTTCTTGTGTGCTGCCGGTGCCATGGGTGAGATTGGTGCGGACTTGATGATTAAGAATGCTCGTCCTGATACCTTAGATATCGTGATTGATAAGTTAAAAGAAGCAGGCCTTCGTATTGAAACAGGTCCTGATTGGATTCATGTGCAGATGAATCAACGACCTAAAGCGGTCAGCTTTAAAACTTCAGAATATCCAGCGTTCCCAACAGATATGCAGGCTCAGTTTATGGCGATGAATGCTGTGGCTACCGGAACATCTCGCGTGACTGAAACCATTTTTGAAAATCGCTTTATGCATGTTCAAGAATTAAATCGCTTGGGCGCAGAAATTGTGATTGAAGGTAATACGGCCATGACAGAGGGTGTTCCTAATTTGTCAGGTGCTACAGTGATGGCTACGGATTTAAGAGCTTCGGCTAGTTTGGTGATTGCAGGCTTAGCGGCTGAAGGTGAGACCTTGGTCGATCGCATTTATCACCTAGACCGGGGTTACGACCAAATGGAAAAAAAATTAGCGGCAGTAGGCGCTAACATCACTCGCGTGAAATAATAGAGCTATGTCTAATATGTTGACCTTGGCCCTTTCAAAAGGGCGCATCTTTGATGAAACCTTACCTATGTTGGCTAAGGCGGGGATTACTGTATCTGAAGATCCTGAAAGTTCTAGAAAACTTATTCTTCCTACATCTAGCCCAAATTTACGCGTAATTATTGTGCGCGCTTCTGATGTGCCAACTTATGTTCAGTATGGCGCTGCTGATTTTGGCGTCGCTGGTTACGATGTGTTGGCTGAGCACGGCATGGATGGTTTATATGCGCCAATCGATTTAGGCATTGCTAAGTGCCGTTTATCAGTTGCTGTGCGAGAAGGTTTTGATTACGCCAGCGCTGTAAGACAGGGTGCGAGATTGCGCGTGGTGACTAAATATGTTGAGCAAGCGCGTGAGCACTTTGCTAACAAAGGTGTGCATGTTGATTTAATCAAGCTTTACGGTTCAATGGAATTAGGCCCATTAGTAGGTCTTGCTGATGCCATCGTTGACTTAGTTTCAACAGGCAATACTTTAAAAGCGAATCAGTTAAAAGAAGTTGAAGTGATTAGCCAGATTAGTTCACGCTTGGTCGTTAATCAGGCGGCATATAAGCGCCGTCGTGAAGAATTAGCGCCCATCTTGGATGCTTTCTCAAAAATCTAAATCATGAGCGCTTGCCCAGTCCGTAGATTAAATAGTCAAAGTGCTGATTTTCAGCAAGCACTTAAAAAGCTATTGGCATTTTCTGCGGAAGATGATGCTGCTATTGAAGCTGCTACGGCAAAAATTTTGGTGGATGTGCAAAGACGTGGCGATGCTGCTGTTTTAGAGTACACCCAAAAATTTGATCGTTTATCGTCAGACCAAGCGAAATCTATTAAAGCTTTAGAGTTATCAAAAAATGAATTATTGTCAGCTCTAAATAGTTTGCCTAAAGACCAACGTGCTGCATTAGAAGCTGCTGCTGAGAGAGTTAAGAGTTACCACGAGCGTCAGAAACAAGAATCAGGTTGTCATAGTTGGGATTATGCGGATGCTGATGGTACGCGTTTGGGCCAAAAAGTAACGCCACTTGATCGTGTGGGCATTTATGTGCCTGGTGGTAAAGCTGCTTATCCATCTTCTGTATTGATGAATGCTATGCCTGCCAAAGTGGCGGGTGTTGGTGAAATCATCATGGTGGTGCCAACGCCTGACGGCGTGCGTAACCCGTTGGTTTTAGCTGCGGCTGCCGTTGCGGGTGTTGATCGTGCTTTTACGATTGGTGGTGCGCAAGCGGTAGCTGCTTTGGCCTATGGCACAGAAACCATTCCTGCTGTAGATAAAATTGTTGGTCCGGGTAATGCTTATGTGGCGGCTGCCAAACGTCGTGTATTTGGCACGGCGGGCATCGATATGATTGCTGGCCCATCTGAAATTTTGGTTTTATGTGATGGAAAAACAAATCCTGATTGGGTGGCGATGGATTTGTTCTCTCAGGCAGAGCATGATGAATTAGCTCAATCGATTCTGTTGTGCCCTGATGAATCTTTCATGAATCAAGTTCAGGCAAGTATTGATAAATTTTTGCCAGAAATGCCAAGGCAGGCGGTTATTAAAAAGTCCTTGCAAGATCGTGGTGCGATGATTCTGGTGAAGGACATGCAAGAAGCTTGCGAGATTGCTAATTCAATTGCCGCAGAGCATTTGGAAATTTCTGCAGAAAACCCTCGTCAGTGGGCTGAGTTGATTCGTCATGCAGGCGCTATTTTTATGGGTCCTTACACGAGTGAGTCCTTGGGGGATTATTGTGCTGGCCCTAACCACGTATTGCCAACCATGA
Organism: Polynucleobacter sp. MWH-Spelu-300-X4; assembly: GCF_018687515.1. NCBI lineage: Bacteria > Pseudomonadati > Pseudomonadota > Betaproteobacteria > Burkholderiales > Burkholderiaceae > Polynucleobacter > Polynucleobacter sp. MWH-Spelu-300-X4. The sequence continues at coordinate 105,969 of NZ_CP061294.1, forward strand.
GAACAGCTCGTTTCTCATCACCTTTGGGTGTTTATGACTTCATCAAGCGTTCTAGCATGATTGAAGTGAGTGATGCGGGTGCGCAAAATCTTGGAAAGATTGCGAGCACCTTGGCCCATGGCGAAGGTCTGCAAGCGCATGCGCGTGCTGCAGAACTTAGACTTAAGAAGTAATTAAGTCTAAGTAATAAAAATAATCAAAAAAGCCAGAAACTAATTCGAAAGCAATCAAGCAGATTATTTAAACAATAATCTCTTTGAGTGCTTGCACCAATGCTTTGCATTCTTGATTGGTACCGATGGTAATTCTTAAGTGTTGATCAATACGAGGTAGTTTGAAGTGACGAACAATAATATGTTTTTCACGTAAACGTGCCGCTATTTCTGCAGCATCTTTCTGAGGGTGTTTTGTAAATACAAAATTGGCTGCTGATGGCACTGTTACAAATCCCAGTTTATCTAGATCTGCCACTAGATTTTTTCTGGTGTCGATAACAGCAGCGCTTATTTTTTGTAAGTAGGCTTTATCTTCAATAGAAGCTACTGCACCTGCCATAGCAAGTTTATCGATGGGGTATGAGTTAAAGCTATTCTTTACTCGTTCAAGTGCTTCAATTAAATCAGGGTGGCCAATTGCATAGCCCACTCTGAGGCCAGCTAGCGCGCGTGACTTTGAAAGTGTGTGCACCACAAGTAAATTGGCGTATTGATCGACTAAAGAAACAGCCGAGTCGGTTCCAAAATCAACATAAGCTTCATCAATAACAACAACGCTATCTTTGTTGCCTTGAAGCAATTTTTCTATTTGAGCTTTAGTGAGTGCTTTTCCTGTGGGAGCATTGGGGTTGGGGAAAATGATGCCCCCATTTTTACCCTGGTTAAATGAGAGGTAATCATCAATCTCAATGGAGAAATCTTCCGTTAGAGGAATGTTCTGAAAAGAAACTTGATATAGATTGCAGTAAACAGGATAGAAGCTATAAGTAATATCCGGGAACAAAATGGGAGCTTCGTGCTTAAGTAAGGCTAAAAATGCATGAGCAAGTACTTCGTCTGAGCCATTACCAACAAAAACTTGATTGGCTTTTACTTGATAGTTGCTAGCAATAGCTTGTTTGAGACTATCGGAGTTAGGGTCTGGGTATAGGCGTAAAGAGTCATTATTGGCGCCAGCAATTGCGGCAATTGCTTTAGGCGATGGCCCATAAGGGCTCTCATTGGTATTGAGTTTGATGAGTTGGCTTAATTTAGGCTGCTCCCCTGGTACATAGGGGGTTAAGTTTTTTACAGTTTCACTCCAAAAACGACTCATCTTTTACGCTTACTTTCCTCAAAACATAAATTTTAGGACAAATTCTTTATAAATCAGGCTCTTTGACAGAGTACCACGGGTGGAATTTCACAAAGAGGGTGATATTATGACGGTATGCGTCAAGTAGATGTCACACGAAACACCTCGGAAACCCAAATTCAGATTGCCATTAATTTAGATGGCACGGGTAAAGCTCAACTTAATTCAGGCGTTCCTTTCTTGGATCACATGCTCGATCAAATTGCCCGTCACGGCATGATTGATTTAACTGTGACCGCAAAAGGCGATACGCACATTGATGACCACCATACCGTTGAAGATGTGGGTATCACGTTAGGTCAAGCGATTGCGAAGGCTGTTGGCGATAAAAAAGGTATTACTCGTTATGGACATTCTTATGTGCCATTAGATGAGACTTTATCGAGAGTTGTGATCGATTTTTCTGGTCGCCCAGGTTTAGAGTTCCACGTGCCGTTTACGCGTGCACGCGTAGGTGACTTTGACGTGGACCTCGCTATTGAATTCTTCCGCGGTTTTGTTAATCATGCAGGCGTTACGTTGCATATTGATAACTTGCGCGGTATTAATGCTCACCACCAAATTGAGACGGTATTTAAGGCCTTTGGCCGTGCTTTGCGCATGGCTTTAGAACTTGATCCGCGCGCTAGTGGTGTGATCCCTTCTACAAAAGGTAGTTTGTAAGCAACCCTGCCTCGCTAACTTTAAGTATTTAGGTTCGTACCTTGTCAAAAAATTCACCCAGCATTGCTATTGTCGATTACGGCATGGGTAATTTGCGTTCCGTTGCGCAGGCTTTGATGCATGCTGCGCCAGAGGCTAAGGTAATGATTGCTTCTAAGCCGGAAGAGATTAAAGCAGCCGATAAAGTTGTTTTGCCTGGGCAAGGGGCCATGCCTGATTGCATGTCTCATTTACAAGACTCTGGTTTATTGGAGGCTGTTTTAGAGGCTACTAAAAATAAGCCTATGCTAGGTGTTTGTGTCGGTGAGCAAATGCTATTTGATACGAGCGCTGAAATTAGATTTGATGCTCCTGCCGGTACTGACTTAACCAAAGGTTTGGGTCTATTGCCTGGTAAGGTTGTGCGCTTTGATTTGGCAGGTAAGAGTCAGGCGGATGGATCACACTTTAAGGTGCCTCACATGGGATGGAATCAGGTTCAACAGACAAGATCACATGCTTTGTGGGAAGGCATTCCTGATAACAGCAGCTTTTATTTTGTGCATAGTTATTACGCTGTCCCGGCTAATCAAGAAGATACAGTAGGTGTTACAGATTACGGTAACTTATTTACTTGTGCCGTCGCTAAAGATAATATTTTTGCAACACAGTTTCATCCGGAAAAAAGCGCACACTTAGGTTTGCGTTTGTACCAAAATTTCACACGTTGGCAACCTTAACTAATTAAATATTCATCATGTTGTTAATTCCAGCTATCGATTTAAAACAAGGTCACTGTGTTCGTTTAGAACAGGGTGATATGAACAAAGCAACGACTTTTTCAGAAGACCCTGGCGCTATGGCGAAACACTGGGTTGATTCAGGTGCGCGTCGTTTGCATCTAGTAGACCTTGATGGTGCCTTTGCGGGTAAGCCTAAAAATGAAGTCGCAATTAAATCCATCCTAAAAGCGGTGGGTGATGATATCCCTGTGCAATTAGGTGGTGGTATTCGTGATTTAGAAACCATTGAGCGTCTTTTAGACGATGGTTTGACGTATGTAATTATCGGTACAGCCGCTGTTAAAAACCCTGGCTTTTTACAAGAAGCCTGCGCAGCGTTCCCTGGACACATCATTGTTGGATTGGATGCTAAAGAGGGTAAGGTTGCCACCGATGGTTGGAGTAAGTTGACTGGCCATGAGGTGGCTGACTTAGCTAAGAAGTATGAAGACTATGGTGTTGAGTCCATTATTTATACGGATATTGGTCGTGATGGCATGCTGAAAGGTATCAACATGGAAGCAACCATCAAGTTGGCGCAATCAGTGAACATTCCAATTATTGCTAGTGGTGGCTTGACCAACATGAAAGATGTGGATGCTCTATGCGCCGCTGAATCAGAAGGTGTTGTTGGTGTGATTGCAGGTAGAGCTATTTACACTGGTGATTTAGATTTAGCAAAAGCCCAAAAGCACGCTGATGAATATGTGGCGAAATAACAAAAAGTAAAACACTAATAAGAAATAAACCAAACACATGCTTTCAAAAAGAATCATTCCTTGTTTAGATGTCACAGCGGGTCGAGTTGTGAAGGGGGTGAACTTTGTTGAACTTCGTGATGCTGGGGACCCTGTTGAAATTGCTCGTCGTTATGATGACCAAGGCGCTGATGAAATCACTTTCTTAGACATTACTGCCACTTCAGATGAGCGCGATTTAATTTTGCACATTATTGAAGATGTGGCATCTCAGGTATTTATTCCATTAACTGTGGGTGGTGGTGTTAGAGCTGTTGCCGATGTGCGTCGTTTATTAAATGCGGGTGCAGATAAAGTCGGTATGAACTCTGCTGCTGTAGCTAATCCTGATTTGGTTTCTGATTCAGCTGCTAAATATGGTTCGCAATGTATTGTGGTGGCCATTGATGCAAAACAAACACAACCTGGCTTATGGGAAGTGTTTACGCATGGTGGCCGTAAAAATACAGGGATTAACGCTATCAGTTGGGCGCAAGAAGTGGCCAAGCGAGGTGCTGGTGAGATTCTTCTGACCAGTATGGATCGTGATGGTACTAAGAATGGTTTTGATTTAGATTTAACTCGTGCGGTGAGCGATGCAGTGACTTGTCCAGTGATTGCTTCTGGTGGTGTGGGTAATTTGCAGCATTTGGCGGACGGTATTACTAAAGGTCATGCCGATGCCGTATTAGCCGCAAGTATTTTCCACTTTGGCGAGCATACGGTGGGTGAGGCAAAGCGTTTGATGGCCTCCCAAGGAATACCGGTTAGACTTTAAGTAATTCGAACTAGACGCATATCAAATTTGTAAGAACGGAAAACATAGTGACTGATAACAACTTACAAAAATCATCTCAAAATTGGTTAGACCAAGTAACCTGGAATGACAAAGGTTTAGTTGCTGTTGTTGCGCAAGAAGCATCTAGTGGTGATGTATTGATGATGGCCTGGATGAACCGAGAGTCGCTCCAATTAACTTTGGAAAAAGGTGAGGCTGTTTATTGGTCACGTTCACGCAATAAGATTTGGCACAAAGGTGAAGAGTCTGGTCACGTGCAAACAGTCAAGAGTATTCATTTGGATTGTGATGGCGATACGATCTTGATTAAAGTAGATCAAAAAGACGGTATCGCTTGCCATACAGGCGCACATAGTTGTTTTTTCTTAGATTTAGAAAAAACAGCCAATGGACCAGTTTGGAAGAAATAGTTTAGAGTTTTAGATAAGTAACATAGTCAAACAACTTAACTAAAAGAACCCAAGTAAAACAACCAAAACAATATCAGCGTAGCAATATTCATAGAAATTAAATCATGACAACACAAACGAAAGATCAATCTAGCAGTATGGATGCCATTAAGCGTTTGGCTGATGTGGTGGATGCTCGTAGGGCTGATTTTCTTGCGGGCAAGTCAGATCCTGATATTTCTTATATTGCTAAGTTATTTAGCAAAGGTGATGATGCTATTTTGAAAAAAATAGGCGAGGAAGCTGCTGAAACAGTCATGGCTGCAAAAGACAGCCGGTTTTCTAACTTGGCTCCGGATATGCAAACTAAATTTGTGGGTGAGATTGCCGATCTTTGGTTCCACTGCTTTGTTGCTTTATCGCAATTCAATTTAAGACCGGAAGATGTGATTGCTGAACTAGAGCGTCGCGAGGGCGTGTCTGGAATTGCGGAAAAAGCCGCTAGAAAATCATGACCCAAACGAATCAGGAGCACCAAGTGCAGCAGGCGCAACATACGCACTCTGAAAACTGCATTTTTTGCAAAATTATTGCCGGGCAGATTCCAAGTAAAAAGATTTATGAGGATGAGGAGCTATTTGCTTTTCATGACATTCGTCCAGCAGCACCCATACACTTTCTAATAGTACCTAAGCGTCATTTCGCCAATTTAATGGTGGCTGATAGCAAAGATGAGGCATTACTAGGTAGAATGATGACGCTCGCGCCGCGCTTAGCTCTAGAGCAGGGTTGCCGACCTGGCGATACCGGAGGCTTTAGAGTGGTTATTAATAATGGTGCTGATGGTGGGCAAGAGGTTTACCATATACACATGCATGTCATGGGCGGTCCCCGCCCATGGAAAAAAGATTAAAACAAAATTAAAGCGATATTTAAGCAGATTAATTAGGAGTAAAAAATGGGTTCATTTAGCGTTTGGCACTGGATTATTGTTCTATTAATCGTTCTTTTGGTATTTGGTACCAAAAAACTACGCAATATTGGTGCAGATTTAGGTGGTGCCGTTAAAGGTTTCAAAGATGGCATGAAGGGTGAGGCTGATAAACCAGCTGATCAAATTCAGGGTCAATCTACATCTGATGGCAAAACAGTTGATGTGCATGCCAAAGACGTGAGCAAAAACTAACAACAAAGGGCTGCTGACAAAAGAAACAGTGGCCCAATTGCACTCTAACTTTCCTCTAATTTCCTTTTTATATGATTGATCTTGGACTCTCCAAGTTAGCACTCATTGGCGTGGTCGCTTTAGTAGTGGTCGGACCTGAGCGTTTGCCCAAAGTGGCGCGCATGGCGGGCACTCTCATGGGGCGAGCTCAGCGTTATATGGCTGAGGTAAAAAGTGAAGTTAATCGCCAGGTAGAGTTAGACGAGCTTAAAAAAATGCAGGAAGCTGCTACGAGTGCCATGAAAGATGTGCAATCGAGTATGAAGGATGTTGAATCTAGTTTTGCGCAAACAACTCAAGAAGTTAGTTCTAATTTAACTGAGAACTACGATGACTTTGCTGACGATGGTGGATATGTTCCAACTAGTTTTAAAAGCAACTTACGTCAGGGTAAAGATAGCTGGGGTGTTAAACGAGCTGCTATGCCTCAGTGGTATAAAAAAACGGCGGGTGTTAAAACACGTATTCAGTCTGGTGCGGCAAGAGTGAAACGTTTCCGTCGTGCAGCAACCCAACAAAAAGCACCTAAGTCTTTTTTCTGAGACTAAAGAATTAAATTAAAAGAATAAAAAAAGAGCACAAATCAACATGTCACAAAATCAAACGCCAGAGACAAATACAGAAGACGGTATTCAAGAAACCTTCTTGTCTCATTTGTTTGAGTTGCGTGACCGATTAATTAAATCTTTTGTTGCTTTATTAATCGTGTTCATTGGCTTGGTCTATTGGGCGCCGGATATTTTTCACTTATTTGCAAAACCGCTTTTAGATGCATTGCCTAATGGTGGGCGCATGATTGTTACGGATGTAACGGGTTCATTCTTTGTGCCCATGAAAGTAACCCTCCTTGTAGCTTTCTTGGGTGCGTTGCCCTATATCATGTATCAGTTGTGGTCGTTTATTGCCCCAGGCTTGTACAGTCATGAGCGTAAGTTGGTAATTCCTATTGTGACGAGTAGCTATATCTTGTTTATTTCAGGGATGGCTTTCGCCTACTTCTTGGTATTTCCAACGGTATTTAGTTTTATGGCACATTACAACGCACCGTTGGGTGCGGATATGGCAACAGATATTGATAAATATCTGAGTTTTGCCATGACGACATTCTTGGCTTTTGGTTTAACTTTTGAAGTGCCTGTAGTTGTGGTGGTGCTTGTTAAGCTTGGCATGATTAGAACCAAAAAGCTCAAAGAGATACGTCCTTATGTCATTGTTGGGGCTTTTATTATTGCTGCGGTTGTAACGCCGCCAGATGTTCTTTCACAGCTTTTGTTGGCAGTACCACTTTGTGTACTTTATGAGTTAGGTGTTTTTGTGGCTAGATTTTATGAGGCGCCATTAGACCCTGCTGATGAAACAACTGATGATAAATAAAAAGAATCAATAACAAATAAAAAAGAATAAGTAAAAAAATATTACTTATTCATCTGTATCGTCTTCGGATCCACCATCCTCGGCAATATCTAGGCTCTGCATGAGTTTTTCTAAACGATAGCGTCGTTGCCTTAAATTACCTTCATCAACAACGCTATTGCTAAAAGCATTTGCAAAAGATTTACTTGCCATCATGAGTGCTTTACGTTGTTCAAGCGTTTCAATTTGTATGAGTTTTGGGGTTGATCTTGGTGAGTGTTCTCGTATGTCAATCACTGCACCATGTTCATGCTGGATGCTCGGAATATCTGCTAGTAATAATTCAGCTTTAGATAAATTAAGTTGATTAGCCACAATCACTCGATGGCAAGTTAATAGCATGTCACCAGTAAAGCGGTGACTACTCTCTCCTAAAGTTTTAATGACAGCGTTAGCTAGGAGATTCCATCTATTGAGTGAAGCATTGGGGCAACTCAACATTATTTTTGACAACAACTCTTGTGCTTCCGTAATGCCTTGTTGACTAGCTTGCCAAACCCAATAAGAGGCTTGCAACCCTTCAATAGCTTCATCAATTTGAGCACGCTTACGCCATAGTGATGAACCTTTACGATACTGTGCCTGTGGGTGCCCTAGATCTGCTGCTTTATCAAAGCAGGCATCACTATCTTCAGCGCTATAGCCAGAGTATTGAGGCATACGGTTAATAAGGCCTAGCGCGAACCAAGCATCACGATCACCTTTTTTGGCTGCTAGCTTTAACCAATACACAGCCTGCTTTAAGCGAGCGTTACCACCAGTCTCAGATACTTCCGAAGTATTTTCTAAAGAAGAATTTTTTTCCTCTAGTTTGGCTAAGCGAAGACCTAGTGTTAATTGTGCAGGACTAAAACCTAGTTCTGCAGCTATCTCTAGCGCTTCAATGTTTTGTAAATGTTGCCAAGCTGCCCAATAGATAAGCGTATGTTCAGCTAAATGTTTTTTGGAGCCTAGTAATGTAGGTAAATGTATTTCTAGTGCTGGTAATAATTCTTTACCTACTGAGCTACTTGCTAGCGAAAGCAAGCTGGCTAAACCCACTTCATTATTTTGCTTCGCGAGATGAAGCATGATTTTTTTAGATCGTTCAGGATCTTTTTTGCCAAGTCGACCATCGTCTAAGCATTGAGCTAAAAGTTTTTGTGCCTTAATCTGATCTTCAAATGAATCAAGGTCTGCTAGTTCCTCTAAGTAACGCAGCGCCAATCCAAACATATCATCTAGAGAGCCTACTTCACTCCAATCAGTTGTTATTAAAGAGTTAAAGGCAGCATAAGAAGATTGCCCACTAGTATTTAGATGGAAGATTACTTGGGTAAACAGCCACCTGGCTAAGGTTTGGCCTGCGCTTGCTGAGTGAACAATGCACTTCCATGCAAATTTAGCTTGTTCTTTGGATAAAACATCATCTAAAGCCAAATTAGAAACGATTAAATTTGAAATATCCCTTATAAATCCTGTGGTTATTGAATATTTCTCAAGCCAAAGTAGAGCATTGGAGATGTTTTTAGGTGTACCAGGCTCTCCAAATAGGTAGATTTCACCAATTTTCTGTTGCGCAAAAGCATCACCAGATCTGGCATTTTTCATAATTTTCAGAAATTCTCTACTCGCCACTAGACAAATTCACTATATTTATAAGGGTTAATATGTATTTGAACCTAATTTTCCTTTGAAAAGTATAACTATAAAATCATTTTGTTGCGTAGATGCAACACTCCTATAAAAACAAGCAAGAATCGACAGAAAGAACCACCCCAAGACCCGCAACCATATAAGAACCGCCATAAGCCTCATGCAGTATGACCAAGTCCCTAGAGAACTAGGTACGTTTATTTCACATTTATGGAGATTTACGAATGAAAAAATCACTTATCGCTTTAGCAGCTCTTTCAGCAATCGCTGGTGCAGCTCAAGCTCAATCAAGCGTTGAAGTTTATGGTTTGATCGATATGTCTTACGGTACAGTTAAATCAACTGGTGTAAAAGAAGACAAATTGACAAGCACAGGCGGTACTAACTCAGCTAACGGTACTGGTACATTGAACGGTACACGTCTAGGTTTCCGTGGCACTGAAGATTTAGGTGGCGGCACTAAAGCTGGCTTCGTTATGGAATACGGTGTTAACTTGACAGCTGCTGAAGATCCAGCAACTGCTGACGCTGTTAAAGGTCAAGCAATGGCTAACTTGCGTCAAGGTTTTGTGTCTTTGAGCAATGCTAAATTAGGTACAGTTGTTGCTGGCACTATCTACAGCCCAATTGATGCGACATCTGGCTCATTAGCTGGTGCACAAGCTCACGGTGGCACAAACTGGGGCACTGGTGCAGCATCATTGTTCAAGTATGGTCAAAATGCTCGCGCAGCTAACGGTATTGCTTATGTATCACCAACATTTGCTGGTTTGACAGCTAAAGTTGGTACACAACAAGCTGAAAACGTAAAAGTTAACGGTTCTGCTAAGACTAACGGCGCAACTATCTGGGCTCTTGACTATGCTCAAGGTCCTGTAAAAGCTGGTTACGCTTACGAAAAAATCAAGAATGCAAGCGTTGCAGCTGCAGCTGTAGGTACAGTTTCAGCAGCAGGTACAGCAACTGCCGCGGCAGCTCCTAAATTTGCCTTTACTGGTTTAATTGGTTCAGACAACGACAACAACATCCAAATTGGTTCTGGTGCTGGCGCAAGCGTTAATGCTGATTTAACATATAACGTATTTGGCGGCTCATACAACTTTGGCTTTGCTACTGTTGGTTTGAATGAAGCTAAATACAAAGTTCAAACGAACGGCAATGGCACAGCCACTTCACTTGTTTTCGGTAAGTTTGAGAGCACACAAGATTCAGTGTCATTCACAGTTCCTGTGACTGCTACTTTATCGTTGGGTGGTGCTTATACTGATGGTAAGCTTGAAGCTGACGGCGCAAAGCTTTGGGATACAAAAGCTTATGACTTGTTAGCTGTTTACACATTGAGCAAGCGTACTAATGTTTACTTGATCAATGGTCAAACTAAGTTTGATAAAGCTAGCTCAAATGCATTAACAGGTGCAGCTTCAGTTAAGCAAACTCAAACAATGGTTGGCGTACGTCACTCATTCTAATCACACGCTGGCTTAGCCAGTTAAAGATTAGTACGTAGTACTAAGTTGTATTGAAACCCACTCTGGCAACAGGGTGGGTTTTTTCTTGTCTGTTATTTGTTGGATTTGTTTAAGTCAGCTCGTTGCTGATTGAGCTTGATTTGTTGTTGATTTAACTTAGTACGCTTTTGCTGTAGCTTGGCTGTATCCAGTTGCTGTTTAAGTTGATTAACACGCTGTTGTTCAGGTGTCGTTGTTTCCGTTAATCTAGTTGTAGTTGCCACACTACCTATGCCGTAATGCCACTCACCTAATAGTTTTGCGTGGATGGTTCGCCAGCTTCTACTGTTGTTCTTACTGGCTGTCCTTTAATACGTACTGTAACGAGATACTTGTTTATACACATATTTATAGCGTCAAGCGTCCAGTAACTGGACACTTATACGTATCTACAGCCACTCCTTAACTATTTCTTAAACCCAGCTCGTAGTGCGCCACTAGCTAACTCTATTTTTGTTCATCTAGCTCACCTAAATCCACAGCTTGTTTAATCTTTTCTAGTGCGGTGATGACTTGATCTAAGTTGGCAACTTCTACAGCACTCTTGCTCTTTGGTATCTAGTTGTTTGGCGCCCCATAAACAGTGGCTGAAGATGAAAAAACAATAGATTTAATATTTGCCAATGACATTTTCTCAAGTAAGTTTTTGCTACCAATGAGGTTATTGTCGAAATAAATTGCTGGATTTTCTTCAGATTCTCGAACTGACTTTAAACCAGCAAAGTGCATGACTGAATTAATCTTGAAATTTTGAAAAATATTCTTGAGGCATTCAGCATCACGAATATCTCCATGAATAAAATTTACTGTTTGGTTAGTTATTGCTTTTATACGGTTAAAGACTTCAGGGTTACTGTTGGAGAAGTTATCAATAACTACAACATTAATTCTAGCCTGCAATAGCTTAACTAGTACATGAGAGCCAATGTATCCTGCGCCACCTGTTAATAATATAGCCATTAAATGTGCTCTCTAATAAAGTTATCTATTGCAATAACTGATTGTTGATCATTAAAGAGGGCGTGATTTTTTCTTAAAATTTCAGAGCTAATTGCTTCCAATTTGTCTTTATTTTTAAATAAATATTCAGCTTTTGAATAAAGTTCATTTTTAGATTTCAGTGGGGGTAGCTCTTCAATTTTAAGAATATTGAGCATAGCGCCAGTATGCCTCCCACGCATATATTCACCCTGAATAGTGAGAATTGGTTTTCCTAGGAATAGGGCTTGCAGGCTAGTGTTTCCACCTGTCCAACCAATTGAATCAAGCTCAATATCGGTTTCATTCATTAATGCCATAAACTCTTCGTGCGGCATTCTTGGGAAGATGTGCACATGTTTATTAAAGTCAAGCATATGAAGCTTAAATTGGTTCTTCAACCTAGTAATAAATGAGTCGGTCGATGGTTTAGTTACATCTTCAATAAATACAAGTTTTGCATTTGGGATTGTTTTGCAAATTTCTATAAAAATATCATCATCGTGTGGCAAATATTTGAATAATGATTGTAAGCAGCCTATATTGAAAAAATCAGAGTTTAATTTTTTAAGAACCTTCTCTTTTAAGGTAGGGTATGGTGGGATAAAGAGCCCTAAATTAGGTAATCTAACTAACTTCTCGGTGTAATGGTTCTCGGCATTTTCTGGTTCCATCAAATCGCTAGAAAGATAGTAATCAACAACTTTAGATCCTGAAGTTACAGGATGAGACCAGTTTGTAAATTGGAGCGGTGAAAATCTAATGTTAGCCAAAAACTTTCCGTCAGAGGTCATGCCAATATCTTGCATAAATAAGGCGTCTAATTGAAGGTCTCTAATTTGATCAACCACATCGATGAGATTGGTTTCATCTAATTGGATATCAATTAGTGAGCCTAATTGTTGCAGTTGATTCAGGTAATGATTGGTGGGTTCACCGTTTATCCTTATAAAAAATATCTCATAATCTGTTGCTGGTAATTGCTTGATCCAGGCCAAGATGTCTGTATCTACGTGATATCTAAATCGGGATAGGACGCCCAGTTTTATCTTGCAAGAATCTTGATTAATCTTCTTCTCAAACTTGGGGATTCTATGGCTCAGTATTTGGCTAATAATTTGGCAGATATTTTCGTTAATTTGGCGATCATTTTTTTGTTGATATGCCAAATAAAACAAATTTACCCTTAAGAGAACTGAAATAATGATTTCAAATTCTTGATTGGTTAACGAACTTATTAGATTTACCAATGAAATAGCATTATTCAGAGAAGTTTGTACAGATTCCCTTGCAATATCTATCTCTGATGTACTGTTGTAATTAGAGGGAATTTTTATTAATTGGATAATTTGTTCACAAAAAAGACGCACATCATTTGATATCAAATTATTTTTATATGAGTGTATTAGGTATTGACTTAAACATTCAAAGCTATCATCTAGAAGACCAATTTTCTGAACGATATCAGACTTTGTTTTGAGTGCAGACAAGTGGTTAGGGTTGATGCTGAGTAAAAAATTGATGTAATTTAAAGCTTGTTTAGAGTCGTTCAGCTCATTACAGCAAACTGCAATATTATTGAGCGCATCTTGATTGGAGGGTTCAAGAGATAAGATCTTTTTATAGATTGTTAACTCAGAATCTTTTTTGCCAAGCTTTCCCAATGCTACGGCTTGGTTGAAAAGAACTGGCAGTGAGTTTGGAAGAAGTTGCTGTATTTCATCTAATAAATAAAGGCAATCTTTGTAGTTGCCAAGTTGCCCAAAGCAAATTGCTTTATTAAATAGATATTCTGGTTTTTTAGGGTTAATCGTAATTGCTTGATCTAAGTGATTTATTGCAACAGAAAAATTATTTTCTGCCATTGAAATTAGCCCTAAATAGTATCTACTTGGCTCAATGGCAGATTTTTCTTCAATCATTTGATTGAATGCGGCCGCAGCTTCATTAAGGCGATTCTCTCTGTATAGGGAGATTGCAGAGGCTAATTGGTTGGTATCAGACATTTCAAGATATTAACTTAGAGCATCTAATTAATAAAAATACCAAAATTTTCACTATTTACGAATAAATTCATTCTCAAATGTTAGCCCTTTATTCCCTAAATAAGGGCAAATACCCTCCCTTTTATTCTCAAAATCTGCTAAAAAGTACAAATCTAGCTAATTACTGGAAGTTTTCTTTATTTCTAGTTTTATGGCTTAGGTAAACATACACAGGAGCAAAAATGAAAAAGAATTTATTAATTGCAGCAATGCTTGGTTTAGGTTTAATTTCTGCAGCTCAAGCTGCAAGTACTTTGGATAAGATTAAATCATCTAGTGCCGTAACAATGGGTGTTCGTGAATCTTCAGGTGCTTTGTCATATACGGTGGGTGATGGCAAATATGCTGGTTACCATGTAGAGATTTGTCAACGTGTTTTAGGTGATATTCAAAAACAGTTGAAGTTAAAAAAATTAGATATTACTTATCAGGCCGTTACATCACAAAATCGTCTACCTTTAGTTGCTAATGGCACAGTAGATATTGAGTGTGGCTCTACAACCAATAATGCAACTCGTCAAAAAGATGTGGCGTTTGCTGTAACAACTTATGTTGAAGAAGTGCGTATTGCTGTTAAAGCAAATTCAGGAATTACTTCTCTGAACCAATTAAATGGTAAGAAAGTTGCAACAACAACTGGTACAACATCTGTCCAATTATTGCGTAAGCATGAAAAAGCTAGCGGTGTAGATTTCAATGAAGTATTTGGTAAAGACCACGCTGATAGTTTCTTATTATTGGAATCAGGACGCGCTGATGCCTTCGTGATGGATGGCTCTATTTTGGCTGGCAATATTGCCAATGCAAAAAATCCAGCAGACTTTAAAATTGTTGGTGAGGTAATTGCTGTTGAGCCAATCGCCATTATGTTACGTAAGGACGATCCTGAATTTAAAAAAGCTGTTGATGACAGCATTAAGAAAATGATGAAGGATGGCACTTTGGCTAAGTTATGGGATAAATGGTTCTTGCAACCAATCCCACCAAAAGGCAATAAGGTTGGACTAGCTTTATCAGCAAGTACTAAAGATGCTTGGGCTCATCCAAATGACAAACCTGCTGAAGAGTATGCGAAGAAATAATTCCTAATCAAGAAAGTAGAGCTACATGTCTTGGAATTGGGAAGTATTTTGTAAAAGCACTTTAGAAGAAGATTTCTCCCCTGTATGTTTTGGTACAGGTGGAGAAACTACTTATTTAGATTGGATGCTATCTGCCTGGGGCTGGACCTTATCGGTTTCAGCCCTTGGTCTTTTGATTGCAATGATTCTCGGGATCCTGATGGGTACTCTAAGAACATTGCCGCCAGATAATGTAATTACTCGGCTATTAGCTGCTATAGGTAATGTTTGGGTTGAGCTATTCAGAAACATTCCTGTATTAGTTCAGGTATTTCTTTGGTATCACGTATTACCTGCCATCATTCCGGTTATGAAGGGTTTACCTTCATTCATTTTAGTTAGTCTTGCTTTGGGCTTTTTTACATCCTCACGTATTGCTGAGCAAGTGAGGGCTGGTATTGGGGCATTACCAAGAGGTCAGCGTTTTGCTGCTTTAGCAATGGGCTTAACAACAGCTCAATCATATCGTTATGTGATTCTCCCGATGGCATTACGTATTGTGATTCCGCCGCTAACCTCAGAGTCAATGAATATTATTAAAAACTCTTCAGTAGCGTTTGCTGTGTCTGTAGCAGATTTAACTTTATTTGCTATGCAAGCTCAAGAAGAAACTTCTAGAGGTATTGAAATTTACCTAGGCGTCACTACTTTGTACGTCATTTCTGCATTAGCAGTTAATAGAGTGATGGCTTTGATTGAGTCAAGAACACGAGTGCCTGGATTTATCGCTTCTGCCAGTACTGGCGGGCATTAAAGGAAAAATATGAATATTGATCTTTCCTTTTATAGCTTAGAAATGATTCGCCAGTATGTGCTGAATGGTTTCCTATTCAGCCTTCAGTTAACAGTCATAGCAACAGTTGGCGGTATCTTTTTTGGTACTTTGCTAGCTTTAATGAGGCTATCTGGTAAGCCTGCATTAACTATTCCTGCGGGTGCCTATGTCAATATGATGCGCTCGATCCCATTGGTCATGGTGATTTTGTGGTTCTTCTTATTGATGCCAAGTATTTTGGGGCGACCTATTGGTGCAGAAGCATCGGCCATCATTACATTTATTGCTTTTGAATCAGCCTTCTTTTGTGAAATCATGCGTTCAGGCATTCAATCAATACCCAGAGGTCAAATTTATGCAGGGCAAGCTATGGGCATGACATATTCGCAAAATATGCGTTTAGTTATATTGCCTCAAGCTTTTAGAAATATGATCCCAGTGTTATTAACGCAAACGATTATCCTGTTTCAGGATACATCTTTGGTTTATGCCATTGGTGCGTATGACATGCTCAAAGGTTTTGAGGTGGCGGGTAAAAATTATGGCCGACCAATTGAAACTTACTTA
The DNA here is from genome assembly GCF_018687515.1 of Polynucleobacter sp. MWH-Spelu-300-X4. NCBI lineage: Bacteria > Pseudomonadati > Pseudomonadota > Betaproteobacteria > Burkholderiales > Burkholderiaceae > Polynucleobacter > Polynucleobacter sp. MWH-Spelu-300-X4. The sequence continues at coordinate 121,935 of NZ_CP061294.1, forward strand.
GCTGCAGCTGTTATTTATTTCCTTATCTGCTTTGGTCTTTCAAGGCTGGTAAAAATCTTGCAACAACGCGTTGCAATTATTCGTTGATTAATAAGAACTATAAATAAGATAAAGAGACCCCCATGATTGAAATGAAAAACGTCTCCAAGTGGTATGGCAATTTTCAGGTTCTTACTGATTGCACTACTGATATTAAAAAAGGTGAAGTTGTGGTGGTGTGTGGCCCATCCGGCTCAGGTAAATCAACCTTAATTAAAACAATCAATGCCTTGGAGCCATTTCAAAAAGGCGAAATTACAGTAGATGGAATTGCTGTTCATGACCCTAAAACAAATTTGCCTAAACTGCGTTCACGTGTTGGCATGGTTTTCCAACACTTTGAGTTATTCCCGCACTTATCTGTCACCGAAAACTTAACATTAGCTCAAATCAAGGTATTGGGCCGCAGTAAAGAAGAAGCCTTAAAACACGGGCTTAAATATTTGGAACGTGTAGGTCTTTCAGCGCATAAAGATAAGTTCCCAGGTCAATTGTCAGGTGGACAACAACAGCGAGTAGCGATTGCTAGGGCCTTGAGTATGGATCCAATCGTTATGTTATTTGATGAGCCTACATCAGCGCTTGACCCAGAAATGGTGGGTGAAGTATTAGATGTCATGGTACAGCTTGCTAATGAGGGTATGACCATGATGTGCGTTACTCATGAAATGGGTTTTGCTAGAAAAGTAAGTAATCGCGTGATTTTCATGGATCAAGGTAGGATTGTTGAAGATTGTACGAAGGATGATTTCTTTAATAAGCCTGATGAGCGCTCACCAAGAGCTAAAGAATTTTTATCAAAGATCTTGGCGCACTAACTAATTTAAATTAAAAAAAGAAACCTATATAGACCTTCTGCTTTGCAGAAGGTCTATGTTCATTTCAGGGGTCAGTTGCGAAGCGTAAAAGCGCTCTATCATCTCTACTGATGTGCGTGCATTTTTTGCCAAAGTCAATAAATCAATGCCTTTCCCATACAAAAGCCTAAAAGTTATTGCTGTATGTCTAAGGCTATAAAGACTTCTGTTTTGACCAAGAGGCCCTTGCCGTAAATTTAAATCAATTAGTATTTCTCTAAAATGCTTAGTAATTAAATAGCTCGCAGCTTCTCGATCTTTTATTTCCGGTAAAAAAAGATAATCCTCTGGGGAAGCTAGATTTTTTTGACTCATGTAATCGAATAATCGTTCATAAATCCTAACAGCCGGTCTTAAAGTAACAATCTGTAATTTATGTTTCTTTGTTTCTGGAAGAGATAGCCTGAGATAAATATGTCTTCCTCGTATAACCTCTACATGTTTATGTTGAATTAACTTGATATCTACTGGCCTGACAAAACTATTAACCATGAATCCAATAAGCCAGACAAATTCATGTGGAAAATTTTGATTAGATGAATAAATGCCCCCTTTAGTATCTCTATGAGTAGGTTCATAAATATAAGAGTGCTTACATGTTCTAAGATGTTTTGAATGCTTAAGGATCTGCAAATACTCTTTTGCTGTAAATCCCCCACGTGGCGTACTTTCTTTTTTTAGCTCGGGAAATTCTGGAATTTTTGTAATTAGGTTTTTTGTAAGAGCTAACTTAAATACCTTTCTAAGTGCATTGAAATATTGATCAATTGTTACATCAGCTAAATTGAATTCTCTTAAGTAATTCTTAAAAGAATTTAATTTTTCAAAATCAATTTCATCAATTGCATATCCTGAGAAATAGGGAAGAATATGGCTTTGCAAACGGCTTGCAAGCATCTCATAAGACTTCTTTGAAAGCTTATTTCTAATTAATAAAGCATTTTCTTTAGTCAGTAGATTTTTAATTAAATTATCAATATTTGAAAATTTAAAATTATTAATTGTTTGATTTATAAGTATTTTTTGAAATTTTGGCGAAAACTCCCCATAAGCCGGATCATTGGCAGCTAGCTTATGTTTTGAGTTTTGAGAATCCATGATTGCTCATTCCAAAACTGGAAATATACAGAATTTATAAACATTTAATTATTACCCCTAAAAATTAGAGGTGTAGAAATAAAAAACCGCCCCGAGGGGCGGTTTGATTTAATGGAGCACTAATCATTAATTAGCTAAACCAATATAGATTAGAACGTGTGACGCAAACCAAAGCCATACTGTGTATTTTTAATTTCTGAGTTAGCCACATCAGCTGTATCGCCTGAAGCTTTGGCCATACCGTAGAAGACTGTAGCTGAAGTACGCTTACTTAAAGCATATGTTGCTGCAACTTGGTAAGCATCAACGTCAAACTTTGTTGTATCTCCGCCTTGTGTGTATTTCCATGAGCCTTGGCCATAGTTTGCTGTCAAAGTCACATTTGCACCTACGGGTACAGTAGCTCCCAAATCCCAACCATCACGTTTAAGTTCATTGGCTGTTGTTGTTAAATTAGCAAATGAAGCAGGCACATTACCTGTTGTCTCATTTTTACGGGTGCCATAAGAAGCAAATACTTTCGCTACTTTGAAATCATAATTACCGCCAAAAGTCCAAGTAGTACGATCTGTATCTGAGCGTGTTGTTGTGCTTGCTGCGCCAATAGTTTGCGCTTTGCTATCAACAGTTTGATATGACATACCTAAATTTAATGCACCTGCTGAATATTTTGCGCCAATAGCAAATAATTGAGCATCTGCTTCACCAGCATTTGCGCCTGCTACTACAGTTGTAGTTAAGTCATCAGTGACTTTACCCCATTGACCAATTACTTGTAGACCACCCATAACTGGAGAAGAGTACTCAACCATATTGCCGCGTGTGAATGCGCCAGATGTAAGTGCTCCTGCTGGCGATGCTGCACTTACAGTCTCCCCAAATGCAAATGAGTAGTTATGGATGCGGCCAGCAATATTGCCTGTCGGGGAGGCGCGACCAATGCCGCCAGAAATTTGATCTTCAAGAACATATTGGTAACCAATGCGTAGTTCACCAAAATTGCCACCCACAAAAGCGTATGAATGACGACCTGTTCCTAATAATTGTGTCGCTAAGTCAGCAGAGGCGCCAAATGAGCTTAAGTTCATGGCAGCAGAATAACCAGCTCGCATGCCACTACCTAGATCTTCTTTAACGTCAATGCCAATGGCGCTGGATGTCCAGCTTGCTGCACCGTTGCCGTTAGGGCCAGTTTGTTTGCGCGTGACTGTATCTGTACCGTCAGTGAAAGTATTTTTCAATGAGTGCATACCTAAATCGATGTTACCAGATAAAGTTACTGATGATTGAGCTTGTGCTACACCAGCTACTGAAGCCAATGCTGCTAAAGCGATAAGTGATTTTTTCATTCGTAAATCTCCATAATTTAGGAATGAAGAGATAGATTAGGGCGCTAAAATCACTCCTTATAAGGGGAAATACTTAGATTAATTTTGTAGATGCTGAATTAAATTAAAACAGTCGTTCTAATAATTGAGGAGAAAACATGAAACTAAAACCATTAGTTCTAGCTATTGCTTTAAGTGGGGTCTCAACAGCCTCTTTTTCAGCTGGATTTCAGGTATTTCAACAAAACGCTAGTGGCTTAGGTAATGCTTATGCTGGCTCTGCTGCTGTTGCAGATAATGCCAGTACAGTTTTTTATAACCCAGCTGGCATGACCGAGCTAAAAGGCAATCATGTATCTGTTGGTTTAAATGTAACTGATGCAAGCATTAAATTTACAAACGGTAGTTCTTCTGTGAGTGGATTAGCAAGTGCAGGTAATGGGGGTAATGCTGGTACAACTCCTTTAATTCCTAATGGATATTTCACATCGCAAATTGATGAGAAGCTGACCTTTGGTATGGGCATTGGTGCTCCCTTTGGCTCTCATTCAAAATATGATGGGGCATGGGTGGGTGGTGCTCAAGCGCTTGAGTTTAATATTAAGACAATAAATCTAAACCCTTCCATTGCCTATAAATTGAACGAAGTGGTATCGCTAGGGTTTGGTTTAAATTTTCAGAAATTAGATGCTGATTACAAAAGAATAACTGGAACAATTACAACTTATCCAGTTGCGGTGGGCAACTCGACATTTTATGCAAATTTAACAACTGGTTTGACTCATATGGATTTATCTGATAACTCTTCATATGGTTGGAATGCTGGTGCTCTATTTAAGTTAGATGATCGAACAAAAATCGGTATTTCTTATAGGTCTGCTATAAAGCATAGTTTGTCAGGCTCTTTGACAACTTCAGGTGTTAGCTCAACAACGCCTGGTATTGGGGGAGCTGTTGATGCTACAGGAACTGGACCTGGTTCAGCCAATGTCAAATTACCTGACATGGCTTTTTTAAGTGTTGTTCATAAATATAACGATACAGTTGAGATTCTTGGCGATGTTTCTTGGACGGGATGGAGCTCAATTCCAAAGATTGATGTGTATAACCTTGCATCATCATCTCTAGCTCAAACTTTGGTGACTGATTTCAAAGATAGTTGGCGTTTTGCTTTAGGGGCAAATTATCAATATGCATCTAATTTAAAGTTGAAGGCTGGTGTTGCTTATGATAAAACGCCAGTAAAAAGTCCTGATACTAGGTTGGTTTCATTACCCGATAATGATCGAACATGGTTAACTGTTGGAACTCAGTGGAAGTATGATAAAGATAGCGTTGTAGACATTGGGTTAGCAAGAGTATTTATTAAAAATTCAGATGTTAATAATGATCAACGACCTGCTCGTGGGTTAGTAAATGGATCATATAAATCTAGTGCTTGGTTATTCGGCCTTCAATATTCAAGAGCCTTCTAACTTTTGTGGTTCTTAGTAAAAAGGCCTCATATGAGGCCTTTTTTATTCATTAGATCGATTTTGTAAGACAGTTACTTCTGCCTCTTCGGCCCTGGCCTCTTACCTACTTGTATCTCAATCTCTAGGTCTTTACCTTTTCTGCTGATCTCGGCTTTAATCTTTTGACCTGGGCTTACTGCTGAAATCTTATTGAGTAGCTGAGTAATATCTTTAACAGGTTTGCCATCTATTTTTTTAAGCACATCACCAGGCTTGATGCCGGCTCTATCTGCGGGACCATTTTGAAGAGTGCCGATAATCAGTACGCCTTCAGGTTTAATTTTTAAAGTATCAGCCAGCTCTTGATTGATATTTTGTGGCTCAACACCAATCCATCCGCGAGTAACGCCGCCGTTCTTTGTAATGGCTTCTAGCACTTCTTTTGCAGTACTAATTGGAATAGCAAATCCAATGCCCATGGAGCCGCCACTGCGTGAGTAAATCGCTGTATTAATGCCAATGAGATGGCCTCTTGTATCCACTAATGCGCCACCAGAATTACCTGGGTTAATGGCGGCATCGGTTTGAATAAAGTTCTCGAAGGTATTGATGCCCAAATGATCTCTACCTAATGCAGAAACGATGCCAGATGTCACGGTTTGACCAACGCCAAATGGATTGCCGATTGCTAAAACAATATCGCCGACTTTGACAGACTCTATTTTTGCAAAGGTAATGGGTTTGGGGAGGTTCGGGATATTAATTCTTAAAACGGCGATGTCGGTATCTGGGTCGCTACCGATAACAGTTGCTTTTGTTTTTCTGCCATCAGCTAATGCCACTTCAATCTGATCAGCACCTTCAATCACATGGTGGTTGGTCAGTATTAACCCTTCTGCACTAACAATTACACCTGAACCAAGACTTGAAGACTCTTCTTCTTTATTAGGTGCTTGATCTCCGAAGAAAAATTGGAACCAAGGATCATTGGATTGCGAGCTATTGGAGTCTTTTTTATTTCTCTTTTGTTTAACGACGTTCTTGCTCGTAAAAATATTGACCACAGCTGGCATAGAGCGTTTAACCGCTTCGTGATGTGAGCCTGGGTTGGGTGTGCTTGGATCAATGGAAGATTCATTAATGGTGATGCTGCTAACACCATTAAAACCAATACCATCTAGCCAATTTGGCTTAAAAGTACTTAAGATAAACAAAATTGCCAATAAAAGAGTGACAATCTGTGCGAAGAGTAACCAAAGTCGTTTCAACATAGTGATAGATTAGCCGAATGCCAAAAAAAAGCCAGCCAAGTTTAAAGACACCCCTGAAAAAAGAAAAAGCTCTGAAAGCTATTAAATCCAGTAAGGGATCGATTGCTAGAGATTTGCTCGTTAGTCACTTATCTGACTTATTACAAGTGGACCGCGTCAAAGACTATTGTCCGAATGGTTTGCAAGTTCAGGGCAGGGCATCGATTAAAAAAATCGTTACTGGGGTTACCGCAAGCAAAGCTTTAATCGAGGAGGCTATTGCTCAAAAAGCCGACGCTATTTTGGTTCACCATGGTTGGTTTTGGAAAAGTGATGATCCTGCCATTGTTGGACAGTTACATGCCCGCCTAAAGCTTTTAATGGAGCATGACATCAATTTGTTGGCTTACCACCTACCTTTGGACTTGCACCCTCAATTGGGTAATAACGCTCAATTGGCCAAAATCATGGGGTGGTCTGTGGCCAGCTCTAAGGGGATTGATGGCCTCATTTGGCAGGGGAAACCAAATGCTTCTCAGAAAACTCTAGGGCAATTAGCAAGAAGTGTGGGTAGTCGTTTAGGGCGTGACCCTTTGGTCATTGGGGACCTTAATCAGCCGATTAAAACGGTTGCCTGGTGTACTGGCGCTGCTCAATCTTATATAAATGAAGCTATTTTAATGAAAGTGGACGCTTACATCAGTGGTGAGATTTCTGAGCCAACCGTCCATATTGCAAGAGAAATGGGTATTGCTTACATAGCTGCTGGGCATCACGCTACTGAGCGTTATGGCATTCAGGCGCTAGGTGAGCATCTAGCCAACAAGTTCGGTTTAAAGCATACCTTTGTGGATATCCCTAATCCTGTTTAAAAGTTATCGATTGGTTAACAACTGTAAGCCTTTGTAAGTTGATAACTTTTTTATAGGTTTTGCCTATTTTTTAAGCTTATGGGGTTTAAATCAGGGGGTCGCCTTCGCTATAATTGCCCGTTGACGTCAAAAATAAAGCCTTACAAGAGGGAAATCAGTAATGAGTGATCAATGCATGGATAAAAGCCGTCGTAACTGGATCATCGCGACTTCAGTTGCAGGCGGTGTTGGTGGTGCGGCAGTTGTATTACCTTTGGTAAACACATTTGCTCCGTCTGAGCGAGCAAAAGCAGCCGGTGCTCCTGTTGAAATGGATATCGCTGGTATGCAGCCAGGCGAATTACGCACAGTTGAGTGGCGCGGCAAACCAGTTTGGGTTGTTCGTCGTACACCTGAAATGGTTGAGTCACTTAAAAAGACAGATGCTGAAGTGGCTGATCCAAAGTCAGAACGCAACGCAGACTCTTTAACACCAGAATACGCACGTAACGAATACCGCTCTATCAAGCCTGAGTATTTGGTAGCTGTTGGTATTTGCTCACACTTAGGTTGCTCACCAACTGCAAAATTCCAAGCAGGTGCACAACCATCTTTGCCAGACAACTGGGAAGGTGGTTTCTTGTGCCCATGCCACGGTTCTACATTTGACTTGGCTGGTCGAGTATTTAAAAACAAACCTGCGCCAGACAACTTAGAAGTGCCACCACATATGTATGTGAGCGACACAAAGTTGATCATTGGTGAAGACAAGAAAGCGTAAGGGGTAAAACATGGCATTTCATGAAAAAGAAGTTCCAGCGAACGCCTCGCGCGGACAAAAATTATTAGCTTGGGTTGACTCACGTTTCCCATTAACAGCGACTATTGAAGGTCACTTAACTAAGTACTACGCACCAAAGAACTTTAACTTCTGGTATTTCTTTGGTTCTTTAGCGATTCTAGTTTTGGCTATTCAAATCATTACCGGTATTTTCTTGGTGATGCATTACAAGCCTGATGCTGAAAAAGCATTCCAGTCTGTTGAATACATCATGCGCGAAGTGCCTTGGGGTTGGTTGGTGCGTTACTTGCACTCAACCGGCGCTTCTATGTTCTTCGTAGTGGTTTACCTACATATGTTCCGTGGTTTGATCTACGGTTCATATCGCAAGCCACGTGAATTAGTTTGGGTATTCGGTTGCGCTATCTTCTTGTGTCTAATGGCTGAAGCGTTCATGGGTTATTTATTACCATGGGGTCAAATGTCTTATTGGGGCGCTCAAGTGATTGTTAACTTGTTTGCTGCTATTCCATTGGTTGGCCCAGATCTATCTTTATGGATTCGTGGTGACTACGTGGTGGGTGATGCAACCTTGAACCGTTTCTTCTCATTCCACGTGATTGCTGTTCCATTGGTATTGATCGGTTTGGTAGCTGCTCACATCGTTGCTTTGCACGAAGTAGGTTCTAACAACCCTGATGGCGTAGAAATCAAAGAAAACTTAGATGCAAATGGCGTACCTGTTGATGGTATTCCTTTCCATCCATATTACTCAGTACATGACCTACTAGGCGTTGGCGTGTTCTTGATGATCTTTGCATTTATCGTGTTCTTTATGCCTGAAGTAGGCGGTTATTTCTTAGAACACAATAACTTTATTCCTGCAGATCCGTTGAAGACTCCTCCGCACATTGCGCCGGTTTGGTACTTCACACCTTTCTACTCTATGTTGCGCGCTACAACATCACAGTTCTTATTACCAATGTGGATCTTTGCTGCATTGTTATTAGGTAAAGTGATTCGTAGTACTGAAGACAAAAAAGTAAAAGGTATCTGTGCAGGTATCTTGGCAGTATTAGCCGTGGGCTTCGTTCTATTTGATGCGAAGTTCTGGGGCGTGATCGTGATGGGTGGCTCAGTGGTAATTTTCTTCTTCTTGCCATGGTTAGATAACTCACCTGTTAAGTCGATTCGTTACCGTCCACAGTTCCACAAATACATCTATGGTGTATTTGTTGTTGCTTTCATTATTTTGGGCTACTTGGGCATTCAACCTCCATCACCAATTGGTGAGAAGGTTTCTCAAATTTGCACCATCATCTATTTTGGTTTCTTCCTAGCAATGCCTTGGTGGAGCCGTATGGGTGAGTTCAAGCAAGTTCCAAGTCGCGTTAATTTTGTTGCGCATTAATCGCGAGCACCCATAAGGAAAATGAAAATGAAAAAATTCGTATGGCAAATGATTGGGGGCTTAGTAGTAGCCGCCACAATGAACTCAGTACAAGCTAACACTGGTGAGTTCCCATTAGACGCTGCACCTAAGCGTGTTAATAGCGAAGCTGCTCTACAAAATGGCGCTAAATTATTTGTTAACTATTGCTTGAATTGCCACGGTGCAGTGAGCATGCGTTACAACCGTTTGCGCGATATTGGTTTAACAGACGAGCAAATCAAACAAAACTTGTTATTTACTGGTGAAAAAGTAGGTGACATGATGACTGTGGCGATTGCACCTAAAGATGCAAAAGCATGGTTTGGTGCAACACCTCCAGATCTATCAGTGATTGCTCGCGCTAAAGGTGCGGACTATCTTTACACATATTTGCGTACGTTCTACAAAGACGATACGAAAGCAACTGGTTGGAATAACATGGCTTTCCCAAGCGTTGGTATGCCTCACGTGATGTGGGAGCTACAAGGTGTTCGTACCGCTAAGTATGTAGAAGAAAAAGATCCACATGACGCGTCTAAGACGCATCATGTTTTCAAAGGCTTTGAACAAGTAACACCAGGCAAATTAAAACCGCAAGAGTTTGATGATGCTATGGGTGACTTAGTTGCTTATCTCCAGTGGATGGGTGAGCCTGCGCAGTTGGATCGTAAGCGTTTAGGCGTTTGGGTATTGATGTTCTTGGCAGTATTTACAGTATTGGCTTGGGGTTTAAACAAGTCATATTGGAAAGACATCCACTAAAAAAATAATTAGGAGATTTACCCTATGATGGTTTTATATTCGGGCACTAACTGCCCGTTCTCTCAGCGTTGCCGTTTGGTTCTATTTGAAAAAGGCATGGACTTTGAAATCCGTGACGTTGATCTTTTCAATAAACCAGAAGACATCTCTGTCATGAATCCTTATGGCCAAGTACCTATCTTGGTTGAACGCGATTTAATTCTTTATGAGTCAAACATCATTAATGAATACATTGATGAGCGTTTCCCTCATCCACAGTTGATGCCGCCTGACCCGGTTGCGCGTGCTCGTGCTCGTTTGTTCTTGTTCAATTTTGAAAAAGAACTATTCGTACACGTATCAACTTTGGAAAATGAAAAAGGTAAAGCTGCAGAAAAAAATCATGAAAGAGCGCGTTTAGCTATTCGTGATCGTTTAACTCAGTTAGCGCCTATTTTCATTAAAAACAAATACATGTTGGGTGATGATTTCTCAATGCTAGACGTGGCGATTGCTCCATTGCTATGGCGCTTAGAGCACTACGGTATTGATTTATCTCGCAATGCTGCACCTTTAATGAAATATGCAGAGCGTATCTTCAGCCGTCCTGCGTACATTGAAGCGTTGACCCCATCTGAGAAGGTCATGCGTCGCTAATTAGTTCTTTAACTAATTTAGTGAAGTTTATGAACGACGTCCCTAGTACTAAACCTTATTTGGTCCGCGCACTACATCAGTGGTGTGTGGATCATGGGTTTACTCCTTACTTAGCTGTTTTTGTCACAGAGCAGGTTCATGTTCCTATGGACTATGTGAATAACGGCGAAATCATTCTTAATATCAGTCCTGAAGCTTGTCAGGAGTTGCATATGGACAATGAGTGGATTGCGTTTAAAGCACGCTTTGCCGGTGTTCCTAGAGAGATTCATGTTCCCCTAACCAATGTCATGGCAATTTATGCCAAAGAAAATGGTCAGGGTATGTCTTTCCCAGTTGATAGAACGCCACCTTCTGCGCCGGCGGAGGAAAAAAATACACCGATTTCTAAAGGAAGGCCTAGCCTAAAGCTAGTGAAATAAGTTAGAATATCGGGCTTAGAAGTAATTCTGTGGCGTTCTTTATTGAGTACGCAAAAATACGCAGAATAGGTTGGCCCCCTTAGTTAAATGGTATAACACTTGACTTGTAATCATGGATTGGCAGTTCGATTCTGTCAGGGGGCACCAAAAAATTCCCATATAAATCAATCATATAATTTCTCATCGTGAGAAAATCAGCATTTTTACTGCATTGCAACAAAAATGCCTTGAAATCCTACTGGTTTACCCTAAAATAGAGTTTGTGCAGTGCAATAAGTGTGCTGCGAATCTTATTAACTAACCTATTTGGAGTACACAATGAACCAAGATCAAATCACAGCAAAATTTGCAGAAATTTCTACTGAAGGTTTAAACACAGCATTTGCATTGACAACTAAAGCAGTTGAGCGCGCTCAACAATTAGCTGACATCAACTTTGCAGCTAGCAAAGCAGTTTTAGAAGAAGCTCAAGACGGTTTAGAGCAAGCTTTGACAATCAAAGATCCACAAGCTTTTGCTTCTTTAGTACAAGCTGACGTATTTGCACCTTTAGGTAACAAATTGGCTGCTCATCAACGTGCTGTAGCTAAATTAGTTCGTGAAGGTAATGTTGAGTTGGCAGAAGTTGCTGAAGCTCAAATCGAACAATTCCAAGCTGGCGTACAAAACTGGGTTGACACATTCGCTGCTAACGCACCAGCAGGTTCAGACGTTTTTGTTAACGCATTGAAAACTTCAGTTGGTACAGCATTGCAAGGTTTCGAGCAGTTCCAAGTAGCTGCTAAAGAAGCTGCTGCTGTTGCTGAGCAAAATGCTGAGCAAGCTGTTGAAGCTTTCCAAGGTTTTGCTAAGCAAGCTAAATCAGCTGCTACAACAGTTGCTGCTAAGCCAGCTGCACGTGCAACACGTACAGTTAAGAAAACAGCTGCTCGTCGTACACGTAAGTAATTAGTTACCTTTCGCAGGCCTAGAGCCTGAGAACTGAACCCGCTATCTGTAAAGACAGCGGGTTTTTTATTACTTAAATTTAATTAAATATTCTGAATTCTAGAATTGAGAATGACAGAAATTACTCATCATCAGCAACATCGGTAAGTTTGCTAGGTAATGATTTATTTGGTTTAACGCCAAGCTTCTTAACATTCTCAGCTGTGCGAATCAGATTGCCACGACCAGTTTTTAACTTACCTACCGCATCGTTATAACTAACTTGAGCTTGCTCTAAGCGTTGACCTACTTTATCTAAGTCTTCAACAAACCCAACAAATTTGTCATAGAGCATGGCACATTGACGGGCAATCTCTTGAGCATTTTTGTTTTGATACTCTTGGCGCCATAGGTGAGCTACGGTTCTTACGGTTGCTAGTAATGTACTTGGGCACACAATCACAATATTTTTCTTTAGTGCTTCTTGATAAATGTCTGGCGCATGGCGCATGGCAGATAAAAAGGCAGGTTCAACTGGAATAAACATCAACACAAAATCAATTGATCCAACGCCATATAGGTCTTGGTAGTTTTTGCTGGATAAACCTTGAATATGTTGCCTAATCGATTGAACATGACTATTGAGTTCGGCCGTTTTGGTGCTCTCGTCATCAGCCTGCATGTAGCGTGTATAAGCTGTAATCGAAACCTTACTATCAATCACCAGGTGTTTAGATTCTGGAAGGCGAATCACCACATCGGGTTGTAAACGTGAGCCATCACTGATCGTGTGAGTATCTTGAACCACATACTCTTCACCTTTGCGTAACCCAGAATTTTCTAGAATCGTTTCTAGTACCAACTCACCCCAATCCCCCTGGGTTTTAGATTCACCTTTAAGTGCATTGGTCAGAGCCCTGGTTTCATCGGTCATGCGTAGGTTTAGGCCAGCTAATTTTTCCACTTCCTGTTTTAAAGCAAAACGCTCTCTTGCTTCTGATTGGTAAGTCTCATCAACCTGTTTACGGAAATCAGTCAATTTTTCTTGAAGTGGCTTTAAAAGCGTGTCTAAATTTTGCTGATTTTGCTCGGCAAAACGACGTGACTTTTCTTCCAAAATCTCATTGGCTAGATTTTTAAACTGATCGGATAGAGCAGTTTTTGCATCTTGAGCAGACTGCTGCAAGGTAGCCAATTTATCAGCGCTTTGGCGGCGCTCAGCCTCTAATTCAGTTTCCGCTTTGACGCGAGCTTGCCCTTGATTCCAGGCATAGAACAGGCTGGCAATAGCAATAATGCAGAAAAGACCTAAGAGTAAAAATGCGATCGTTGTATCCATACCGCCATGCTAAACCATGAGCGGCTCTTTGGATGAGCTAGCAAGGTTTAATTTGAAAATATTTTAACTATATGGACTATTGTTTCGAAGTACTGGGATAGTCTTTATGTACATATAATCTAATAACTTATTTTTAAATAAAAAGAGGTTTCTCTTGAGCTCTGAATCAATTCTTGGTTATATAGCGGCGGTATTAACAACGGTTTCTTTTTTGCCGCAGGTTACGCATATATATAAAACAAGAGACACTAGCGCTATATCTTTATCAATGTACTTAATGTTCAGTATTGGTGTTTTTCTGTGGTTTATTTATGGGGCATTAATTCATGCTTGGCCAATGGTGATTGCTAATGGAATCACCTTGTTACTGGCATTAACTATTTTAGTTTTGAAGATAAAAAACACATCAAGTAAATAATATTTACTGTTAGGAGAGGTTTGAAGAGTGGCCTTAAATTAGATTTTTAGAGGCTTATTTTCGGAAGCGCTTATGGAACAACCAGGATGGAAATTTGAATATAGTTACCAGAAGTTACCGTCAAATCTGTTTGAGCCGGCTTACCCGAGAAAAGTTAAATCTCCTAAGGGATTAATATTCAATGAACAGTTAGCGAGCTCAATCAATCTCGATATTGATAGCTTAATGAGTGCTGCTGGAATAGACAGTCTATCCGGCAATACACTACCTAAAGGGGCTGTTCCTATAGCGCAAGCCTATGCAGGCCATCAGTTCGGTAACTTTACAAACTTAGGAGATGGTCGGGCAATTCTTTTGGGTGAACACCGAGTCTCTGATGAAAAAATTGTGGATGTTCAGTTAAAGGGGGCTGGTCGTACACCTTATTCTCGTAATGGTGATGGGCTTGCAATCTTGGGGGCAGTCCTTAAAGAATATATTTTTAGCGAAGCCATGCATGCTTTGGGAATTCCGACAACCCGCACTTTGGCTGTAGTCGGAACTGGTGAATATGTGCAACGTCAGAAGTTGCAACCAGGGGCAGTGATGACTCGAATTGCATCCAGTCATATTCGAATCGGGACCTTTGAGTTTGCTTGTCGAGGCGATGTTTCGACGCTAAAAGAATTGGCTGACTACGCAATTAAAAGACACTACCCTGAGCTTATAAATATAGAAAATCCTTACATAGAATTTTTGAAAAAAATGATAGATCAGCAAGCCTATTTAGTTGCGCAATGGATGAGTGTTGGGTTCGTCCATGGCGTCATGAATACTGACAATATAAGCATTTCTGGCGAAACGATTGACTATGGCCCGTGCGCATTTATTGATGAGTATGATTTGCGATCAACGTTTAGTTCTATTGATAGACGTGGTCGATATGCTTATGGCAATCAATCGAAAATAATGTACTGGAATATTTGCAGATTTGCTGAGTCTTTGCTGCCGCTTTTATATCCCAATGATATTGATTTATCGATTCAGGTGGCGCAGGACATATTAAGAACATTCCCAAATATTTATGAAGCTTATTGGCAGCAGGTTTTTTGTAAAAAAATAGGTTTTGATTCGGTGACGGCTAATGCGGTGCAGTTAGTGAGTGAGCTATTAGAAATAATGCATGATCAACGGTTGGATTTCACAATCACATTCCGTCAACTAGCCCGCGGAACTTTAAATCACCCTGCGTTGCAAGATTGGGTAAAGGCTTGGCAATTAGAGTTGTTGGAATCTAACCGTGACTTAACGAGCACCTCGAAACTGATGCAGGTAAATAATCCTGTGGTTATTCCTAGAAACCATGTGGTTGCATCGGTAATTGAGGATGTTGAAACTTCAGGGGATTTAAAACCATTTCTAGATTTACTGGAAATAATTAAAAATCCTTTTTCCGAAGAGTTCAGCGGTCACACATTAGCTTTCCCAAGACCTGATGGGGTGCCGCAAACAGTCACTTATTGCGGCACATAGAGCATAGCTCTATTACTTAGCTAGTTTTAGCCTGCTAAAACTTGTTGTAATTCGCCGCTTTGATACATCTCAGTCATGATGTCTGAACCACCGATGAATTCACCTTTGACATAGAGCTGAGGAATCGTTGGCCAGTTGGAAAATTCTTTAATGCCTTGGCGGATGGCATCATCTTCTAAAACATTAATGGTGTACGGCTCATTAACGCCACAGGCTTGCAAAATTTGAATGGCTCTACCTGAGAAGCCGCATTGCGGAAATTGCGCAGTGCCCTTCATAAATAGAACAACTGGGTGTCCTTCAACGATCGTTTTAATTTTTGCTTGTGCGTCCATGATGTTTCCTTATATGAAGACCTAATTTTAACGAAGCTTAGCACTTGCTGCTCGGGCAATACCCGCAAGGTCATGATGGACTTTTATATCCACAAAACCATGCTCTTGTAATAAATTTCTGACTGCTGCTGATTGGTCATATCCATGTTCTAGAGCAATCAGACCATTTTTATTCAGATATTCTTTGGCAGAGCCAATAATTAACCGATAAGCGCTTAAGCCATCGTTAAAGTCGGTTAGGGCGGTATCTGGTTCAAAACGAAGGTCGCCTTCAGATAGATGTTGATCTCCAGAGGCTATATAGGGTGGGTTGCTCACAATCAGATCAAATAGGCCATCGTTTTGCCCATGAGCAATTTTGGAGAGCGCTTCAAACCAGTTGCCTTGAGAAAAACTAACTTGTTGATCAAGACCTAGTAACTGAGCATTTTCTTTGGCAATCGCTAAAGCGGATTCGCTTAAATCAATACCCACTACCTTTGCATCAGCTAGATTTTTAGCAATTGCTAGCGCAATCGCACCGCTGCCGGTACCTAAATCAAGGATACGTGGCGCAGTAAGTTTTTCTTGGTGAATATGTTCAATAGCTAACTCAACTAAAAGCTCTGTTTCTGGTCTTGGAATTAAAACCCCTGGAGCCACTTTTAGTTCAATGTTGTAAAACTCTTTTTTGCCAAGGATATAAGCAACGGGTTCACCGCTATTCCTGCGAGCTTCTAACAAATGCCATTCAGCAATTAACTCTTTGGGTAGAGCATCCGTATCTCTGCTGATTAAAGAGCTCTTAGGCCAGTTCAGATGTTTCTCAATTAAATGAGCTAAGAGAACTTTTGTATCCACCTTATCTAAGGTGGATGCTGCTAAAAGTTCCTTAATGCAGGGCATGTATTAATTTTCACCTAGAGAAGCTAAAAGCTCTGCTTGGTGTTCCGCCGCTAAAGCACCTAATAATTCTTGGATATCACCATCCATCATGGCATCAATCTTGTATAGGGTTAGGTTGATGCGGTGATCGGTAATGCGACCTTGTGGGAAGTTGTAGGTACGAATACGGTCGCTTCTATCGCCCGAACCAACAAGGCTCTTACGAGTCTCAGCTTCTTTATCGTGAGCGGCACGGCGCTTGGCATCCATAATGCGTGAGACCAAAACCTTCATGGCTTGCTCACGATTACGATGCTGGCTGCGATCATCCTGGCATTCCACTACAGTTCCAGTAGGAAGGTGGGTAATACGAACAGCCGAGTCTGTTTTATTAATGTGCTGACCGCCAGCACCTGAAGCTCTAAAAGTATCAATTCGTAAATCGGCAGGATTGATTTCAATATCACTAATTGCATCAGCTTCAGGCATGACCGCTACCGTGCAAGCTGATGTATGAATACGACCTTGAGTCTCTGTTTGTGGAACGCGTTGAACGCGATGACCACCAGACTCAAACTTAAGTTTTGAAAAAGCGCCTTGACCCACAACGCGCAAAATAACTTCTTTATAACCACCCAAATCAGACTCTGAGGCGCTAACAACTTCTACTTGCCAACGTTGACGTTCAGCATAGCGGGTATACATTCTGAAAAGATCTGCCGCAAATAAAGCACTCTCATCTCCACCTGTCCCCGCACGAATTTCCAAAAAGATATTTTTGTCATCATTGGGATCTTTAGGTAAAAGTAGGCGTTGCAAATCAGCCTGCATGTTTTCCATGCGGGCGCGGGCATCTTTAATCTCTTCTTCCGCAAACTCTTTCATCTCAGGATCAGTTTGCATGGCAAGTGCGGCTTGTTCATCGGCCTCTGCTTGCTGGTAAGCCTGGAATTGTTCGACAACAGGGGATATCTCCGCATGCTCACGATTAAGTTTGCGGTATTGATCCATATCTTTGGTGATCTCTTCTTGCACCAAAAGCGAGTTCAATTCTGCTAGTCGAGCATCTAATTGCTCGAGCTTAGCTTTCATACTAGGTTTCATCTATTTATCTGAGTGATGTGCGCGGAATAAACCGGGCAGGATTTTCATGAGAGCTTCGCGTTCTTCGCCTTGCGCGTGTTGTAGTGCATGTAAAGAACCATGTAAAAATTTATTGGTTAGGCCTTGAGCTAAAGCATCTAACACCGCTTGAGGGTCTTCCCCTTTAGCGAGTAATTTTTTAGCGCGTTCGACTTCAAAAGCGCGTAAGTCATCACCGCGTTGGCGTAAGTCTTGTATTAACGGTACTGTTCCGCGACCTTCTAGCCAGTGCATAAAGTGAGAGACGCGTGTCTCAATAATGGCTTCGGCTTGGCCTACGGCAGCTTTACGGGAGTCGGCACCCGTTTGAACAATCTCGCCTAAATCATCAACTGTGTAAAGATACACATCGTTTAGGCGGCTAACCTCCACTTCAATATCGCGAGGTACCGCTAAATCCACCATCACCATAGGGCGATGTTTACGTGTTTTGATAGCATTTTCAACCATGCCTAAGCCAATGATTGGCAAGGTGCTAGCCGTACAAGAAACAATGATGTCGAAGTCATGTAGGCGCGTTGGTAAATCGGAGAGGCGAAGTGACTCGGTTTGTAAACCTTGCTCTGCCAGTTCATCTGCTAATTCTTGTCCGCGTTCTAGTGTGCGATTCGCTACGGCCACTAGCTTAGGTTTGCGGGCTGCAAAATGTGTGGCGCATAAAGTGATCATTTCACCAGCGCCAATGAACAACACTTTTTGATCGGAAACACTTTCAAAAATTCTTTCAGATAAGCGTACCGCTGCTGCGGCCATGGAAATTGAGTGAGCGCCAATTTCTGTATTGCCGCGAACTTCTTTTGCTACCTGAAAAGTTTTTTGAAAAAGTTGATTAAGGTAAGTGCCTAGTGAGCCAGCTTCATCAGCTGTTCTAACCGCATCTTTTAATTGACCCAAAATTTGAGTCTCACCAACCACCATCGAGTCTAGACCGCATGCAACTCTAAAAGCGTGTCTGACTGCTTGTGATTGAGGTAAAACATACACATGAGGCAGTAATTCATCGCTACGTATACCTCTTGATTGGGCTAACCATTCAATCGCTGTATTTTTTAGAACCGACTGTTCGTGTGTGGAGTGAGCATCGTTGGCTGCGCAATACAACTCAGTACGATTACAGGTCGACAAAATCGTTGCCTCAGGCAACTTCGTTTCTGATACATTTGCTAGGTGATCTTTCAGATGATGCAAGGCAGGCTGAATCATCTCAGGTGCGAAAGCAACCTGTTCACGCACCGAAAGCGGTGCGGTGTGATGATTAATGCCTAATGTCAAAATCTGCATAGGTGAAATTATAGTTTTTTCAGGGGGTTAGGTGAGCATTCTGGCTTTTTTAATATTTGGTAGCGTTTTAGGCGTCTTATCTGCCTATTTCTATCCCAAAAAAAGACCTAAAAAGTCCCAATTTCCCCTTTATGCCCTTTTAGGGGTGCTTGTTAGTGCTTTTAGCTCGTTTTTTGGCCAAACTTTGGGGGTTTTTAAGTCAGGTCAGATGTTGGAGTGGATTAGCTCTATTTTGGCCACTATGTTGATAGTCGCTCTTTTTAGAGCCTTTAATAAATAAAAAGTGAATCAATTGAGTTAATTGAGGCTATTCCAAGCAATGGCTGTTTTACCGCGTTCTTCTAGGATTTGATTGACGCGTTTGAAGTGTCCACAGCTATGGCTGTCTCCTGGGTAAATAAATGGCTCATTTGTTTTGTAAACACTTAGGCCAGATGGGTGGGATGCGCAAAGGATTAAATGATTTTTATGATGCTTGGCCATGGCTGATTCAATCAATGGCTTTTTCTTTTGTGCATGAGCGCCCCATAAAAGCCAAATGATTTGGTCTTTCTGAGAGGCGAGTTCGTTAATGAGAGCATCGGTAAATTCTTGCCAGCCGATATTGGCGTGAGATCCCGCAAGCTCTAGCTGAACTGTTAGAGATGCGTTTAATAGCAAAACCCCTTGTTGTGCCCAGTGACTTAGGTCACCATGAGCGAGCGCTTGATAGCCATCCAAAGCAATTGCTTTACTGATGTTTCTAAGCGAGCTAGGAAATGCGCGCCAACCTGGTTTGATTTCTTTCGGGATTGAAAATGCTAAACCTTGAGCCAAGCCCGGTGTTTGATAAGGGTCTTGACCAAGAATTACTACTTTGACATTTTTAACAGGCGTTTCTCTTAGAGCTCTAAAAATATTGTCTGGTTGAGGTTGAATTAACTCGCCTAAATTTGTATAAGCTGTAGAGAGCTTGTCTTCCAAACCCTTAAATCGGCCGCTACGCAATTCAGCCTCCATCAATGAGGCCCAATCATCAGGGAGTAACTTTGATAACTCGATCATTGTTTGCTTGGTGTAGTTGCGTATTTAATTTTTTGCTGGCACTAATGAGTACTGCTCAATTAATGGCGTATCTTTAAGATGCTTGGCTTCAATGGTGGCGATGAAAGCCGCTTCATGCCTAAATGCAGCAACGGCAACATCTTCTCCTCTAGCAATTTTTTGAGATAAATGAACAAATAATTTATCAGCTCTGCCAGGGGTGACTCGTTCGCTATCAATGCTAGATAAAACATCGCCTGCGGCAAGGCCTGCTAATTGCGCCAACCCATTGTTTAAAACATGCGTTAATTTCACCCAACCATTAGTTGTTGTAGTTTTGATGCCTAGTAATTGCTTGCTAGAGTCCGCATCTTCTCGGGCTAAATTTTTCTTGAGGGTAACAGTGACCTTTTGCTTTGATAGCCAATCTTGTAGTGGTAGGTCTGTGGTGCCATCGATATAATTATTTCTAAAGTGATGCCAAGTTTTTTCAAAAGACTTACCTAAGATAAATTCAATGGCTCTATCAAAGTCATGTTCACCCATACCTTCTTCGGTTAATTGATACATCTGCCATAAGTGACGCATCACATCATCAAGTGATTGTTTGTTGCGTGTATGTTGTCGAATCAGTAAATCAAGTCCTAATGCGATGAGAGATCCTTTAGCGTAATAACTGACTCCGGAGTTTGGAGTGTTCTCATCCATTTGGTAATACTTAGTCCAGGCATCGAAGGAACTATCAGCAACACTTTGTTGGTGACGGCCTGGAGATTTCAGGACCATATTCCAGGTTTTCTCAATGCGTTTTAAGTAGGTAGAAAAGTTAATTCGACCACTTCTGAATAATTGAAGATCATCGTAGTAACTTGTAAAACCTTCAAATAACCAAAGCAAGCTTGTGTGATTGCTGCGATCTAAAGCATAGGGTTGGAATGCTTTGGGTTTAACACGCTTGACCATCCAAGCGTGGAAATATTCATGGCTACATAAACCTAGAAAATCTTCGTAACCTGAGTGAGTGGCAATTGCTTGGCCTGGATAAGGTAAGTCATCTCGTTTACATAGCAAGACGGTGTTATCACGGTGCTCTAGGCCACCATAACCATCCCCCACAGCATTAACGATAAATTTATATTGCCTAAATGGAGCGTACTTAGATTCTGGTTCAAAAAAAGCAATATGAGCTTCGCAAATCGCACTTAAATCTTTAGTGAGCTGCTTCTTATCTACCTCATTGATGGCTCCTTGAATCACCATTGCATGAGGAACCCCATGCGCTTGAAAGGTAACCGTTTGGAAGTGACCTAATGCTATGGGGTGATCAATCAGGACGTCGTAGTCGTTGGCTTGATAAATGCCAAAACCATGCTTATCTGTTTTTAAAGGTTTAAGCGTTGTTTCAACTTGCCACTGTTTTGTTGCAGATAAGTTTGGTTGAATGAGTTCTAGTTCACATGTTTTATCAGCGTGATCTAACACCTGTAGACATAAGCTGGTGGCATTAAAGAATCCACGAGTTTGATCTAAGTAAGCTGTTCTAACAGAAGTATCAAACGCATAAATAGAATAATTGACTTCAATGTCGTGATGAGCACCAACCGTCACCCAGGTATGGCTATCAACCTTCTTGATGAAAGCGTTTGCTGATAAACGTTCTAGATGTTTTGAAAAGTCACGCAACATATAGCTGCCAGGAATCCAGGCGGGTAACTGCAGTTTTAGTGGTTTTCCAAGATGAACGGATTTTGGAATGCGCAGGCAAACATCAAAATGATGACCTTGCAAATCACTGAAATCTACGGTGTAGCGTATGTGGCGTGAATTCATTACTAATTTCTTTTGAGTTATTTCAATTTCTTTTCAATTTGAGCAAGCGGTACGGCGCCAGCAATACGAGAGCCATCGGCAAAGAAGATTGCTGGAGTACCTGTGATGCCCCATTTCTTCGCTAAGGCCAAATTGCGATCGAGTGGTGTGGCGCAATCAGTTTTTCCAGATAGCGCTTGACCATTCACCATCCAGTTCGTCCATGCGCTTGCTTTATCGGAAGAACACCAGATTTGCTGAGATTTGGTTAATGAGTCTGCCGATAGAATCGGAATCAAAAAGTTGTAAATCGTCACATCATCTAGTTGCTGAAATGACTTTTCTAATTTTTTACAAAACCCACAATTAGGGTCTACGAAAACAGCTAATTGACGAGTGCCTTTACCTTTAACTACTTTGACTGCATCGTTTAACGGTAAATCTGCCCAACGAATACGGTTGAGATCATTACTGCGTTGTTCAGTTAGATTAACGCCCGTTTTTAGGTCAACAATCTCTCCTTGAATTAAATATCTCGCAGTGCTATCTGTGTAGACCACATCATTGCCAATGCTGATTTCGTAAACACCCGATAGAGGTGTTGCGCGCACAGCATCTACTTTTGCTCTTGCACCCAATTGTTTTTGAATTTCTTCTTTGACTTTCTTTTCTGTGGCATTTTGCGCAGATGCAACCGAGCTAGTTAATGCTAGCCCCATCAATGAAAGACCAATTACTTTGAAGAGATGTCGGCTAAGTTTTTTCATAAATACTTTCTTTCGGTGTTTGAGGCGTTTTTAGGCTAACGCTTTTTTAATTAATTGTCGTTTTAAGAAGGCGCTGCGATTGACCAGTTTCAGGCCAAAATTTCTAACAGTTTTTAGATGATTACTTTCACTGATAAATAATTTTTGTAATTGATCGGTTGTGAACAGTAATGCATCGGTATCGCCGTGGCGCGATCTTTCGTAACGTCTTAATAAAACAGGATCATCAATTGATCGGAAATCCTCTTTGGATTTAAAGATATTTCCTAGGGTGGCTACATCTCGTAACCCCAGGTTAAGGCCTTGACCTGCTAAAGGATGCATCACGTGTGCTGCATCTCCAATTAAGACCACGCGAGGATTAACTTTAGGATTGTTATCGGGCCCCAAAATACGTTTGGCTTTCATTCTTCTGAGTGGGAATGATTGAGGCGGTGTCATCATTTCTAGAAGACCTGTGCGCTCTTTCATTTGAGCATGAGCTTGCAAGATGGCCTCACACAACTCTTCTCCAGACATATTTTTTAGTTTTTCAGCATGGGCTGGTCTTGCTGACCAAACCATGGAGAGTTTTTTATCTGGCAATGGTAGTAGCGCCAATATTTCACCGTTAGGTAAGAACCATTGGCAGGCTGTGCCTTGGTGATGTTTTTCACATTTGAAGTTGGCGACAACAGCTGTTTGATCGTAGACATTGCTAGTTGTTTCAATTTGAAGCTTTTCACGGATGGGGGATTTTGCGCCATCAGCGGCTAACAACAATTTGCCTTCAAATCGTTGACCGGATTGGGTTGTAACACTCACCGAATCAGCGCTCACCAGAAAATCCGCTACTAAATCACTGACTCTTTGGATATTGCCTGAAAATTTACAAGCCATATCCAAGGTTTTTTCAATGTGCCCAGATTCCACAATCCATGCTAATTGAGGAACTGTTGCGCTATAAGCAGAAAAATGAAGCTCATTATTTTTATCACTGACATCGCCAAAAATACGCATATCACTCACGACTTGGATGCGTGACTGGTCCATCGATTCCCACACATTCATATCGTTTAATAATTGTTGCGTGCTGGCTGAGAGCGCGTAAATACGGCTATCCCAAGCATTTTGATCAATGGAATTAAATCCTGTATCAAAGCTTGGGGCAATATGTAAAATCTTCATTCCCAACTGCGCTAAACGTAGCGAAGTTGCCTTGCCGGCAATACCGGCTCCTACAACAATAGCGTCATAATTCGTCATACATGGAATAATAGCGCCCTATGTCATTGAAATGCGGCATCGTCGGCCTGCCTAACGTCGGCAAATCAACTTTATTTAACGCGCTTACCAAAGCTGGTATTGCCGCGGAGAATTATCCTTTCTGCACAATTGAGCCTAATGTGGGCGTCGTGGAGGTTCCTGACCCGCGTCTGCAAAAGCTATCTGAGATTGTCAAACCTGAACGCATTCTGCCCGCTGTGGTGGAGTTTGTGGATATCGCTGGTTTGGTGGCCGGAGCTTCCAAGGGTGAGGGTTTGGGAAATCAGTTCCTAGCCAATATCCGCGAAACCGATGCCATTACCCATGTGGTTCGTTGCTTTGAAGATGGCAACGTGATTCACGTAGCGGGTAGGGTGGATCCGATTTCAGATATCGGCGTTATCGATACGGAGTTAGCGCTTGCTGACCTGGGAACAGTTGATAAAGCTTATGCTAGGTATTCAAAAGCGGCTAAATCTGGCAACGATAAAGAAGCCAATGCTTTAGCGCCTTTGTTGGCTAAAGTGCAAGCTCAGTTAAATGAAGCTAAGCCTGTGAGAGCCATGGGCTTGAGTGATGAAGACCTCGCTTTGTTAAAGCCTTTTTGCTTAATCACTGCAAAACCAGTGATGTATGTGGCCAATGTTAAAGAGGATGGTTTTGAAAATAACCCTCATCTGGATGCTGTCAAAGCCCATGCTGCTAAGGAAAAAGCACCAGTGGTGGCTGTTTGTGCCGCTATTGAAGCTGAAATCGCAGAACTGGAAGACGATGATAAGAAGGCGTTCCTTGCTGATATGGGGATGGATGAGCCTGGTCTAGACCGTGTTATTCGTGCTGGTTTTAATTTATTGGGCCTACAGACTTATTTCACGGCCGGTGTTAAAGAGGTTCGCGCTTGGACGATTCATATTGGAGATACGGCCCCACAAGCCGCTGGTGTGATTCATACTGACTTTGAGCGTGGTTTTATTCGTGCGCAAACAATTTCTTATGAAGACTTTATTACCTATAAGGGCGAATCAGGTGCGAAAGAAGCTGGCAAGATGCGCGCTGAAGGTAAAGAGTATGTCGTTAAAGACGGTGATGTCTTGAACTTCTTATTCAACGTTTAAAAGCAAGCTCAAAAAATCTTCTGAGCTTTCAATAACCCCCTAACTTTGAAACTAGTTAGGGGTTTCCACTAAATCTCGAGAAATTTAATTTATTTCGGGAATATTTGTTATAGGATATCTCTCTTATCTAATTACAGTGAAAGGGAGATATTCATGAAACTTTATTACTCACCAGGTGCTTGTTCCTTAGCAGTTCACATCACGCTATGCGAAACAGGATTACCTTTTGATAAAGAATCTGTAGATCTTGCCACTAAAAAAACAGCGGGTGGCGCAGATTTTTCAGCAATCAATGCCAAGGGCTATGTGCCTGCATTGCAATTAGATGGCGGCGAATTATTAACAGAAGGTCCTGCTATTAACCAATATTTAGCAGACTTGGTTCCTGAGAAAAAACTAGCTCCAGCGAATGGCACATTAGATCGCGTACGCTTGCAGTCATGGTTAACATTTATTGGCACAGAGTTACATAAATCTTTCTCACCACTATTTAGACCTGGCAGTACAGATGACGCCAAGAAACAAGCAAAGGATGCGATTGCTAATCGCTTAACTTATGTGAACAACCAATTAGCCGGTAAACAATATTTAGTCGCTGAGCAATTTTCAGTTGCGGATGCTTACCTATTTACGGTGATTGGTTGGATGGGCTTTTTGGGTATGCCAACAGATGCTTATCCAAACGTACAAGCCTTGGTAGCGCGCGTTGGCGCTAGACCTGCTGTGCAAGCCGCGTTAAAAGCTGAAGGCCTAATTAAGTAAATATAAAAACTGATAGAGTTAAACCTATGAACCGATTATCCGCAGTCATCACATCATTAGGTTTGGCTCTATTAGCTAGCCATGTAACAGCTGCAACGCTGCAAGATGTTGAAAATAGTTTTAACCCCTACGCTAAAGGTTTTCCAAGTTTTAATGGTTTGAAGCCGGGCGTCGTCATACAAAAAAGTAATCTCGATCAATTTAAGGCTGTGCTGGATCCTGGATTGCAGCAAGTCATTGCTAACGGGTGGTATGAATTAAAAGTTGGACCAACCACTCAGTTTTTAATTAATTCTAAATTTGTTGAAGCCAGTAAAACTAATCTCAATAAAGCAGCATTGGGGGCTGAGGTTGGTGATATTCAGAATTACTTAACGGGTCGCCCCTTTGTTGAAGAACCTGATTTAAAAGATCCGCGTGCTGGTGAGAAGTTGGCGTGGAACTTTAGAGCGGGCGCCGGTATTGGGGACAACGCTGTGATTGCCCCATTCTATTGGCGATATAGAGATTTGATGAGTGGCAAAGTGGAGCGAACTGTTAAGTTCTCCTTCAATTTTTTGAAGTTCAAACATAGAATTTATGATCCAGAGCCAAACATCACACCAAATCCTGCTGATCTCGCAGTAGCGATTTATGGAAAAGTATTTGATCCACCTGATTTGAAAAATACACAAATCTTGATTCTTCATGCAGATGATGATCGCAAGGGGCAAGATGGTTATATGTATCTTGGATTCCAAAGACGCGTTAGACGTATGGCCCCAGGTCAGTACACCGATGCCTTCTTAGGCTCTGATGTGATGGTGGAAGACTTTGAAGGATTTAACGGCAAAATTGCAGATATGAAGTGGACCTATAAGGGTGCGCAAAACTTAATGTTGCCGATGTTCAATCATAATGAAATGAGTCTTGCTAATGACTTGCCTCCTGAGACAGATGGCTATAAGTTTTTGAATGTGAGCGGACAGGGCGGATGTTTCCCCGATATCACTTGGCAGTTACGTAAAACATTCATTGTTGAAGCTGAGCCCTTGGATCCCAAGCACCCTATTAGTAAAAGAATCTTTTATTTAGATGCTCAGTCGATGCACATTGTGCGTACCTTGGTATATGACCGCAAAGGTGAACTATGGAAGGTAGGCACTTTGGGTAAGACGCATGCTGATGCCCATCTTCCTCAAAACAAAGGGGTTGGTATGCCGATTGACGATATTTTCTCAGCGGTAGACATTCAGTCTAAACATTGCACAACGGGTCAATTTAAAGGTTATTTAGATTTAAAAAATAATCCACCATCCCTTTTCCAAGTACAAAACCTTCGATCAGGCGATTGATTGAGTAGTTTTTGATATATATCTAGAGATCTAGGGTAAACCCTGATAGTGAAGCCCTGGCCCGCGGAGCATCCTAGCTCTAAGGGTTAGTGCTTACCCTTAAATCTCGAGAAAATATGATTATTTCGGGAAAAATTAAGATAATATTCGGTACATAGCTCTTATAAGATACAGCTTTAAACAGGTAAACCATATGGCAGAAGAATTTGATACGTCTAAAAAATTCGTCCGTTTAATTGAAAAACGGGAGGATGGTTTTGTTGAGTTTGAGTTTTCTGTTGGCGAACCAGAGATTTTTGCCGAAATGATGTTATCTGCAGAAGACTTTAAAGAATTCTGCGAAACGCATAAGGTCGTGATGATTGATGAGAACTCAAATCCTATCGATCATGACAATGGGTTTGAGTGGCGCATGCGTGATGCTACTCATAAGAGAATGTAATTAAGTTTTAATCAGTTTAGGAAAAATTATGGCAAACGTATTTATCGCTTTTCAAGCAAATCAAGAAAGTCGTTACATTGTTGAAGCAATCGTTGAAGATAACCCAGGCGCTATTGTTGATGAGCAACCTGCGATGGTTAAAGTAGACGTGCCACAAAAGATGGTAATTAAGCGCGAAACAATTGCTGAAAAAATGGGCCGCGATGATTTTGAATTGCAAGAAATGCACATGCACTTAATTACTTTGTCTGGTAACGTGGACGAAGATGATGAGCAGTTTGTGTTGGAGTGGAAGGCTTAATAGCTTTTCTTTATAGCAAGCTAGATTTTGAATTATCGCTGTAGGCATCTACAGCTTATATTTTTTACGAGTATTTATGTCATACGAACTAACCATTGAACCACTTGGCCAAACGATTGAAGTTGAAGATGGTCAAACTATTTTGGATGCTGCGCTAAGAGCAGGTATTTATATTCCGCATGCTTGCTGCCATGGCTTGTGCGCGACTTGTAAAGTTCAAGTGGTTGATGGTGAAGTGGATCATGGTGAAGCATCAGGTTTTGCTTTGATGGACTTTGAGCGTGAAGAAAATAAATGCTTGGCTTGCTGCGCCACTTTACAAAGTGATGTAACGATTGAAGCCGATATTGAGGAAGATCCGGATGCGCGTGTTATTCCTGTTTCTGACTATGAAGGCACTGTTAGCCGTATTGAAAACTTAACGCCAACGATTAAAGGTATTTGGATTAAGTTAGATGGCGGCAAGAAAATTGATTTTCAAGCTGGTCAGTATGTCAATTTAGATATTCCAGCAATTGCGCAAAGCCGTGCTTTCTCTTTAGCTAATTCTCCTCAAGATGATGAAGTTGAATTGAACATTCGTATTGTTCCTGGTGGTGTTGTCACAACTTGGATTCATGAGCAGCTAAAAGTGGGCGACAAGTTAAAGCTTAGCGGGCCTTATGGTCGTTTCTTCGTGAAAAAATCTGCCAATGTGCCTATGTTGTTCGTTGCAGGTGGATCAGGTTTGTCTAGTCCTAAGAGCATGATTGAAGATCTTTTATTTGAAGGTTGCACCTTGCCAATTACATTGATGTACGGCGCAAGATCTCAAGATGAGTTGTACTACCACCAAGAGTTCACAGAGTTAGCTGCTAAGCATCCTAACTTTACTTATGTACCTGCACTTTCAGATGAGCCAGCAGATTCTGGTTGGACTGGCGCGAGAGGTTTTGTTAATGAAGCTGCTAAAGCGCACTTTAACAATAACTTTAGTGGTCAAAAAGCTTACTTATGTGGCCCGCCTCCAATGATTGATGCGGTGATCTCAACATTAATGCAAGGCAGCTTATTTGAACGCGATATCTATACAGAGAAATTTATCTCTGCAGTAGATGCTGCGAACACAGTACGTAGTCCGCTCTTTAAGAAGATTTAACAAGTTAACTCTTTGAGCAAGGAATAAAAAGGCCTGTATTTTTACAGGCCTTTTTTAATTTAGCTTAAGTTTTTAAGGTTTACTAAAAATACTGTCAGGCAATTTAGACACCAGGTCATAGGTCATGGAAATGTGCGAGCCTAAAAGCTTCGTGCATAGCTTGGTATCTCTATTAAGAGCGGCTGTTTTAAGCGCTTCATGTTCAGCGTGAACATCGCGCTCGTTATCCTTGCGATAGCGCATCGCAATGCGGCGATAACGCTCTGAGTGGTGATACAAAATACCAATGAATTGCAAAATCCAACGAGAGTGGCAAGCTGAAACTAATGCAGAGTGAAACTCTTCATTGCGTTGTTCCCATTCTTCGAAAAAGCTGTCAGCTTCGTCTTCTGCTGTTTTGCCTAATTTTTTCTCAGCTAGAGTTAAGCGGTGATAGGCTGCAATGACGTCAGCCTCCCATTTATCGTTGCCATTCGTAATCGATTGGGTAATCGCTTGGGTTTCAAGCATCACGCGCATTTGGGTAATGTCTTCAAAGTCAGCGATGGACATTGGGCTTACCGTAAAGCCTTTTTGACCTTGTGTAAAAACAAGACTATCTGCCACCAATAAGGCAAGCGCTTCACGCAATGTGCCGGCACCTACGTTGTACCTATCTTTTAAATGCTCCACCCTTAGTTTGGTTGATGGTGGATGGACGCCATTAATGATGTCTCGGCGTAGTTTTAAATACGCACCTTCAACAAGGGTTTTAGGTTCTGGTTCTTTGGGAACAAAAGAGGATTGGGGAACTAAATGCATGATTTTTATAATTTGTTTCGTTTTCCTAATAATATCGATATTTTCTGATTTGTTGAGCCATTTTCTAGAGAATTTAAGTAAATTTAGGGAAAACACTCATTGCAGTAAACCGTAGGATATTCAAAAATAATCTCGAGATTACTTGTTACAATCGAGATAAAAATGAGCTTCAAGGTTTTAATAGAAGATACCCAGGAAGAATATAAATGCAGAGAAGATCAGCATTTACTTGCTGGTATGGAAGCTCTTGGTCGTAAAGGCATTCCTGTTGGATGTCGTGGTGGTGGTTGTGGCGTTTGCAAAATTGAAATTACTAGTGGCGAGTACACGAAAAGAGTGATGAGTCGTGATCACGTGACTGTTGAAGACGAAGCCCGCGGTTGTGTGTTGGCTTGTCGAGTGAAACCTAAATCCGATATCACTTTAAAAGTGGTTGGGTTGATGAAGAAAAATGTAGTTCGTGGTGCGGAAACTAAATAAATAGTTGAAGTTAAATTAAGTAAATAAGTTGTATCAAAAAGATTAAACGTGTGTTGTAACCAATTAAGGAGATCATAAATGGCAATGACCGGTGTTTTGCGTCCAGGACACGCTCAAATTCGCGTGTTAGATATGGATGAGTCCGTAGATTTTTATACCAACGTGATGGGTTTGAAAGAAACAGGTCGCGATAAAAGCGGTCGTGTTTACTTTAAGACTTGGGATGAACGTGATCACAACAGTGTGATTCTGCGTCAAGCAGATCGTGCTGGTTTAGATTTCTTTGGTTTTAAAGTTGAGAGCAAAGAAGAGCTTGAGAAGCTTGATAAAGCTTTGCAAGCTTATGGCGTGAAGACTGAGCGTATGCCAGCTGGTGACTTATTAGAAACTGGTGAGCGTGTTCGTTTTAAAGCCCCAACAGGTCATACATTTGAGTTGTATGCTGAAAAAGGCTATGTAGGTAATGGCTTAGGTGATATCGCTCCAGAGGCTTGGAATCCTGATCAAAAAGGTATTTCACCAATCCGTATGGACCATGCTTTGTTATACGGTAAAGATATCGACGGCACAAGAAAGTTATTTGAAGATGTTTTAGGTTTCACGCTAACAGAGCGCGTTAAGTTAGAAGATAAAACAACTGACTTGGCAGCCTTTATTACATGTTCTACAAAAGCTCACGACTTGGCGCTTGTGCGTCACAGTGAAGATGACAAATTGCACCATGTTTCTTTCTTATTAGAGACTTGGGAGCAAGTGTTGCGTGCTGCTGACATCATGAGTATGAATCGCGTATCAATTGATATTGGTCCTACTCGTCACGGTATTACACGTGGCGCGACAATTTATTTCTTCGATCCATCTGGTAACCGTTTAGAAACATTCTGCGGTGGTTATGAGTGTTACCCAGATATGCCTGAAATCGTTTGGCCAATCGAAGAAGTAGGTCGCGCGATTTTCTATCACGATCGCAAATTAAACGAAGCCTTCTTGTCAGTGGTGACCTAATGAGCGCGTTTGTTTCTCAAAAAAGCATTAATTGCGATGCCGCTGCAAAAATCGCGCAAGGCGCGATTCAAAAAGCAGAAGAATTAGGTATCAAAATTAATGTGGCCGTAACGGACTCCAGTGGAGTCCTTATGGCTTTTTTGAGGATGCCGGGCGCCTTTTTGCATTCGATTGATATTTCAATTGATAAGGCATACACGGCAGCTAGCTTTGGGTTCCCAACAAGCCAGTGGATGAGCATTATCGAGAACGATCCTGCGTTAAGAGAAGGTATTGTTCAAAGACCAAGATTGGTTATTTTTGGCGGTGGCGTACCTGTGCGCGTAGGTGATGACCTCATTGGTGGGGTCGGCGTATCAGGTGGTTCTGCAGAAGAAGATGAAATTTGCGCTTTAGCTGGTATTTCAAAGATTTAATAATCAAACAATAGAGAAATAGAAAAAGAACATGAAGCAATTTCTAAATTACATTAATGGCGAATTTATCGCTACTGATAAGACATTTGAAAAACGCGCACCAGTTAACAATCAAGTGATTGGTATGGTTCATGAAGCTGGTGCTGCTGAAGTTGATTTGGCAGTTAAAGGCGCGCGCGCTGCGTTAAAAGGTGACTGGGGTAAATTAACAACCGTTAAACGTGTAGAAATGTTGTATGCGGTAGCGGATGAAATCAATCGCCGTTTTGATGATTTCTTGGAAGCAGAAATTGCGGATACTGGTAAGCCACGTTCTTTAGCTTCTCATATTGATATTCCACGTGGTGCAGCAAACTTTAAAGTGTTTGCCGACATTATTAAAAATGTGCCAAATGAAACTTTCCAAATGGATACGCCAGATGGTGGTCGTGCGGTTAACTACGCGATTCGTAAGCCATTGGGTGTGATCGGCGTTGTTTGTCCTTGGAACTTGCCATTGTTATTGATGACATGGAAAGTAGGTCCGGCATTAGCTTGCGGTAACACGGTGATTGTGAAGCCGTCAGAAGAAACACCTGCTACAGCGACATTGCTAGGTGAAGTATTTGAAAAGGTCGGTGTGCCTAAAGGTGTTTACAACGTGATTCATGGTTTTGGCCCTAATTCTGCTGGTGAGTTCTTGACTCGTCATCCAGGTGTGAATGGTATTACCTTCACAGGTGAGACACGCACAGGTGAGGCCATTATGGCTGCTGCCGCTAAAGGTGTTCGCCCAGTTTCTTTCGAGTTGGGTGGTAAGAATGCCGGTATCGTATTTGCTGATGCTGATTTTGATAAAGCTGTAGCAGGTATTACACGTTCAGCTTTTGAAAATTGCGGTCAAGTTTGTTTAGGCACTGAGCGTGTTTATGTACAACGTCCAATTTTCGATAAATTTGTAGCCGCTCTTAAAGAAAAAGCGGAAGGTCTTAAAGTTGGCCCATCTAATGAGCCGGGTGTTGGTTTAGGCCCATTGATTTCTGCTGAGCATAAGCAAAAAGTGTTGTCTTACTATGCAAAAGCTAAAGAAGAGGGCGCAACTATTGTTACAGGTGGTGGCGTTCCTCCAATGGCTGATGCATACAAAGATGGTCACTGGGTTCAGCCAACTATTTGGACAGGCTTGCCACAGACAGCAACCGTTGTTCGTGAAGAGATTTTTGGACCATGCTGCCACATCAGCCCATTTGATACAGAAGAAGAAGTGATTGAATTGGCTAACAATACTGATTACGGTTTAGCAACTAGTGTTTGGACAGAAAACCTTGGTCGTGCTCACCGTATGGCTGAAGCGATTGATGTTGGTATTTGCTGGATTAATAGCTGGTTCTTGCGTGATTTGCGCACAGCTTTTGGCGGTGCTAAAGGTTCAGGTATTGGTCGTGAGGGTGGTGTTCACTCATTAGAGTTCTACACAGAATTACGCAACGTTTGCGTGAAGCTTTAATACAAATTAGAAGTTTTTAAAGAAAGAAATAAACATGGCAATGGATAAAAAAATCATCACCGATTTAGGCGACGAGTTATATAACGCGTTAAAAAATCGTCAAGTGGTGGACCCGTTAAGCTCAAGATATCCTGATATGACAGTAGAAGATGCTTATGCTGTTCAAGAGCGCATGATTGCTCGTCGTATTGAAGCTGGTGAGCGCATTGTTGGTAAGAAAATTGGCGTGACATCTAAAGTGGTGATGAATATGTTGGGTGTATATCGCCCAGACTTCGGTTACTTGCTAGATGGCATGATCTACAACGAAGGTGAGTCTATTGAGTTTGACAGCATGATTCAGCCAAAAGCTGAGGGTGAGATTGCTTTTGTGTTGAAGAAAGATTTAATGGGCCCTGGTCTTAGCAATGCTGATATTTTGGCTGCTACAGAATGTGTGATGCCATGTTTTGAGATTGTGGATTCACGTATTCGTGATTGGAAGATCAAGATTCAAGATACCGTTGCTGATAACGCTTCATGTGGTGTATTCGTTTTGGGCGACAACGCAGTGGATCCTAAGAAAATTGACTTAAATACTTGCGGCATGATTCTTGAGCGTAATGGCGACATTTTCGCAACTGGCGCTGGCGCTGCTGCGCTTGGTTCACCGGTGAACTCAATTACATGGTTGGCTAATACATTAGGTAGCTTGGGTGTTGGCTTAAAAGCTGGCGAAGTTGTATTGTCTGGTGCTTTGGCAGCTATGGCGCCAATCGCTAAAGGTGATAACTTCAGAGCAACTATTGGCGGCTTAGGTAGCTGTTCAGTGCGTTTTAGTTAATAGTCGCCATGGATCTTAAGATAGCAGGCAAAACAGCTTTAGTTACCGGCTCTACAGCCGGTATTGGCTATGCCATTGCGAAAACTCTAGCTGAAAATGGCGCTCGCGTTGTTTTGAATGGTCGCACGCAGACTTCTGTTGATAAAGCGGTTGCCAAATTAAGCGAGCGTGTGCCAGCTAATTTAATTCAGGGTGTTATTGCTGATTTGTCCAACGCAGAAGGTGTTGCTAATTTGCTTAAGCAATGTCCCGATGTAGATATTTTGGTGAATAACTTGGGCATTTTTGATCCTGTGCCGTTTGAGAATATCGATGATGCCGCATGGTTTAAATTTTTTGAAGTGAATGTGATGAGTGGTGTACGTTTATCACGTCACTATTTACCAAAAATGATTGCTCGTAACTCTGGTCGCGTGGTATTTATTTCTAGCGAGTCTGGTATTTGTCCTCCTGCCGAGATGGTTCATTACGGTATGACAAAGTCTGCGCAGTTATCGGTATCTAGAGGATTGGCTGAAGTAACTGCTGGTACAGCAGTTACAGTTAACTCTGTATTGCCAGGTCCAACAAAGACAGAAGGCGCGGTGGATTTCTTCCAAAGCTTGGCAACTGCTCAAGGTATTTCTATGGAAGAGGCTGAGCGTAAATTTTTCGCAGAAGCTAGACCAACTTCTTTGTTAAAGAGATTTATCCAACCAGATGAAGTGGCCAATATGGTTGCTTATATCTGTAGTCCATTATCGGCTGCTACTAATGGAGCAGCTTTGCATGTGGATGGTGGTGTTGTGAGAAGTATTGTTTAGTAGGATTGGTTAGATTAATTAGATTTGGTTAGTGAAGTTTATTGAATAAAGGTGTTGTAATGAAAAAGATTAAATGTGCATTGATTGGTCCAGGTAACATCGGTACCGATCTATTGGCTAAATTACAAAGAAGTCCAGTTCTGGAGCCAGTATGGATGGTGGGTATTGATCCTGAGTCTGACGGTTTGAAGCGTGCTCGCGAGATGGGCATTAAGACAACTTCTGATGGTGTGGATGGTTTGTTGCCACACGTTAAAGCAGATGGCGTGCAAATTGCTTTTGATGCGACTTCCGCTTATGTTCACGCTGAGAATTCACGCAAGTTAAATGAGCTAGGCGTATTGATGATTGACTTAACGCCAGCGGCGATTGGTCCATATTGCATTCCTCCAGTGAACTTGAAAGAGCACTTGGGTAAAAAAGAAATGAACGTGAATATGGTTACTTGCGGTGGTCAGGCGACTATTCCAATGGTGGCTGCGGTATCACGCGTACAAAAAGTTACTTACGGTGAAATTGTTGCAACAGTTTCTAGCCGTTCAATTGGTCCTGGTACACGTAAGAACATCGATGAGTTCACACGCACAACAGCGGGTGCTGTTGAAAAAGTGGGTGGCGCGCAAAAAGGTAAAGCCATCATCATCGTTAACCCAGCTGAACCTCCATTGATGATGCGTGACACGATTCACTGCTTAGTAGAGGGCGAGCCAGACCAAGCGAAGATCACAGCCTCTATCCATGACATGATTAAAGAAGTACAGAAATATGTGCCTGGTTATAGATTGGTTAACGGCCCTGTTTTTGAAGGTAACCGCGTATCCGTATTTATGGAAGTTGAAGGTCTGGGAGATTACCTACCTAAATACGCTGGCAATCTAGACATCATGACAGCTGCAGCCGCTAGAACTGCTGAAATGTTTGCTGAAGAAATGTTGTCAGGTAAGTTGGTTTACTAATCAACGGCTAAAAAGAATTAGTTAAAAGGAATATGAGCATGAGTAGCTTAAAAGGTAAAAAAGTAACCGTTCACGATATGACATTGCGTGATGGTATGCACCCAAAGCGTCATCAAATGACTTTGGAGCAAATGGAAACAATCGCTTGTGGTTTGGATGCCGCTGGCGTGCCGCTAATCGAAGTAACGCACGGTGATGGCTTGGGTGGTTCTTCTGTGAACTACGGTTTCCCAGCACATACAGATGAAGAGTATTTGTCTGCTGTTATTCCTAAAATGAAAAATGCGAAGGTTTCTGCATTGTTATTGCCAGGTATGGGAACAGTTGACCATTTAAAAATGGCTCATGAGTTGGGTGTTCATACCATTCGTGTGGCAACGCACTGTACAGAAGCTGACGTATCAGAACAACATATCGGCATGGGTCGTAAGTTGGAGATGGATACGGTTGGTTTCTTGATGATGGCTCATAAAGCTTCACCAGAGAAATTGGTAGAGCAAGCTAAATTGATGGAATCTTATGGCGCTAATTGCGTCTACGTTACAGACTCAGCTGGTTATATGTTGCCAGATGATGTGAAAGAGCGTTTGACAGCTGTGCGTCAAGCATTAGATCCAAAAACTGAACTTGGTTTCCACGGTCACCACAATATGGCGATGGGTATTGCCAACTCATTAGCTGCTGTTGAATGTGGTGCGACACGTATTGATGCTGCTGCGGCTGGTTTAGGTGCTGGTGCTGGTAATACACCAATGGAAGTATTCATTGCTGTGTGTGATCGCATGGGTATTGAAACAGGCGTTGATGTATTTAAGATTCAAGACGTGGCTGAAGACTTAGTGGTGCCTATCATGGATCACGTAATTCGTATTGACCGTGATTCATTAACATTGGGTTACGCTGGTGTTTATTCATCATTCTTATTGTTTGCTAAGCGCGCTGAGAAGAAGTACGGTATTTCAGCTCGTGAACTTCTAGTTGAGCTAGGCCGTAAAGGCATGGTTGGTGGACAAGAAGATATGATTGAAGATACAGCGATGACTTTAGCAAAAGCTCGTGGTCTTATTTAATTAAAGGAAAACAAATGAAGTTAGATCAGGCAACGATTAAAAAATTAGCAGAACATTTAGAAAATTGTGAGCTAAACGCTAAAGACACAACTAAGATCACTGATGATCATCCTGATATGGATTGGGATGATGCTTACGCCATTCAAGATGAGATTAAGCGTCGCAAAATCGCGCGTGGTTCTAAGATTGCTGGCCTAAAGGCAGGTTTAACATCTCACGCCAAAATGAAACAAATGGGTGTTGAGACACCATGTTTTGGTTTCATGGCTGATTACTACGCTCTTCCTGATGGTGGCGAGTGCAAAGTATCAGAATTAATTCATCCAAAAGTTGAGCCAGAGATTGCTTTCGTTTTGAAGAAAGCTCTAAAAGGCCCAGGTTGCCATATTGGTAGCGTTTTGGCTGCAACTGACTTTGTGATTCCAGGTATTGAAGTGATTGACTCTCGTTATCGCGACTTTAAGTTTGACTTAAAGAGCGTGATTGCGGACAACACATCAGCAGCACGTTTCGTGATTGGTGGCAATCCAGTAGCCGTATCTGAAGTTGATCTACGTACAGTGGGTATCGTGCTTGAGAAAAATGGTGAGCCGGTAGCTTTTGGCGCTGGTGCAGCTGTGTTGGGTCACCCAGCAGCAGCGATTGCCATGATGGCTAATCACTTAGGCGCTCGCGGTGAAGAAATTCCTGCTGGCACATTGATTCTTTCTGGTGGCGTGACTGAAGCGGTAGCTGTTGCTGCTGGCGATAACGTGACATTGAAGATTCAAGGAATGGGTAGCACGAGCTTACGTTTCGTTTAATCCATTTTTACTCAACACATAGAAAGTTAAATATGCCATTCGCACAAATCTATTTATTAGAAGGTCGTACTGAAGAACAAAAGCGTGCTGTGATTGAAAAAGTAACTAAGGCATTGGTTGAAGCTTTAGATGCTCCTCAGCAAAACGTGCGCGTTTGGATTCACGATATGCCTAAAGAAAACTGGGGTATTGCAGGCGTTAGCGCCAAAGACATGGGTCGATAAATTTAAAATATAAGTTTATATCTATGTCAAATCTAGAGATTGCTCAGTCGATTGTTGCGGGTGGTATTAAAACTAACTATCACGATGTTGGTGAGGGTTACCCAACCTTTTTGATACACGGTTCTGGTCCAGGTGTGACTGCTTATGCCAACTGGCGTTTAACAATGCCAGTCTTATCTGAAAAATTCAGAGTCATTGCGCCAGATATGGTGGGCTTTGGATTTACTGAAAGACCTGCTGGTGTTCAGTACGGTATGGATATGTGGGTATCTCACGCTCTTGCCTTAATGGATGCTCTCAAGATTGATAAAGCTAATTTAGTTGGTAACTCTTTTGGTGGTGGCTTGGCTTTAGCTTTAGCCATCAGAAATCCTGATCGCGTTAATCGTTTAGCTTTAATGGGGCCGGCTGGTACCAAGTTTGAGTTAACTCATGGTTTAGATGAAGTATGGGGTTATCGCGGCACCTTGGAGCACATGAAGGAGTTAGTTAACTTATTTGCTTTTAATAAAAATCTGGTTAATGACGATTTAGCTAAATTGCGTTACGAAGCAAGTATTCGCCCAGGTTTCCAAGAAGCTTTTTCTGCGATGTTCCCGGCTCCTCGTCAACGTTGGGTAGATGCTTTATCGAGTCCCGAGGAAGCAATTAGAAAATTGCCTCATGAGACCTTGATTGTGCATGGTAGAGATGATGCGATTATTCCTTTATCAGCTAGTTATAAATTACTTGAGTTAATTCCTAAGGCGCAACTGCATGTCTTTGGTCAGTGTGGTCATTGGACTCAAATTGAACACGCGGCAAGATTTAATCAGCTATTATTGAACTTCTTTTCAGAAGCTAGTTAATTAAATATGAGGTTCCTAGTGTTGAACACTAAATTTGTACAAGCTGTAATCGTTCTAGCCTTAGCTAGCTTAGGTTCAGTATTTTCTTTATCAGCAATGGCAGATTCCAAGCCAACAGCTCGTGAAGAAATGAATCAGGACTTTAAAAAGCGTGGTTTGGGTGGCCAAAAGTATGAGATTGATAGAAGTCCATTGGCTTCTTATGACTACTACATGGAACGTTTGGACGCTGTTAAGAAAAAGCTAAAACTAACAGATCCTCAACAAGCTTTGTGGGCTGATTACGAAAAGCAAGTATCTGCTTTATTTTTAGATCTTAAAAAAGCTAAAGCTAGGGTTGGTGGTTCAACTGCACCACAACAAATTGGTCAGGTTTTAGGTATTACACAAAACAGATATGCAGCAATGGAAAATATCTTTGATGCATCTAAGAAGCTCTATGAATCTTTAAGCGATAGCCAAAAGAAAACAGCAGATGAAATGTTAATTACGACTGTGCCTAGTTTTGATTAAGTTAAGCATAAAAATAAATAATAAAAAAGCCCTTCAATGAAGGGCTTTTTTATTGACTGTCAGATTATTATTTGTTGATGCGCCTCATCGTATCGTCATAGTCACTTAATACTGGAAACTCTAAAGCTTGTAATGAATCAAGATTTTTTAGCCTATCTTTATATGACTCTAAAAGTGCTGTGCGCTCTTCCTGGCTGATATAAGGAACATGCCATCCGATAAATGGTGGCAAAACTGTTAAGCCAACATAAGCCATGGCGCCGCGTAGGATTGGGCGAAGAATCGTATTCATATCCCCATGAATGGCGTCTTCTCCAAACATGTGTTCTCTGCCACCTAATGTAAACGCTAGCATGCCTTTTTTGCCTTTTAAGCCACCTTGGTCATAAAAGCGTTTCCCGCCATAGCAATAGCCAGAAACAAATACCCGATCTATCCAACCTTTAAGAATAGCTGGCACAGAGAACCAATACATCGGGAAATTAAAAATTAATACATCACACCATTGCAACTTCTCAAGTTCTCCTTGAATATCATCCGCTAATTGACCATGCTTAAAGCCTTCACGTTGCTCTAGTGCGTAAACAAGGTAATCTTCCTGACTTCTCTTTTTAAAATCTTTTTCGCTAGCCACTGGGTTCCAGTTCATAGCATGTAAATCAGATACCTTAACTTCATGACCTAATTGAGTGAGGGTCTCAACAGCGGTATCTTTCATAGCGCTACAGAATGACTGTGGTTCTGGATGTGCGTGAATAATTAAAACTTTCATTGATTAACCTTTTAAATGATGGCTATTGGGGTTCATTACCCATTTTGCGTAAAGCATCGAGATTAATAATCTCAATCTCACCGTAGTTGATCTTGATATGACCATCTTCCTCAAGCTTTTTAAGCGCCATATTGCTTCTCTGTCTTGATAAGCCGGTTAAAAATCCAATCTCTTCTTGAGAAATCTTTAACGCAGTGCTCTGACCTGGATATAGCTGTTCATTGAACATACCAGCTAATATTTGCGCAACTCTTGAGTTGGTATCTAAGAAACGTTCGGATTCAATCATGGAGAGGAAGTGAAACATCCGCTCATTAATTTGATTAATGATGTAGTGATTAAATTTAATATTTTTACTAAGTAGCCACTGAAATGTTTCTTTAGGTAGGCAGGCTAAAACAGAATCTCGCATGGCGATGGCATCATAAGACCTTGGCGTGTCACCACGCACTAAAGGACTTTCTCCAAACCAGCCACCAGAAGGTATCGCCATGTAAGTAATAGACTTTCCAGTAGGTGAAACATTATTCGCTTTGATCAGACCTGACATCACGCCATACCAAAGTTCAGGTGTTTCACCTTTACGGCAAACATACTCATGTTTCTGAACTTGTTTAATCGTTAGGTCTGCGTGAACTCGGTCAAGCTCATCAGGGCTTAAACATTTAAGCCATGGAAAGTTATTAATAAAGCTGTTACTTAACATTGCATTAGGCCATTTCAATTAAGAGATCTTTGGCATCCACTTGATTGCCAGAAGAAATATGAATTTTCTTAATTACGCCATCTTCATTGGCTGTAATCATGGTTTCCATCTTCATGGCTTCAATAGACACTAAAGGGCTACCTTTTTGAACAGATTGCCCTTCTTTAACTGCTAGGGTGGCAATCATGCCTGGTAGAGGTGCTGCAACATGTTTATTGTTGCCAGTTTCCGCCTTAGTGCGACCAACTTTGGTGGCAACAGCACCACTCTTCTTAACTTTGACAGTTCGAGGTTGACCATTGAGTTCAAAGAAAACACGTACAAGACCTTCTTCATCGACTTGCGTCATACCTTGCAAGCGAATAACTAAAGTCTTGCCTGGATCAATCTCAATAGCGATTTCTTCACCAATATTGAGGCCGTAGAAAAACACAGGTGTTGGTAATAAAGAAACATCACCATTGTGTTTATGATGATTAGCAAAAGTGCTAAATACTTTTGGATACATCAAATAGGAAGCTAAATCCGCATCGGTTAAATGACGACCTACTTTATCTTCCGCTTCTTTTTTAATTGCTTCTAAATCAACGGGTGGTAAATGTGCACCAGCACGGCCATCAATTGCCACTTTATCTTTTAGGATTTTTTTACCTAATTCTTTAGGGAAACCATCAGCTGGATAACCCATTTCACCTCTAAATAGAGAGATAACAGATTCAGGGAAATTGATTTCTTTAGCAGGATCTAACACTTCTGCGGGCGTTAAATCATTCGTCACCATATAAAGTGCCATATCTCCAACTACCTTAGAGCTCGGGGTCACTTTAACGATGTCGCCAAACAACTGGTTCACGTCTGCATAAGCTTGTGAGACTTCTGACCAGCGTTGTTCAATACCCAAAGAACGAGCTTGTTCTCTTAAGTTGGTGTACTGACCACCAGGCATTTCATGAAGATAAACATCAGAAGTACCAGAGCGGATATCTGCTTCAAATGGAGAGTAGAACTTGCGTACACCTTCCCAGTAAGTTGATACAGGTCTGATTTGGTTTAAATGAATCCCTGAATCTCGATCGGAGCCTTCAGTCGAAGCAATAATGCCACCCAAGCTAGGTTGAGCAGTTAAGCCACTCATTGAGTCCATAGCACCATCAACAGCATCCACGCCCGCATTAATCGCAGCAACGACAGAAGCAATTGATGCACCGCTGGTATCGTGTGTGTGGAAATGAACCGGTAAGCCCACCTCTTCTTTAATCGCTTTAACTAAAGCAGTGATTGCTAAAGGTCTGCAAACACCTGCCATATCTTTGATACCAATAATGTGAGCGCCGGCCTTCTGTAGTTCTTTGGCCATATTGACGTAATACTTAAGATTGTATTTAGCTCGTTTTGGATCATGGATATCGCCTGTGTAGCAAATCGCAGCTTCACAAAGGGCGTTATTTTCTAAAACGGCATCCATCGAGACGCGCATGTTCTCTACCCAATTTAATGAGTCAAATACTCTAAACAAGTCGATGCCATTTTTAGCTGCTTGTTCAATGAAATAACGCACTACGTTATCTGGATAATTGGTGTAACCCACTGCATTCGATGAGCGCAACAACATCTGTAAAAGAATATTAGGAACAGCAGCTCTAATTTTTCTTAAACGCTCCCATGGGTCTTCATTTAAGAAACGCATGGAAACGTCAAATGTGGCACCGCCCCAACACTCTAATGAGAATAGTTGCGGTAAATGATGTGCGTAGTGAGGAGCGATGTTGACCATGTCATCGGTACGCATACGGGTGGCAAATAATGATTGATGCGCATCACGCATGGTTGTATCCGTTAACAAGATACGTTTCTCGTTCTTCATCCACTCGCTGAACTTCTGAGGACCTAATGCAGTTAAACGATCTTTCGTACCTACCGCTAATGAACCTGTTAAATCCTCTTTTGGTAAAACTGGATGAGCCAAGGGTAAAGCGGGTAATGTTCTGCCGGCCACCTCTGGATTGCCATTAACAGCCACTTCACTAATAAAGTTCAATAAGCGTGTGGCACGGTCGCGACGTTTTGGGAACTTATACAGTTCAGGGGTTGAGTCAATGAAACGAGTTGAGCATTCACCGGAAATAAATAATGGGTGATTAATGACGTTCTCTAAAAACTGCAAATTGGTATTTAAACCACGAACTCTAAATTCTCTTAGAGCACGATCCATACGAGAAATAGCTTCTTTCGCAGTAGGCGCTGATGCGGTTACTTTGACCAATAAAGAATCGTAGTACGGTGTAATAACAGCACCGGCATACGCAGTACCCGCATCCAAGCGAATGCCAAAGCCGGCAGCACTTCGGTAAGTGGAAATCTTGCCGTAGTCAGGAGAAAAGCCATTCTCTGGATCTTCAGTCGTTACTCGACATTGCAAAGCGTGGCCATTCAGTTTGATTTGGTCTTGGGTAGGAACGCCAGATTCAGGAGTGCCAATTTTGGCACCTTCACTAATATGAATCTGTGCTTTAACAATATCAATGCCAGTCACTTGTTCTGTAACGGTATGTTCCACTTGAATACGAGGGTTGACCTCAATAAAGTAGAACTCACCAGAATCACCATCCATTAAAAATTCAACAGTACCCGCGTGGGTATATTGAACGGCTTTCATTAAACGAATCGCTGAGTCACACAAAGAACTTCTTTGTTCTTCTGATAAGTAAGGTGCTGGTGCGCGCTCAACCACTTTTTGATTACGACGTTGTACGGAGCAGTCACGTTCAAATAAATGAACCACATTGCCGTGTTGATCCCCCATGATTTGCA
Source organism: Polynucleobacter sp. MWH-Spelu-300-X4 (assembly GCF_018687515.1). Taxonomy (NCBI): domain Bacteria; kingdom Pseudomonadati; phylum Pseudomonadota; class Betaproteobacteria; order Burkholderiales; family Burkholderiaceae; genus Polynucleobacter; species Polynucleobacter sp. MWH-Spelu-300-X4. The sequence goes on from NZ_CP061294.1 coordinate 165,117, forward strand.
CTTCAACGTGACGCGCATTTGTAACTAATTTTTCCAAATACACTTCGTCGTTACCAAACGCGGCTAAAGCTTCGCGTCTTGCAACCGGTAATTCTGATTCGAGCGCTTGTTCATTTTCAATCACGCGCATACCGCGACCGCCGCCACCCCAGCTAGCTTTCAACATCAATGGGTAACCAACAGCGAGCGCTAGTTTTTTAGACTCGGCTAAATCAGTAGGTAATGGTTTGGTAGCAGGCATTACAGGAACGCCAGCTTTAACTGCGGCATTGCGCGCATCCACTTTGTTACCTAATGTGCGCATCACGCTTGGTTGAGGTCCGATAAAAATAATGCCATTTTCACGACAGGCTTCAGCAAAGTCTGGGTTCTCAGAAAGAAATCCATAGCCTGGATGAATCGCATCCACATTTGCTTTTTTAGCAATGCGAAGAATGTCATCAATATCTAAATAAGCAGAGATAGGTTTTTTACCTTCACCCACTAAATAGCTCTCATCACATTTAAAACGATGCAAAGCAAAGCGATCTTCGTTGGCATAAATACCAACCGTTTTAATACCTAGCTCGCTTGAGGCGCGCATCACGCGGATAGCAATTTCTGATCGGTTAGCAATTAAGATGCTGCGAATTTTTTTCAAGATAGAGCTCTTTAAAGAATAGTTAAATAAAAATCAGTTTTTTAAATTTACTTAGGAAGTAAATCTTCAATTAATGGGTGTGTAGCCAGTGACTAAATTTCTTGGCTAGCTGTGGCATCACCAAATAAGTCATGATCACAACCACAGCCCCAGTAATAAGCCCAGTTTTTGCTAAAAAAGGTAAGCCTTCTAAATAGGGGGCAATAAAGAACAGTAAAAATGAAACGGTTGGCCAAATACCTAACCAAGTAATCAAAGCCATCTTTGAGCGAATTGGTTTTTGCATCACCGGGGCTTCAGGTAAAGAAAACCATGCTTCAAGACCTGTCATTAGACTGTATTCAGGGTCTCCATTAAATAAGGGCTTTAGTCGTTGATGCCATAACTTTCTCTCAGGAGAAATATCCCAGCGCTCAAGATCCGCCTCGGATGCAAATTTCGTAACTACTTGATATGTATCATTTAAATCCGTTGGGGGGAGCAATTCAGCACCCAAAAACCCCGGGAAATGTTTCATGGATTCAAACATGCCTAGGATTAAGGCTTCATAGGCTTGAGCGCAGCCTTCTTTAGCTTTGCTATGAACTAGTCGCATGGCGGGGTTGGTATTAAGCATTTCTCACCTTTTTATCAATTTTTTGCATAAATCTCGATATTTTGATACAATGTTAATATAAATTTCAGAGGTTTGCTAGGACTTATTCCTAATAACCCCAAATAAAGAAAGCAAAAAATGCGCCTAGTTTCAAAACCATCGTTTGAGATTGAAAAGCCAGCACCAAAGACCTTGGTTGAAGGGGCTTATCTTGCTTTAAGAAATGACATCATTACGGGCGTTCATGCCCCATCAAGTAAATTAAAAGTTGAGCACTTAAAAGACGTCTACTCTGTTAGTGGTGGAACATTAAGAGAAGCCTTGGCTTTATTGGTGGCAGACAGTTTGGTCTACGCCGAAGGTCAAAAGGGGTTCTTTGTGAGCCCGATGTCATTGCGAGACTTCAAAGGTTTGAGATTGAAAAGCCAGCACCAAAGACCTTGGTTGAAGGGGCTTATCTTGCTTTAAGAAATGACATCATTACGGGCGTTCATGCCCCATCAAGTAAATTAAAAGTTGAGCACTTAAAAGACGTCTACTCTGTTAGTGGTGGAACATTAAGAGAAGCCTTGGCTTTATTGGTGGCAGACAGTTTGGTCTACGCCGAAGGTCAAAAGGGGTTCTTTGTGAGCCCGATGTCATTGCGAGACTTCAAAGACATCACGCAACTACGAGTGACCTTAGAAACTCAAGCACTCACTCAATCGATTGAGCTAGGTTCAGATAAATGGGAAGCAGACGTGATGGCAGCCTATCACCGCTTAGCTTTAGCTGAGAAAAAGCTGAATCTTGAAGATATCAAAGAACGCAACGCTCAATTTAATGTGTGGGAAGAGCGTAATGCTGAATTCCATGCCGCATTGGTATCCGCTTGTGAGTCACGTTGGTTATTGCAGTTCATTGGCATCTTGTATCACCAATCTGAACGTTATCGCTCCTTAGGGATTAAATATGGCACCAATTTGAAGCGTGACTTACATGCTGAGCATGAAGCGCTAAAAAATGCTGCGTTAGATAGAAACGCATCGCTGTGTTCTGACATCTTGGCAGAACACATCAGGATTACGTATCAATTATTTGAAGGATTGCCTGAAGATGTTTTTCAGGGAAAAGACATTAGCCTAGCTAGTTAAGAACAACAGAAACAAACATTTATTAAGAGGAAGCTATGAAACAAGTTAAACATTTCATTAACGGTGAATTTGTTGTTGGTAGTGGTAATAAATTTTTTGATAAACGCTCACCAGTTGATAACAAAGTGATTGCTCAGATTGCTGAAGCCAATCAAGCTGACGTCGATGCTGCTGTGAGAGCTGCTCATGACGCGTTGAACGGCGAGTGGGGAAAGATGACAGTCGATCAACGTGTTGAAATGTTGTACGCCGTTGCTAATGAGATTACTCGTCGTTTTGAAGATTTCGTGGCTGCTGAAATGGCTGATACGGGTCAACCTAATCATGTGATGCGTCATGTATTTATTCCACGTGGCGCGGCTAACTTCAAAGTATTTGCGGACGTGGTTAAAAACGTTGCAACAGAAGCTTTCACAATGTCTACGCCTGATGGCCGTGGTGCTGTGAACTACGCTGTTCGTAATCCTAAAGGTGTGGTGGGTGTGATTTCTCCATGGAATGCGCCATTCATGTTGATGACTTGGAAAGTGGGTCCAGCATTAGCTTGCGGTAACACAGTGGTTGTAAAACCTTCTGAAGAAACACCAATGACAACTGCTTTGTTAGGTGAAGTCATGAATGCGGTGGGTATGCCTAAAGGTGTGTTTAACGTGGTGAACGGTTTCGGTCCTGATTCTGCTGGTGAGTTCTTAACGCATCACCCATTGGTGGATGCGATCACCTTCACAGGTGAAACACGCACAGGTACAGCGATCATGAAAGCTGCTGCAGAAGGTATGCGCGACATTTCATTTGAATTAGGTGGTAAGAATGCCGGTATCGTTTTCGCAGATGCTAATTTTGATGATGCTGTGAATGGTATTTTCCGTTCAGCCTTCTTAAACTCAGGACAAGTTTGTTTAGGTACTGAGCGTGTATATGTAGAACGTCCTATTTTTGATAAATTTGTTGCTGCATTAAAAGCTAAAGCTGAACACGTTAAATATGGTCGTCCAGAAGATCATGGTTCAGACTACGGTCCTTTGATTTCAGCAGAGCACAAACAAAAAGTGATGTCTTACTATAAGAAAGCTGTTGATGAAGGTGCGACTGTTGTAACAGGTGGTGGCGTGCCAGATATGTCAGCTGATCTTAAAGAAGGTCACTGGGTTCAACCAACGATTTGGACAGGATTGCCAGAAACAGCTTCAGTTGTTCAGGAAGAAATTTTTGGACCATGCTGCCACATCCGCCCATTTGATACAGATGAAGAAGTTATCAAATTAGCGAACGACACTAAATATGGTTTAGCAACAACTATCTGGACAACGAATTTGGCTAGAGCTCATACAGTTGCCGCAAAAGTAGATGTGGGTATTACTTGGGTTAATAGTTGGTTCTTGCGTGACTTAAGAACTGCATTTGGTGGTTCTAAACAATCAGGTATTGGTCGCGAAGGTGGCGTGCATTCTCTTGAGTTCTACACAGAGACTCGCAACATTTGCGTGAAGCTTTAAAAAATCAATAAGCAAAAAACCAAATAAAAAATAAAGAACATCAATAAAGACCAGATCAAAGGAATACACGTGGCATTAACGCTAACTATTAATCAAGATGACATCAACACATTGTGTGATCGTGTTGAAGGTGCGCAAGAGGGCGCCTATGCCATACAAAAATTAACGGATGACTATCCAAGTATGACCATCGATGATGGTTATGCTGTTCAAGCTGAGTTAAGAAAACGCTATTTAGCTAAGGGTCATCAGTTGGTTGGTTGGAAAGCCGGTTTAACTTCAAGAGCTAAGATGGAGCAAATGGGTGTACATGTGCCATCGATTGGTTTCTTGACTGACAAAATGACTAGAACAGAGGATGTGGGTATCAAAACATCTGAAATGGTTCATCCACGCGTTGAGTGCGAAGTGGCTTTTGTGACGAACAAAGATCTTAAAGGCCCTAACTGCACATTATTAGATGTATTGGCAGCAACAGACTATGTATTGCCAGCAGTTGAAATCATTGACTCTAGATTTTCAGGATTCAAATTTGATTTAGCGAGCGTTGTTGCTGATAACGGTTCTTCTGCGCGATTTGTTACAGGTAAAAACAAAGTAAACCCACAAGGGCTTAATTTGCAAAAAATTGGCGTAGTTATGAAAAAGAACGGCCAAGAAATTGCTAGGGGTGATTCGTCTGCTGTTTTGGGAAACCCTGCTGAAGCGATTGCGATGTTGGTCAATATTTTGGCTGAGCAAGATGAATACTTGCCAGCTGGTAGTTTTGTTATGAGTGGTGGTATTACGGAAGCGTTTGCAGTTCAACCCGGTGATGAAATCACTGCGGAGTTTGAAGTATTAGGGAATGTCTCTATGACGTTTGTCGCATAAATGACATAAAACGCAAGAGATAGTAGTTAGAGTGTCGATGTACGGTAGTCAACTAAAGGATAAACAAGATGGCAAAGATTAAATGCGCATTAATTGGATCTGGAAATATTGGTACAGATCTAATTTACAAATTGCAGCGTAGTGAGTTTTTAGAACCAGTATGGATGGTGGGTATTGACCCAGAATCTGAAGGTTTAGCAAGAGCCCGTGATATGGGTCTTAAAACAACCGCTGAAGGCGTAGATGGTTTATTGCCACACGTTTTGGCCGATGGCATTCAAATTGCATTTGATGCAACTTCTGCCTATGTCCATGCTGAAAACTCACGCAAGTTAAATGAGCTAGGCGTGTTAATGGTGGACTTAACACCTGCGGCGATTGGACCTTTGTGCTGCCCTACAGTTAACCTAGAGCAACACGCTGCTAGCGGCGAGATGAACGTGAACATGATTTCTTGCGCTGGTCAGGCGACGATTCCTATCGTTTACGCCGTATCACGTGTGCAAGAAGTTCCTTATGCAGAAATTGTGGCCAGCTTGGCTTCTAAATCCATCGGTCCTGGTACACGCGCCAACTTGGATGAGTTCACTTACACAACATCAGATGCCGTATGTAAAGTAGGTGGCGCTAAAAAAGGTAAAGCCTTAGCGATTATTAATCCAGCGGATCCTCCTATGATTATGCGTAACACCATTTACTGTTTGACAGATGGTGAGCCAAAGCGTGAAGAAATCAAAGAGTCTATTTTGCGCATGATTGGTGAAGTGCAGAAATATGTACCTGGATATAAATTAGTTAATGGCCCGGTATTTGATGGCAATAAAGTTTCTGTATTTATGGAAGTAGCAGGTCTTGGTGATTACTTGCCTAAATACGCAGGTAACTTAGACATCATGACAGCGGCAGCTACAAGAACTGCTGAATTGTTTGCTCAGAACATCATGTCTGGCAAAGTTCAACTAAAAGCGACTAAATCTGTGGAGGCAAAATAATGTTTGAGATCGATCACCTCAAGGGTAAGAAAGTTATTCTTCATGACATGTGTCTTCGCGATGGTATGCACGCTAAGCGTGAACAAATCAGCGTTGAGCAAATGGTTAAAGTGGCAACTGCGATGGATGAGGCAGGTATGCCGTACATCCAAGTTACTCACGGTGCAGGTTTAGGTGGTAACTCTTTGCAACACGGTTTTGCATTAAGCCCTAATGAAGAGTACATCAGTGCTGTTGCATCAAAAATGAAAAAAGCAGTTGTATCAGTTCTATTGATTCCTGGTTTGGGAACGATGAGAGAGTTGAAGTCTGCTTATGAAGCGGGTGCTCGTAGCGTGCACGTGGCAACACACTGTACTGAAGCTGATACATCTCCTCAACATATCGCTTATGCGCGTCAGTTGGGTATGGATACAACAGGTTTCTTGATGATGGCTCACTTGCACACTGTTGAGGGTTTAGTGCAACAAGCTAAGTTAATGGAATCTTATGGTGCGCAAACGGTATACATCACCGACTCAGCTGGTTACATGTTGCCGAATGATGTGAAAGCGCGTGTACATGCATTACGTCAAGCATTAAAGCCTGAAACAGAAATTGGTTTCCATGGTCACCACAACATGGGTATGGGTATCGCTAACTCGATCGCTGCGATTGAAGAAGGCGCTACGCGTATTGACGGTTCAGTAGCAGGTTTAGGTGCTGGTGCTGGTAATACACCATTAGAAGTATTTGCTGCTGTATGTGAGCGTATGGGTATTGAAACTGGTTGCGACTTATTCAAACTCATGGATATCGCTGAAGAAATCATCGTACCGATGATGGATCACATGGTGCGTGTGGATCGTTCATCATTAACTTTAGGTTTCGCGGGCGTGTATTCAACATTCTTGTTACATGCTGAACGCGCAAGTAAGCGTTATGGCATTCCTGCTCGTGACATTTTGGTTGAGTTGGGTCGCAAGAAAATGATCGGCGGTCAGGAAGACATGATCGAAGACACGGCGATGACAATGGCTAAAGAGCGTGGCATTATTTTTAAAGAGTCTGTTTAAAAAAGCCACCAATAAAACAGTAGGGTAGTTATACCTATTTAAAAAGGCTAACCGAGGGGTTAGCCTTTTTAATATCTAGAAATACTAAGTATCAGTAGTAATAATTGATTCAGAAGCTGAATGAATAACCAAAAATGCTTAAAAAACAGTCAATTATGATTTTTAGTAAGAATTTAAGTTTTTGAAGTGTTCAAAGGGTGAGATTTCCTTGAAAAACAAGGGTTTTATTAGCTAAAAACGGCAGTTCTTAGGGTATATACGCATTGTTGCAAACCCCAAAAAATAGAAAAATAATCTCGAGATTAAGTCAATAAGTCGGAATTTTTATGAACTATGAATTTTTAAAAACTACTGGTGCCATATTAATGGCAAGTGCTTTGCTTTCTGCATGCGGAAGCAAGTCTGAAACTTCTGCAAAAGAAGTTACTCCAGAAACACTTTCTACTCGTGTAGATCAATTCCAAGGCGCAGCTGCTAATCAAAAAGTAGCTGTCATTGTTGGCAAAGATATTGTGGGAGTGATTCCTCACGATGGTGCTAAGCCAACACGTGTTGAGATTAAAGGTACTGCATCTTTAATCGATGTGGCTACCTGTGCAGACGGCAGTTTTGTCGCGCTTGATTTTTATCGCAAAGTTTGGACTTCAACGGATGACGGTCAATCATGGACATCTAAAGCAACGCCAGGTACATGGAGACCATTAGGCGTTACTTGTGGCCCTGCTAACAGCTATTGGGTCGTTGGTAGCAATTCAACGATTGCTAATAGTAGCGATCGTGGCACAACATGGAAAACTGATTCAACTGGTGAAGATGCCATGTTTAATACAGTTCAATTTATTGATGCGCAAAACGCTGTTGTAACAGGCGAGTTCGGCGCAGTTAAACGCAGTAGCGATGGTGGTAAGTCTTGGGTAACTAGCAGCATTGGCCCAGAGTTCTATCCATACGCAGCGTTGTTCGTATCTCCACAAGAAGGTTATGTCACAAGCTTAACTGGCACGATCATGCGCACTAAAAATGGTGGTGGTTCTTGGGAAAAAACAAAAAATGACACCGGTCTTTCACAGTTTGGTTTAGCTAATGTTGGCGGACGTGTTTACAGCGTTGGCTTAGGTGGTGTTGTGTTGCGTTTGGATGGCAACCAATGGGTGCCTGTGAAGATTGAAGGTTTTGGCGCGCCTTTCTTAAAAGGTGTTGTAGCAGTTAAAGGTGGCTTCCTTGTGGCTGGTGGTAACGGCGCATGGAAAGTAGTAACTGTTAAGTAATCAGCAAAGATAAAGATTAGGAATTAAAAAGTGAAAAAGAAACTAACCCACATACTCCACGTTGGCGAAGAATGGCTATTCGCTAACCCTAAGATTGTTCTTTCAATTATCTTTGCTATTAGTGTTGCCTTTGCTTCATTGCTACCTAATTTGCGCATGGGCACAGACTTTGATGATCTGTTACCGCAAAACCATTCATTCATTCAATTGCATAACCAAATCAAAGGTGACTTTGGTGGTGCAAGTGCGGTTGTAGTGAGTGTTGAAGTTAAAGATGGCGATATCTTCACTAATGACACACTAAGTTTGATTGATAACTTGACGCAAGGTGTTGATAGTTTGCCTGGTGTTAACCATAACTTGGTTAGCAGTTTGACACACCGTACGACTCGTAAGATCACATTGGATGAAACAGGCAACATTAAGTCTGCTCTGTATTTTGATCCAGCTTCACCAAATTTATCACCTGCAGAACTAGATCAAATGCGTCGTGATGTGATGGCTAATCCACGCGTCTATGGTTTGATGGTTTCTCCAGACATGAAGTCAGCCATCATCAAAGGTCAGATGAACGAAGGCGGTGATATTGACTACCGTAAAACATTTGCTGAGTTATCTGAGTTGCGCGCTAAATACGCGAATGACAAAGCAAAAATTCACGCAACTGGTTTGCCAGTTCTAACAGGTTGGGTTTACACATACTTAAATCAAATTTTGCAGATTTTGCTTTATACAGCTGCATTAATTTTTGGTTTATTGGTTGTTTACTTCCGTCGTTTCTACGGTGTGGCATTGCCTTTGTTAGGCATCTGTTTATCATCAGCTTGGGGCTTGGGCTTCATGACAATTTTGGGTTACACGCTTGACCCATTGTCTATGCCAATCCCATTCTTGATTGCCGCTCGTGCGACATCGCACGGTGTGCAATTAGTAGAGCGTTACTACTACGAATTAGAAATTACGAAGAGCGGTAAAAAAGCAGCGCGTAATGCATTGGACGCTTTGTTTAGACCTGGTTCATTGGCGATTACGATTGACGCGATTGGTATTTTCGTTATTTGTTTGGGCGCAGCACCGATTAACATCAAGTTAGGTTACTACGCTGGATTCTGGGGCTTCTCTGTGATCTTCACAGTTCACTTCATGGTTCCATTGTTCTTGACGATTTTGCCAGAGCCTAAGAAGAAAGAAAACAATCGTTCAGCGACGACTGCTGTTCTTTACAACATGGCTAAATTTATTGTTAACCCATTGAATGTGAAGATTGGTTTGATTGGTACAGCGTTAGCAGTAGTTGTGGCTAGCTTCTTCGTAGCTCAAGTGAAGTTTGGTGAGTCTGAGCCAGGTTCTCCAATATTGAACCGCACTCATGACTACAACATTTCTGCTAAATCTATTAACGAACATTTCCCTGGTTCAGAAGAGTTATTCGTTGTAGCAAGAACAAAAGATCAGAACGGTATTCAAAGACCAGAAGTTGTTCACGCGATGGAAAAATTTGGCGATCAAATGATGGCTAGAGATCCAGAGTTGGGTGGATACAAAGCTGTTCCTGGTTTGATTCGTCAAGTGAACATGTTGACTCACAGTGGTGATCCACGTTGGGCACAAATTCCTGATACACAAATTGAAGTTGCTGGTTTGATGTCTGCTTATGAACTATCTAGCCCGATTCCTGGTGCGATGAAAGAGTTCATGAATCCAGAAGGTACAGATGCTGTTTTAGCTTTCTTCTATAAAGACCACCAAGCAACAACATTGAAGCGTGTGGTTGATAACTCTAAAGAGTTCATCAAAGGTATCAACGGTACTGTTGAAAACTTCGAGCTCTTATTAGGTGGCGGCATCATTGGTGTGAGCGCTGCGATCGACGAAGAAAACTTCCATGACACGATGTTGATTACACCAATCGTGATGTTGATGGCCTTTATCTTCGTGATGATCTATTACGAGTCATTGCATGCTGGTTGGTTAATGATTTTGCCGATGTTATACGCAACGATCTTGACTTACGGTTATATGGGCTTCATGAACATTGGTATTAGCGTGAACACGATTCCTGTGATTGCGGTGGGTGTGGGTGTTGGTATTGACTACGCTGTATACATCATGGACCGTATTCGTGAAGAGTATGAAGAGTTACATGATCTTCGTGAAGCTGTTCTACGTGCATTGAGCACAACAGGTTTAGCGGTTGGCTTCACTGCGGCGACATTGATTGCTGGTGTGATTATGTGGGTGATCCTATCTGACCTACGTTTCCAATCAGACGCTGCTCTATTGTTAACAGTGATGTTGGCCTTGAATGCTGTAGCGGCGGTTCTTTTAGTACCGGCTTGGGTCATGGCATTTAAACCTAAATTCATCACGGGCATTCACCGTGATGAAGACGGCATCTTGCAAAACGATTGAAGCAAAACCAAAGCAAGAAAGAACTAAGAAATATAAATAGTGGAAAAAAAACAACACTATTAATAAACAAGTAGTAGAGAAACAGTAGTGCAACGGTAAAAAAAGAAAGAAAGTAACAAAAAGACAAATGAAAACAATGAGATAAGAAAATCTCGAGATAGTTAGGGGTTTTTCCTAATGGGAAAACTCCCTACATAAGAAATCTCGAGAAACCATTATTTTAACGGTAATAAATTTGTGTTTTTGTGTATTCATTTAGTAAGTCCGATTGTTAAGGAGAGTAGTTATGTTTAATAAAAAATGGCGCAAAGCCTTACAGCCTAAGAACGTAGTTCTTGCGACTGTATTAGCTGTTGCCGGTGTAAGCGCAGTAGCGCAGAACTTGCCAGACCTAGGTTTGACAAGTGGTGATCCATGGAATGCAGAGCTTTACTATGAAAACCATACAGCTTTGCGTGACAAAGCCGGTTTGTCAAAATTCCGTAATACTCTCCAGTCAGAGATGTCTAAGAATCTTAACGATGGTTGGAGATTCCGCGGTATCTTGCGTGGTACATACGACGGTGTGTATGACCTAAACAAGAGTGAGTACGGTAAGAATGCTGGTGGTTCAGTAACAATGAATAATACTTTGGGGCCATCTGGCGCTCTTGGAGTTGTTTTACCAGCTTCCGTTGCTTATGGTGGAGCTTTTTTAGCTGCTGACAATTCACCTCAGGCTGGAACAGCAGGCGCTCAAGCTACTGCAGGTTTGGGCGCAGCTTTTGGTGCCCCAGCTAACGCAGCGGGTGTATATGCTTATAGAAATGAAGGTTTGCAAATTGTTGGTTCAGGTTGGAATACAGCAAATACCACTGCGGGTGCTATTAGCTTAGCTACTCCAGTGCGCCCTTGTAATTATGACTCTCGTGGTTGTATGGATTTTGGTGGTTATGGTAATAAAACACAGGCTCAGTTAGCCGCACCAGAATTTAACAGCCGTTTGGATTTTATTCGTGAGGCTTATGTAACAAACACTTTCAAAGCTGATGGTGGTGATGTTTTCCTAAAGCTTGGTAAGCAACAAGTTGTTTGGGGACGTACAGACTTATTCCGCGTGCTAGATGTTATCAACCCAGTTGATTACTCACGTAATAATATTTACGATGAATTGCAAGATATCCGTATCCCGATGTGGATCGCTCAAGCTGAGTACCGTATGGGTGCTAGTGAGAATATGCAAGACCGTAACTTATCAGTTGTTTGGAATTTTGACCAATTCCGTCCAAATAATCTAGGTCAAGGTGGTACACCTAACAGCATTCTTGATGCGGGTAACTTATTCCGCGGTTTGAGAAATTGCTGGGTTAATGGTTGTACTGTCGGCGCTTTTGGTGCTGACAACCCATTAGGTGGTGCTGCCTTCAACTTTGGCCCTGGGCAGCTTGGTATTCGTAATGTTGATTTGCCAAATTGGAGTCTTGCAAATACACAACTAGGTATTAAGTTTGAAGGTGTTACTAAAGAAGGACTTAGTTTTTCTTTGAATGGATTAACTTATAGATCTCAATTGCCTTCATTGCGCGGGGGAATTCCTGTATTTGATCCATTCTTGACTAATACTATGTCGGCAACAAATGGTGCTTATGTGCCCGCTTTTGATATGGTTTATCCGCGTGTAAATTTAGTTGGTGGTTCTATGGACTTCCAAGTTGAGTCATTAGGTGCAGCAATGCGTTTAGAAGGTGCTTACACACGAGGTGAAGAATTCGCAAATACACTTAATTCAAGTATGTATTCGAAAAACCCAGTTTGGCGCTCTGTGATTGGCTTTGACCGTCCAACATTCGTGCCATTTATTAGCACAGAACGCACAGTCTTATTCTCGGGGCAATTATTCTATCAACATATTTTTAATCATCAACAAGAACAAAGACCATGGGGTATGGCAGGCATGCCTGATTGGAAAGACAATGCAATCGCTACATTGTTGATGAAAGCATTCTTGATGAATGACCGTTTGAGCCCAGAAATTATCTTTGCTCGTGATTTCCGTGCACAAGCTAATGTGATTGCTCCAGCAGTTGAGTGGTTATATACAGATAATTTGAAATTGAAGTTTGGCGCAAATGTGAAGTTTGGTCATGAGCAAAATCAATGGAAGTGGAGTCATGCCGCCGCCGCTGATGCATATCATAATACTGGGCCAACAGATACACCTTATGCAACTTTGTATGACACAGGTCTTGGTGGTATGGAGCCTCTAGGTCGTTTCCGTGCAGGTCCGATTGGTACAGCATTTGGCCAAAATGAGATCTACGCAACATTGCGCTACAAGTTTTAATTTAGGAGTTAATTAATAATGAAAACGAAATTTTCCGCACTATTAATGGCTCTGTTGGCAGTGGGTGCTGTTGGTTCAGCATTCGCAGCTACAGAGGCAGACGTAGAAAGATCATTCTTCCCGTATAAGAGTGGTGTTCCTACATTCCCTGGTTTGAATGAAGGTACTGTTGTTAGTTCTAAAAACGTAGATCAGTTCAAAGATGTCGTTGACCCAGCTTTGTTTGACATGATCAAACGTGGTTGGTTAGACGTGACTGTTGGTAAAACAACATCATTCGACATGAACAAGGCTTACGTTGAAGCAACACGTGCTAACTTGAACAAGACTAAGCTTGGTGCTAAGCCAGGCGAGATCGAAGGCTTCGTTGCTGGTCGTCCGTTCCCTGAAGAGCCATCTGCTTCTGACCCACGTGCGGGTGAGAAGATTATGTGGAACTACAAGTACGGCGTTAACTGGGGTGACAATGCTGCGATTTATCCGTTCTACTGGAAATATCGCGATATGACTTCAGGTAAGTTAGAGAAGACATTGAAGTTAAACCTTCACTTCTTGAACTTCACACATCGTATTCAAGACGAACCAAAACCAGAAGTAACGCCTAACCCATCTAAGTTATTCCGTGGTATCTACATGAACATCATGGAGCCACAAGACTTGAAGGGTACTCAGTTGTTGATTCAGCGTTATGAAGATGACTTGAAATCTGATGATGCTTACTTGTACTTAGGTTTCCAACGTCGCGTACGTCGTTTGGCAACTGGTCAAGTGACTGACGCGTTCTTGGGCGCTGACTTGATGATTCAAGACTTTGAGGGTTACAACGACCGTCTATCAGCTTACAAGTGGAAATACGTAGCTACTAAGAATGTGTTGATGCCTTACTACTACCATAACCAATTGAAGCTAGCGACTGATATGCCTGCTGAAGCAGACGGCTACAAGTATGTTGACTTCGGTGGTCAAGGTAACTGTTTCCAAAACATTACATGGCAGTTGCGTAAGGTTTACATTGTTGAGGGTTCACCAGTTGATGCGAGCCCAATTAGCAAGCGTTTGATTTACATCGATGCTCAGGCTAACAACATTAACCGTAGCGTGATCTACGATAAGAAAGGTGAAATCTGGAAGACATTTACTATTGGTAAATCACACCCAGACTCACACTTAGCTGTGAACAAAGGTTCAGGTATTCCTATCGACGACTCATTCTCAATGGTTGACTTGCAAGCTAAGCATTGCACAACAGGTCAATTCAAGGGACAAGTTGATGTTAAGTTGAACCCACCACGTATGTTCCAAGTTCAGTTCATGCGCGGCGGTGACTAAGCTCTGTGTGGAATTAGCTTAATTATTTAAGCTGATCCAATTCAACCCTCAAGTACCTTTTGGTATTTGAGGGTTTTTTAATGCCTAAAAAAATAAAAATAGACGAAAATGTCACTTATTAGAAATAGATTTATTTGGAGATTTGGTGAAAAAAGTTCCTGATTCAGAACTTGTTCAATTACGTCATCAGCTTAAATTCTCATTTGAGACGGGTGAGATTTGGTTGGGTGAGAACCGCATGGTTCTTATGCACGTGGCCGCATTAGGCGCCTTGCGTAATGAAATCATTGAATCTTTAGGTATGGAGCGTGCGCGCGGTCTTTTAGTGCGCATGGGGTATGCATCCGGCGTACGTGATGCAGAGTTAGCTAAGACACTACCCAGTAATGATTCTCCTGAAGATGGCATTATGTTGGGCCCGATGCTGCACTCCTTCAAAGGCATGGTTCGGGTCGAAAAGAAAAAATTATCGATGGACTTATCTAAGGGTAAGTTCACGGGAGAGTTTCTTTGGGAAAACTCTTGGGAAGCTCAAACGCACTTAGAAAAATTTGGTATTGGTGATGATGTCGAGTGTTGGAGTCAGGTGGGTTACGCCTCTGGTTATGTTTCTACCTTCGTTGGTCGCCCTGTGATTTTTAAAGAAACTAAGTGCGTTTGTAAGGGTGATCACAATTGTTATATTGAAGGACGTCTTTTAGAAAACTGGGAAGACTCTGATGACTACTTGCGTTACTACAAGCCGGACAACATTGCGAGTAAATTGATTGACTTGCAAGAAGAAGTGGCAAGTTTAAGAGCTTCTTTGAGTAAGGTGAGTTTGCCAGATAACATTATTGGTGAATCTGAAGCTTTTAAAACAGCTCTTAATTTGGCTTCTACTGCTGCATCCAACCCGATTACTGTTTTGTTGTTGGGTGAGACAGGTGTTGGTAAAGAGGTCTTTGCACATTGGATACATGACAACAGCGATCGTGCCTCACAACCCTTTATTGCATTGAACTGTGCAGCGATTCCGAATGATTTGTTGGAGTCAGAATTATTTGGTGTGGAAAAAGGCGCGTTTACTGGCGCGCAACAATCACGTCCTGGTCGATTTGAACGCGCCAATGGCGGAACATTATTTTTAGATGAGGTTGGAGACCTTACACTAGCTGCCCAAGTAAAACTACTCCGTGTTTTAGAGAGTGGCGAGTTAGAGCGCTTGGGTGATATTAAAACTAGACAGGTCAATGTTCGATTAATCACCGCTACTAACGTTAACTTGCAACAAGCAGTTAAAGACGGCAAATTTAGAGCGGACTTGTACTACCGATTAAATGCTTATCCAGTCAATATTCCGCCATTGCGTGATCGTAGAGCGGATATTCCATTGTTATTAGATGCGTTTATTAAGAAATATGCTTTGCTACACAATAAGCGTATTCCGGGAGTGACTGATAAGGCTATGCGGATGCTCATGAGTTACGACTGGCCAGGCAATATACGTGAGCTTGAAAATATGATGGAGCGTGGTGTTTTATTAACTGCCTCAGACGATCGTATTGAGCTCAAGCATTTATTTGCTGGTGTATCTGATGTATTTACCAGTGAGGTTGAATTAAACCCCTACGGCCGAGTAGTGGATTCTCACTCTAAATCTTCCGAGGCATTGGCTGAAGAAATTCTTAAGCAAGGCATTTCATTAGAAGACCATGAATTAATGCTCATGGAGGCTGCAGTTAGAAAGACGGGCGGTAACCTAGCAAAAGCTGCAGAACTGCTTGGCGTTACTCGTCGTCAAATTGCTTATCGGTTAGAAAAAGAAGATAAAAAGTAAGCTTTAAGCCGTATAAACTTAAAATTGTTACAAATTTGTTAAAACCTTGTTTACATAAGTTACAAATTTGTAACTTATAGAATTCTCGGAAAGTTAATGGTTTTCCCTGAAAGACGGACCTCTGACCCTTATGTATATTAGCTAAAAGAATATTTGGCACGCATTTTGCATTTACTGAATGCGTAATTGTTTACTTTTAGTGCAAGTCTTCACAATTTTGGAGCAGAAATATGCAAATTGATTTACAAACGGTGGCCTTAAAGCCTCTAAGAAATACGTTTAAGCACATTGAAAAGCGTTTTGGTGACAAAGTTGCCACTCGTTATCAAGAGGCTACATACGATTTACAGCCAACTCATAACTTTCACTACAAACCAACTTGGGATCCGTCACGTGAGGTACATGATGCTAAGCGCACGAAGATTGTTCTAAAAGACTGGTATGTATTAAAAGATCCGCGTCAGTTCTACTACGGCACATATACACAAGCGCGTGCTCGTCAACAAGATGCGATTGAAAAGAGTTTTGACTTTATCGAAGAGCGCGGTTTAGAACACGCTCTTAGCCCAGAAATTAAAGAAGTTGCACTTAAAACATTGATGCCACTCCGCCACGTTGCGTGGGGTGCGAATATGAACAACACTTGTATGGCTGCTTATGCCTACGGTACAGCGTTGAATCAAGCTTGTACTTTTGCAAGTTTTGACCATTTAGGTATTGCTCAATATTTAACACGCGTGGGTTTAGCACTTGGCGATGTAGAAGACCTTAAAGCCGGAAAGGTTGCTTGGGAAAAAGACGCCAACTGGCAACCATTACGCCAATATGTTGAAAAAATGTTGGTGACTCGTGATGTGATGGAATTATTTGTAGCTCAAAACTTTGTATTAGATGGTTTGTTGTATCCATTAATTTACAAAGAAGCTGTGGATGGTGTTTGGGCAGCTAAGAGTGGTCCAACGATTGGCATGATGACTGTGTTCATGGCTGACTGGCAAGCTGAAACTGCTAAGTGGGTGGATGCTGTTTTGAAACCAGCTGCCGCTGAATCAGCAGAAAACAAAGCGTTGTTAAGTCAATGGGCTAGTGACTGGGCTAAGCAAGCGATTGCTGCGTTAAAACCAGTGGCTGCAATTGCACTAGGCGTTGAGGCTGACGCTGCAATGGCCGATGTTATTTTAAATTTACAAGAGCGCGCAAAGAAAAGCGGTCTTGAATTAAGCTTGTAATAAATATCAGGAGATATTAATCATGGATATGAATGCAAAGAAGAAGTTAGGTTTAAAAGAACGTTATCACCTAATGACTCGTGATTTAGCTTGGGAACCAAGCTATCAAAAAGAAGAGGAAATTTATCCTCAGTTAGCTTATGAAGGTATCAAGATTCATGACTGGGAAAAATGGGAAGATCCATTCCGTTTAACAGTAGATGCTTACTGGAAATATCAAGCTGAAAAAGAGCGCAAACTTTACGCGATCATCGACGGCTTTACACAAAACAATGGTCACTTAACTGTGACTGATGCGCGTTATGTAAACGCATTGAAATTGTGGTTAAACGCGATTACACCTTTAGAGTATGAAGCTCATAAAGGTTACGCACGTTTAGGCCGTGAGTTCAAAGGTGTGGGTGCTGCGGTTGCTTGCCAAATGCAATCAATTGATGAATTGCGTCATGCTCAAACTCAGATTCACTCTATGTCTAACTACAACCGTTTCTACAACGGTTTAGATAACTGGCATCATGCCCAAGACCACTTCTGGTACTACTCAGTACCTAAGTCATACTTCGAAGATGCTTTGACTGCTGGTCCATTTGAATTTATTACAGCTATTTCATTCTCATTTGAGTATGTTTTAACAAACTTGTTATTCGTACCATTTGTATCAGGTGCTGCTTATAACGGCGACATGGCTGCGATGACATTTGGTTTCTCAGCTCAGTCTGATGAATCACGTCACATGACTTTAGGTCTTGAAGTGATTAAGTTCATGTTGGAACAAGATCCAGGCAACGTACCTATCGTTCAAAAATGGATTGATAAGTGGACATGGCGTGGTGTACGTCTCTTAACGATTGTTGGCATGATGCAAGACTACATGTTGCCAAAACGTGTGATGAGCTGGAAAGAAGCTTGGGAAATTTACTTTGAAGGTAACGGTATGGCTTTGTTTAACGACTTGGCACGTTACGGCATCAAGGTTCCTGATTGCATCGATCAAATCCGTAAAGAAAAGGGACATATTTCTCACCAAGCTTGGTTGACATTTAATAGTGCCAACTTCTTGACGAACTTCCACACTTGGATTCCAAGTAAAGAAGAGTTGGATTGGTTGGATGCTAAGTATCCAGATACATTCCCTAAATACTATCGTCCTCGTTACGAATACTTCCAAAAATTGGAAGACGAAGGCAAGCCATTCTTCACAAAAGGTTTGCCACGTTTGTGTCAAGTTTGTCAGATTCCTGTGTTCTACACTGAGCCTGATGATCCAACACAATTGGTATATGAAGAGGGCACCTATATGGGTGAGAAGTTCCAGTTCTGCTCAACACATTGCCATAAGATTTTTGATAATGAGCCTGAGAAATATATCCAAGCTTGGTTACCTGTTCATCAAATCTTCCAAGGAAATAATTTCCCTGAAGGTACGAACCCAACAGTTGAAGGCTTTGATCCAATTAGAGCCGTTGCCGATTACTACCAATTAAATTGGGGTGTTGAAAACGGACCTTTCGAAGGATCACAGGATCAGAAAAACTTTGCAATGTGGCGTGATCAAGCCACTAAGAACTAATTGGAGAACATATGCCAGTAGCAGCAAT
The DNA here is from genome assembly GCF_018687515.1 of Polynucleobacter sp. MWH-Spelu-300-X4. NCBI lineage: Bacteria > Pseudomonadati > Pseudomonadota > Betaproteobacteria > Burkholderiales > Burkholderiaceae > Polynucleobacter > Polynucleobacter sp. MWH-Spelu-300-X4. Next base: position 183,879 of record NZ_CP061294.1, read on the forward strand.
TTCAGAATATAAGATCCCTGGCAGGGATTCATTGGATAAATTCCATGGCAACCAACTTCTTTATGTTGGTTGGGATAAGCACTTGATGTTTTACGGAACAGCAGCCTTCCCATTACCACCTGTCATGAAATTTAGTGATTTGTTTGGTGGTCCTTTGGCCCAGTATTACAGCCAACATCCTGACTTTGAAAAAATCGATTGGTCAAAGGTGAATTGGTTGAAAGACAATAAGCCATGGAAACCTGACTATGACAAATCATTGGCTGAAAATGGATTGGGTCATAAAGACTGTATCCGTTTCCAGACTCCTGGTTTGGATGGTTTGTTTGGTATTTGCTTCTAAATTAATTTAGAGCAGTTATAAAAAAGGCGCTTCGGCGCCTTTTTTATGGTGAAGTCATCTGTAGCTTAATTATTAACGTGCCAGTTTCTCTTTCAACAGAACTGTTTGCTTTTTTGGTGGAGTTGTTGATGTTGAGTCTTTGGTCAGAATGATATTTTCTGGGATAGCCTTTGTGGATCGTGATGTTCCTTCATTTGCTGAAATCCCTAAAGCTAACCTCGCGCATTGCTGTATCACTCGATGTCTGAGCATACGCCTTGGCATCTGTTGCCAAGATGGGTGATCGGTTCTAACTTCTTCTAAATATTCTTTAATCACGATTGGTAGGATGCGATCATTTCTGTAGATCGTGCATTCCATCCAAGTCGGAACGTTATCTACTAGCTCGGTAGAGTCTCTTAAGCTCATTCCAGCATATTGAGGATGGTTGTTGATGAGTTTGGACCATCCATCAATCGTTATAAATGGTTTGTAATTACCATCTTCACTTGGTAGCAAGCTAATTTCATCAGATAGTGGATCTAGTTGATATTTGCTAGCAAGTCTTAATAGTTGTATTTGAGGGTAGAGTGGCACCCCTAAATATTCATCAAGCCATAGCTGTAATTCTTCAGGATCAATATTTAGACTCTGACTAGTTTTATCAATCGCTGATTGAAGGGCTTTCATGAGAGCTCCTTAATCACTAAGCGACGGCTATTCTGTACCGCTATTTGATATTGACTGGCCCATTCAGGATGTTCTTCAGTGAGACGTTTGGCATCTAATCTGACGGAGGGCTTCGGTGCTTTCCAAGTCGCTAAGGTTTGGCCATGAAAAGTCAGCACTTCTGCATCTTGCATCTGTCCCATGATGCTTTGTTTAATCTGACTAATTTCTGCTTCATATTGCTCCACTTGCTCATTAAGCGCTTTTAATTTTTTAATCAGTTCACAGGTCTCTACAGGCGCCTCAACAGATTTACTCACTGTTGATTTACCAAAGAGGGTCTTATAGTCATACTCGGAAGTAGCTAAAGGCGGGGTATTGGTTAGCACATGATTTTCCCAAAAGGATACGGCACGCTCTAACACCATGGCCTCTAATTCAAGATCTCTAGTAATCTCATAAATCCTAAAATCCGCATTACCAAATAAGACCGCTAAATCCGTTCGATCGATATTGGTGAGCATCATGTACCAGACGCACTGCACCAAATACGATAGAGGTACTTGATCACTACCAGACTCTCCCCATTCTGATTGAGCGAACGGATTAGCGGTTTTGCACTCTAAGATACGAGAAGCTGTAATACGACCATCGCTATCTATTAGAGATAAATCACCTGATAGAACAAAGCGATCAATATGCCCATGCATGTATTCATAGTGTGGATGAACAACTGCATCATCATGAGTAACCAAAGACAATCCAGTCGCTAGGGCATATTCAGATGCAACAAATTCTTCAGCAAACTGGCCAAAGCGCAAAGGCAAGGAATCCCTAACAGCTACTTCCTTGCCCGTCTTCTCCATCCAGACATCCACAGCACTTCTGTACCTAGATAGCCCTAAGATGGCGCCAATGTCTGATCCGCCTAGACTTTTAGCCCGTAACAGTGCAAAATCTTGATTATTAAGCATTTTTATCCCTTTCAACTGTAATAAATGGTCTATTTAAGACCATTATAGGTCTAAATTAGATTGTTTACAAGTGCTCAACTTAGATCAGCTAGAGCAACGCTGAAATGGTCCTTGGAGGAGTTATCCCAAAGGTCAGGGGTTGGTACAACCACTCTCAAGCGGTTTGAGTCTGCAGATGGCGTTCCAAATGGAAATCTTTCTACATTTAATACCTTGAGAAAAATATTTGAAGAAGCTGGCATTGAGTTCATCGGCACACCAGAAGATGGTCCGGGCGTACGCTACTACCCTAAAAAATAACTTGTCTTTTTTTAACCATAGACCAGTTTTAATTTTGGTTTAAAGTGATTGGCATGGGTTCACGATGCCAATGCACATGTCTTGATTGCAAACACCAGTTCACTTTGACAAAAGGTGGTGGGTGGACTTCTTATCAAAAAGTATGTGCTCTATGTGGCACTATTAAAAATGTCCCACGTAAAGGCCCGGCTAATTTTGTTGAGGGAAAGACCTTAACGAAAGAAGAGTTATTACATCATTTAAATACACCAAGTGAGTGGTCTCGTCATGGTGGCGGCTTCGATTCAGATGAAACCAAACTCATGCATGAGCTAACAGCTTCATGTGATTGTGGCGGTCAATTAATTCCGGAATGGGATCAGCGAGTTCAGTATCGATGCCCTCAATGTCGATCTTCACATCTAAATTTAGTTGAAGGTATTCTCTTCGATTAATAAATTTTGTAACGATAGCTATAGCTAGTGGTGTTTGTTATAACTTAGTGTAGCTTAGTGTACTTTAGTGTTGTTTTGTATTAAATCGCCTGCCAAGCTTATTTAATTATTTCATGATGAGCTTAGCAAGAATCATATTTTTCATGTAGACTAGAGCCTCGCAGTTGAGTTCGCGCGCCAACTGTTGCACTTACAGCGCTGCCAACCCTGGCTTGCTAAAAAGCAAGCAACCCATCATCAGGCTAGTGGGTTCTTATCGACGATAAGCTTAGCCTTGCAAGGTTTCACGCGACCTCCCTAATAGCGTTGCAACGTTTCACCAATCGAGCTGGCATGCGCCAGTATCCATTTTGATATTTCCGCCAAATTGGCAGAAGGTTGCTTATGCAAAAATTAAATAAAGGTCAGACTGGTCCTAGATCCAGTCAGGGTAAGCGGAACTCTTCGATGAATGCCCTGAAACATGGTGCTTACAGTAAGACGGCTGTATTGCCGTCAGAAGATGCTCATGCTTATGAGAAGAAACGTCGTCAGTATCAGAAATCGTTTCGAGCCAAGGATGAGCTGGCGCGGGATCTATCCGATATGGTATTAGATCATCAGTGGGTCGCGCGTCGTTTGAAGTGCCAAATTGTAGCCATGGAGCATGACCTGTATCAGAGTGCTTCACCGATTGAGTTTGCGAAATTTTTGGGTGTGCCTGATGCTTTAATTTCTAAAGCGCCTATATATTTCGTTAATCCTAATCATCAGATCTCTAAGGCTGAGGGAGATCATGCACAACTGATTTGCGACCAAATTATGGATCTAAAAGATCGATTACCTAATAAGCCTTCACTAGCAGAATTAGATGCCAGCTACCCAGAACTTAAACAAGTTTTGCTAAATCGTTTTGGTGCTTGTGATGAGATGGACTCAGAGTTGACGGTGGACTTAAGTAACACGAATGACGTGGAGTCAATTTGTTTGGATGGCCTATCTTGGAAGTTAGATGAAATTCATGCCCAGTATTTTTATCAGACTATTTTTGAATCGATCAAGCCTCAGCTGCAGTTTTATCTGGAAAAGCAACGTATAGATTTTTTTCAGAGGTTGAGTGCTAGCCATTCAGCAACTCTGACTAAGTTACAGCAACGCTTAGATAAGGAGTTGAATGCGACAAGGTCAGCTGTTCAGCTAATGATGAATTACAGCAAGTTGCAACAAGCTCAGGATGACGCACTTCGTTTAGGTCAAAAAAATCGAAACGAAATGCCAAATTCACAAGCTAAATCAAGTAGTTAGTATTTTGTAGTTACGTGTTTTTCTCGTTAAAAACACGATCTTCTTTAACAATTTAATAGAGTGGAATGGCTAGCCTGAGGTGGCAGGCTAGCCATAGCCATCACGCATGCTTTTGGATTTATCTGACGGCTAAGGGGGTTGCTTACCTAATCTTCCCGATTAGTCATTTAAGTGACATTTGAGGGGGCTGGAAGGCTTATATATTTTGGCTTATAGGGTAACTGCCCATTGCATTCATGAGATAGAAATATCAAAATCAGTCTCACTAAAAACGAGTTTTAATAGATGCTTAAAGACATCTTTCTTTAAGTGAACAAAAGGGGAAATAAACATGGCAATGACAGGCGTATTAAGACCAGGACATGCGCAGATTCGCGTATTGGATTTGGAAGAAGCTCTGCACTTTTACAGAAATGTTTTGGGTTTAGTTGAGACTGGTAAAGATGCATCAGGTCGTCACTACTTCAAAGGTTGGGATGAGCGTGATCACAACAGCGTGATTATTCGTCAAGCAGATCGTGCTGGTATTGATTTCTTTGGTTTCAGAGTATTGGATGTACCAACTTTGAATCAATTAGAAAAAGATTTAAATGCTTATGGTGTTAAAACTGAGCGTATCCCTGCTGGTGAGTTGTTAGAAACTGGTGAGCGCGTTCGTTTCCAAGCACCAACAGGTCATTTCTTTGAGTTATATGCTGAGAAGAATCACGTTGGTAACGGTTCTGGTTTAGTTAACCCAGCTCCTTGGAATACGAAGACTGCTGAGCACGGTATTGCTCCGATTCGTATGGACCACTGTTTGTTGTATGGTCCAAACATTGAAGGTAACAAAGAGTTATTTACTAAAGTATTAGGTTTTAGAGTGGTTGAGTATGTGGTTGCTCCTGATGGCGAGCACACAGCTGCTTACTTCTTGAGCTGTTCACATAAGGCTCACGATATCGCGTTTGTTGAGCACCCAGAGCCAGGTAAGTTGCACCACGTTTCATACCGTTTAGAGTCATGGGAAAAAGTATTGCGTGCAGCAGATATCATCGGTATGAACAAGGTGCCTGTGGATATCAGCCCAACTCGTCACGGCGTGACTCGTGGCACAACCATTTACGCATGGGACCCATCCGGTAACCGTTTTGAAACATTCTGCGGTAGCTATGAGCCGTATCCAGATTGGGAACCGATTAAGTGGACATTTGATGAGTTTGGTTACGGTTTAGACCATACAACTGGTAAGTTGCACGAATCTTTCTTAACCATTGTTAGTTAATTTAAATTAATCATTCATGACAGCTCAAAATAAAAAACGCGAGCTGGCAGTTATGGTCGGAGCCACGGGTGCTTTAGGTACTACCGTGGCTCATCGTCTTGTAGATGCCGGTCTTCATTTATTAGCTATTGGTCGCAGAGAAGATGAGCTAAAAGCTCTGGCTGCTACCTCAGAACACATTAGCTATGTCATCGCTGATATTGGTGATGATTCTGCTATTGAAATAATTAAAGCCAAAATTGATGCAACTGTTCGTATGGTTGTGCATGCAGCAGGCGTGCCTGTGGCAGGTGGTGTTTTAGAAGCTAGCCCTTTGGCGCTATCTCAAGCTATCAACATTAAAGCTGGCGGTATGTTGCGTTTGCATCGTGCAACCGATGCGCACTTGGTGCGTGGCTCTAGATTAGTGGCTGTTGGTGGTCACTATGGTTTTGAGCCAACTGCTTATGCAGCAACTGCTGGTGTAGCCAATGCAGGTTTAACCAACTTAATGCGTCAATTTAGTTGGGCATTGGGTGAGCGAGGAATTACTGCTCATTTAGTAGCTCCTGGCCCTGCTGATACGGAACGTTTACGCAATGTTGCTAATGCGCGTGCTGCGCAGCGCGGTGTATCGGTTGAGGAAGTGTTCAATGAGTTGAAACAAGAATCAGCGATTCATGCATTTACGACCCCTGAGCAAGTGGCTTGGGGTATTTGTTTATTATTGGCTCCAGAAGCTGATGCGATGGCCGGTTCGTCACTCATGTTGGATTCTGGTCGTAGACATGGTCTACCTTAATTAAGAAAAGGAATAACGATGCCAGTAGCACATATCAATGTTTTACAAGGTCATTCCAAAGAAACTTTAAAGAAAGTGATTCATGATGTTTCTATGGCTATGGCGGATATTCTTTCTGCGCCAAAAGATCGTCTAGAAGTTTGGGTAACAGAGATTGATCCAGATTTATGGGGTGTTGAAGGTGAGCCTGCTAGCGAGGTCATGAAGACCAAGCCTCGTGGTCAAGTTGAAATGCCCTATGTTGAAATGGTTCTGATGGAAGGTCGTCCTTTAGAGCAGCACCATAAGATCATTACAACTATCACAGATATTTTGGTGCAGCATTTGGGTACTGATCGTGGCCGTATTCGCGTGCATATTGCTAATTGCAAGCCTGATAACTGGGGTATTGGCGGTACGGCAGCAGCGATTTTGCGTAAAGCTGAAATTGAAGCGCGCGCAAAGGCAGGGGCTTAAACCAGTTTATGGTTTCTAAAGAAATCATTGAGGCCTGCTCAGAAAAGCTCTGGCAGGCTGAAATAACAAAAACACCCGTTGATGTTTTAACGGCAGCGCATCCTGATTTAGATGAGCAGGATGCGTACGCGATTGCTGCAGCAACCCTTAAGCGTAGGCAAGCCCATAACAATGCGCAAACAGTTGGGTTTAAGTTGGGCTATACCAGTCCAGCTATGCGTGCTCAAATGAATATCGCTAGGCCTAATTATGGCGTTTTAACTAGCGATCATCTTCTAGATAGCGAAGGTGGTCAGTTAGATGGTTTAGTTCCAAGCAATGAATTAATGCATCCTTTGGTAGAGCCAGAGATTTCTATTTTGATTAATAGAAAGATTGAAGGTGGCAATCAAACACGCCAAAGTATTTTGAGTCATATCGAAGCTGTGATGCCGTCTTTAGAGGTTGTGGATACCCGATATAAAGAATACAAATTTACGTTATTTGACAATATTTCAGATAACAGCTCAGCTTCAAGAGTTGTTTTGGGGCCACCCAAAAAATTATCTCAAGCAGGTGATTTACGTTTAAGTGGGGTATTGCTTTGGACGGAGGGTCGTTGTATTGATAATGGCATTGGCGCTAACTCCATGGGTGACCCGTTATTGTCGATTGTTTGGTTGGCTAACTTTTTAGCTGAAAAAGAACAAGCTATTCCAGCGGGATCCATCATCATGACGGGTGGCTTATCAAAAGCTCATCCAGCCAAACCACAACAAAGCTTTGTCGCTGAGTTTGGTGGATTAGGTGTGGTGAAAGCACATTTTGCGTAGCTATTTTTTGAAAATATTTTCAGTAAATATTGAATGAAATAAAAAATAAAGGAATCGCGATGTTGACTAAAGCATTCATGGAGCAAACGATTCGAGATTATTTTTCTGCTTGCAATACAGGCGATTCACAAGCTATTCAGAAATTTTTCACAGCAGATGGGACTCATTATTTCCCGGAGGGCAGTCCGTTTGGGGCTTTAAGAGGATCTCAAGCGATTGGTGATTGTTGGGCTAAATGTGTGGCTGAGTTAGGTTCTTTTTGGACTGTTGATAATTTTGTTGGTGACCCAGAAACAGGTAAGGCTGTTATTGAATGGAGTCATTTTAAGAAAAAGGTAGGTCAAATTTTAAGAGGTGATGAATGGTACCAATTTACCTCTGATGGGAAGATTCAAGAAATTAGAGCCTACTATGCTTGCCCAACCCATCAAGGGGTTTCTCATCATCGGATCGGTGGCCTTGATTACGAAGGCCGTGGCTACCCGATGAACCCTTAGGTTTAACTAAAAAATAATTCTTTGAGACCTAAGCCAGGGTCATCTTGGCGCATAAATGCTTCACCGACTAAAAATGCTTGAACATTCGCATCACGCATTTTCTTCACGTCATCTTTGGTGAGGATGCCGCTTTCAGTGACGACTCGTTTAGTTGTTGGAATATCTTTTAGCATCTTCAAGGTGGTATCTAGGCTAACTTCAAAGGTGCGTAAATTACGGTTATTGATACCTAATAAAGATGTGTTTAATCTCAGTGCGCGTTGAAGTTCCGCTTCATCATGCACTTCAACTAAAACATCCATATGTAATTCAGTGGCAATGCTTTCAAAATCTTGCATCTGGGCATCATCGAGTGCTGCCGCGATTAATAGGATGGCATCAGCCCCCATCGCCCTAGCTTCATATACTTGATAAGGATCCACTAGAAAATCTTTTCTAAGAACAGGGATGCTGCAAGCATGGCGCGCTTCCCTTAGATATTTTTCGGATCCTTGAAAGTAATCTTTATCCGTTAAAACAGATAAACAAGCCGCCCCATTGAGTTCATAGCTTTTTGCAATTTTGGCAGGATCAAAATCTTCTCTAAAAACGCCTTTACTTGGGCTAGCTTTTTTGATTTCTGTAATAACACCGGGAAAGCCAGCAGCAATTTTCTTTTCAATAGCATGAGCAAAGCCACGAGGTTTTAGACTCGTTTCTTTTAGACTGGCCTCAGCATCAGCTCTTAGCGTATGCATGGGGACTTGAGAAGAGGATTTGCCTACTTCATCAAATTTAGTGGCCAAAATACGTTTAAGAATATCGCTCATTGCTTTTAATTACCTGCTAGTTATCTTTAAATTACTACTTTGCTAAATTTTGAGTTGTTTTAATAAACTCTTCAAGTTTTTGTTTAGCTTTACCGCTAGCAATCGCCGCTTTAGCCATTTGCAATCCTTCGCCAATATCTTTTGCCAAGTTACCGGCATAAAGAGCTGCCCCCGCATTCAAGCAAACAATATCAAGTGCTGGACCTGCTTGATTATCTAAAACACTTAAAAGGATCTTTTTAGATGCTTCTGCGTCAGCTACTTTGAAAGTATCCGTCTTGGTTGTTTTTAAGCCAAAGTCTGATGGGTGAATTTCATATTCTTTGATTTGATCATTCTTTAATTCCCCAATCATGGTAGGGCCTTCTAAAGAAATCTCATCTAAACCTTCTTTGCCATAAACAACCAAAGCTTGTTTGGTGCCTAAGCGCTGTAGAGCACGTACTTGGATACCTACTAAGTCTGGGTGGAAAACACCCATCAGCATATGAGGTGCTCCAGCTGGGTTGGTTAGTGGACCCAAAATATTAAAAATGGTGCGTACACCCATTTCCTTGCGGATAGGAGCCACATTTTTCATGGCTGGGTGATGATTTGGGGCAAACATAAAGCCCATGCCACAAGTATTTAATGATGTGGCTACTTCAGGTGCTTGAAGCGTAATTTGCACACCTAAAGCTTCAAGAACGTCAGCCGCACCAGACTTGCTACTAACGCTACGGCCGCCATGTTTCGCAACTTTTGCACCGGCTGCTGCTGCTACGAACATAGCCGTAGTGGAAATATTAAAAGTTTGTGCGCCATCGCCACCTGTGCCAACGATATCAACAAAGTGACTGTTGTCATTTACTTTGACATGGGTTGCAAACTCTCGCATCACCGTTGCCGCCGCTGTGATTTCACCAATGGTTTCTTTCTTGGTTCTAAGGCCAGCTAGGATTGCGGCAGTCATGACGGGTGATAGTTCGCCATTCATGATTAAGCGCATGATGTGCAACATCTCATCATGGAAAATTTCACGTTGCTCAATGCAACGTTGCAGAGCATCTTGAGGCGTAATAGACATACTTAACCTTTGTAATCTTTAGACTATTTTGTCTTTAAGAAATTATTGAGTAATTCGTGACCGTATTCAGACAAAATGGATTCAGGGTGGAACTGCACACCTTCTACGGCTAATTTTTTGTGACGCACACCCATGATTTCACCATCATCAGTCCATGCGGTAATTTCTAAATCAGCTGGCAGAGATTCTTTCTCAATCGCTAGAGAGTGATATCTAGTTACCGTGAAGTCTTTGGGTAAATCTTTAAAGACACCTTGTTGTGTGGTGTGAACTGTATCTGTTTTGCCGTGCATCACACGCTTAGCGCGAATAACTTTCCCGCCAAAAGCTTCACCAATCGCTTGATGGCCTAAGCAAACACCCAGTAGAGGGACTTTACCCGAGAAGTGTTGAATAGCGGCAACCGAGATGCCGGCTTCTTTAGGGCTGCAAGGCCCAGGTGAAATGCAAATATGATCTGGCTTTAATGCTTCAATTTCAGCAATAGTAATCTCGTCATTACGAAACACGCGCACATCTGCGCCTAGTTCACCAAAATACTGAACTAAGTTATAGGTAAAGGAGTCATAGTTATCAATCATTACTAACATCGAGACCTCCTTGAACCATTTCAGCTGCGCGCAGTACTGCGCGAGCTTTGGCTTCTGTTTCTTTCCATTCTGATTCTGGATCAGAATCTGCTACTACACCAGCTCCCGCTTGAGAGTGGACCAATCCATCTTTAATGATGCCTGTGCGAATCACAATTGCCACATCCATGTCGCCAGAGAATGACAAATAACCTGCAGCACCGCCGTAAACGCCACGTTTCACAATCTCCATTTCGTCGATGATTTCCATCGCGCGAATTTTTGGAGCTCCCGACAAAGTACCAGCTGGGAAAGTGGCTCTTAATACGTCCATATTATTGGCATCATCATTAAGCTCACCTTCAACAGAACTCACAATGTGTTGAACGTGTGAATATTTCTCAATCACCATGCGGTCAGTTACTTTGACTGAACCATTTTTAGCAATTCTGCCAATATCGTTACGAGCTAAATCAATCAACATCACATGTTCCGCAATTTCTTTTGGATCAGCTAATAACTCTTTTGCTAACTGTTCATCTTGTTCGGGATTGGATCCGCGAGGTCTTGTACCAGCAATTGGACGAACCGTGACGTAGCGCTTTTTCTCACCATCAATTTGTCTAGTTTCTTGGCGAACCAAAATCTCAGGCGAAGAGCCAACAATTTGATGATCGCCAAAGTCGTAAAGATACATATAAGGCGATGGGTTTAGTGAACGCAAGGCTCTGTACAACGATAGCGGTGAATCGGTATAGGGTTGACTAATGCGCTGGCCAATCACCACCTGCATACAGTCACCAGCTAAGATATATTCTTTGGTGCGTTTGACCGCATCCATAAAATTAGCTTTCGCAAATTTGCGAATGGCTTCTGTTTTTTTAGTTGGAGCCGTACTTGGTGTTTGTATAGCTGTATCTAAACTTTGGCGTAAGGCTTTTAATCTTGCTTGAGCATTTTCATAGGAACCACTTTCCTCTGGGTTCGCATAGACGATTAAATATAGTTTGCCTGCTAGGTTATCAATCACCGCTAACTCTTCTGTCAGCATTAATTGAATGTCTGGCAGATTTGTTTCATCAGGTAATTGATGTTTTGCTAAACGAGGCTCGATATAGCGAATAGTGTCGTAACCAAAGTAACCTGCCAAGCCACCGCAAAAACGAGGTAGGCCAGGCTTTAATGCCACTTTGAATCTGCTGTGATAGTTCGAAATAAAATCTAACGGATTGCCGTGATCTGTTTCTACAACTTTTCCGTCCGTGATGACTTGCGTCACAGGTTGATGAGCACCACCACTCACTTTAATTAAAGTTTTTGCTTGCAAGCCAATGATCGAGTAGCGCCCAAAACGCTCGCCACCTACAACGGATTCCAATAAAAATGTATTTAAAGTGCCGTGAGCTTGAGTTAGTTTGAGATACAGAGACAAAGGCGTCTCTAGATCTGCCAGTGCCTCAGAAACTAAAGGAATACGGTTATAGCCTTGTTGGGCTAGAGCATCAAAATCTGCGCGTTGCATTAGACTTTTCCTAGCTCCTCACGCATGCTGTCGATGATGGCTTTGTAATCAGGTTTGCCAAAAATAGCAGAACCTGCAACAAAAGTATCAGCGCCTGCTGCCGCGATTTCTCGGATGTTGTCGACTTTAACGCCACCATCAATTTCTAAGCGAATCTTCTTACCAGTTTTAGCTTCATGAGCCAAAAGCTTCGCCTTAGTTTCGCGTAACTTATCTAATGTGCTGGGGATAAAAGATTGACCGCCAAAGCCAGGGTTCACTGACATGAGAAGTACTAAATCTAATTTATCTAAAACATGGTCGAGGTAGTGCAAAGGCGTGGCTGGATTAAATACCAAGCCAGCTTGGCAGCCATTGTCACGAATAAGACCTAATGTCCTGTCAATATGTGAGCTGGCCTCTGGGTGAAAGCTAATTAAATTAGCGCCTGCTTTTGCAAAATCAGGGACGATACGATCTACCGGTTCCACCATTAAGTGAACATCGATACAAGCCGGTTGACCGTCTTTTACTGCGTAAGAACGAATAGCCTCACAAACCAAAGGGCCAATCGTTAAATTGGGCACATAGTGGTTATCCATCACATCAAAGTGAATCCAATCAGCCCCAGAAGCCAATACATTCTTGACTTCTTCGCCTAAACGGGCAAAGTCCGCCGACAAAATAGAGGGGGCAATGAGGTATGAATTTGGGGTATTTGTTTTAGCCATAGTGTGATTCTATCGTGGTCTGGCTTGCAGTAGCGTCTTCTATAGCGCAGAATTGGTGCCATGGAACAACATCAATTCAATGTTCAGGTAAAAGTAACCTATTTGGCGGATGAATCAGACCCCGAAAATAGGCAGTTTGCCTTTGCTTATACGGTGACTATTAAGAACGTAGGGCAACTGCCGGCTCAGTTAATAGCAAGACACTGGATCATTACAGATGGTGATAACGATGTTCAAGAGGTTCGTGGCCTAGGGGTTGTGGGGCAACAGCCTTTATTGCGCCCTGGCGAGCAGTTTGAGTACACCAGTTGGGCCACCTTACCAACCCCTATGGGCACCATGCGAGGAGATTTCTTCTGCGTGAGCGAAGATGCCCAGTTCTTCCAAGCACCTATTCCCGAATTTGCCTTGGTGATGCCAAGAACCTTGCATTAAAAGGTTTTTAGAGGGGTTCTTAAGGCGAATTATTGGTCTTTGCGACCCATCATGGTCCAAACAACGATAATTACCAATATTAATAAAGCTACGCCAGCCTCTAGAGCAAATAAAAGCATGGGATATTCATCAAATAAATCAGCCAATTTCAAGTTCCTTTGGGGTAAATGTCATTACATATGGGGTAAGGATAGTGCTTTTTGGGGCATAAGAGGGGTTGTTCGGTATGTTCTAGGTATTACGGTTGCGGCAGTGCTATTTTCTTGCGCCAGTGCACCTGAATATAGAAGTACTTCATCAAAAAGCTCATCCTACACATCTAGCGGTGCCCAGCTACAGCAAGTGGCTTGGAGTCAGTTGCCTGGTTGGCAAGAGGATGATTTAACGCAAGCTTGGCCTGCTTGGCAAAGAAGTTGTCAGGGGTTTATGAGAAGGAACCCCAGTGACATTGATTGGAAGCCTGCTTGTAGTGCTAGCAATAAGGTTAATGCTTCAGATCCAAGTGCTATTCGCCGCTATTTTGAAAGCTACATGAAGGTGATGGAAATTAGGCATCAAAGTGGTCCTTCAGCTGGCAGTTCTAATGGTTTGATTACTGGATATTACGAGCCCTACTTAAATGGGGCGCGTGAGCGTGGTGGTGCCTTTCAAACACCATTGCATCGATACCCAGATGCTTGGAAAAAGAAAAAGCCAACAGAGTTGCCAAGTCGCGCAGAGCTATTAGCCAGTGGTCAATTAAAAGGCCAAGAGATTGTGTGGGTGGATGACCCAGTTGCTGCTGCATTCATGCATATTCAGGGATCGGGTCGTATTCGTATGAAAGATGGCACGATGGTGCGTTTAGGTTTTGCGGGAACTAATGACCATAAATTTCAGTCATTTGCTCAGTGGTTGTTAGATCGCAAAGAAATTACGCGAGCGAATGCAACCATGCAAGGCATTCAAAGTTGGGCGAATAAAAATCCATCACGTGTTCAAGAAATGTTGAACGCTAACCCTCGTTATGTCTTTTTTAAAGAGTTGCCTGCTCAAGGTGTGGATGTTGGGCCTATTGGCGCCTTAGGCGTTCCTTTAACCGCGGAAAGAAGTATTGCGATTGATACCAAGTTATTGCCGCTTGGCGCGCCTGTGTATTTGGCAAGCACCTATCCTTTGAGCGAGAAACCTTTGCGTCGTTTAATGATGGCGCAGGACACAGGTAGTGCCATCATTGGTGCGGTACGCGCTGATTTCTATTGGGGTACTGGGGAGCAGGCGGGTGAGTACGCCGGCAGAATGAAGCAACAAGGCAGAATGTGGCTATTGTTGCCGCGTTAAATCATTACTTCTACACATGGCGCGCTTATCTTTATCACTCACCAATAAATTTAGCAGGGCGTTTTTCTAAGAAGGCTTCAATACCTTCTTTGAAATCTTTTGTTTTACCAAGTCTGACTTGAGCATCACGCTCCACATCCAATTGTTGATCAAGCGTATTTGTAAAGGCAGCGCGAATAGCTTGTTTCATTTCAGCTAGTGCAAGGGCGGGGAGATTCGCTAAATGTTGCGCCAATTTTTCTGCCTCTGCCATTAATGATTCATCATCAATCGCTTTCCAGATGAGCCCCATGCGCTCAGCTTCTTCACCGGTAATGGTCTCACCCGTCATGGCTAATCCCAATGCCTTTTGAAGGCCCACGCGTCTTGGTAGGAGCCAAGTGCCACCTGCATCAGGTAGTAGGCCAATGCGGACAAAGGCTTGTGTCATCACCGCTTTTTTACCCATCAATGTTAAATCTGCACCAAGTGCTAAATTCGCGCCTGCTCCAGCAGCTACACCATTCACGGCAGCAATAATGGGCTGCTTCAAATTGGCCATGCGGCGGACCAACACGTTGTAATTTTTTTCTAGCGTGTCAGATAAATCATCTAGGGATGTAGCTGGATCGGCTAAATCTTGGCCTGCGCAAAATCCTCTGCCAGCACCTGTTATTAAGACCACGCGAATGGCGGGATCCTGTTCTACTAAATCTAATGCGGATCGTAGATCCGCATGCATTTGATAGGTCAGGCTATTAATTTTTGCTGGACGATTAAGGGTAATGGTCGCGATCCCTTGGTTAGATTCATAAATGACTTCCGCAAATTCTTTTTTGCTCATTTTTAGCCCGATTACAAATGTTTGTCGTTGAGATGCTAGCATCTTGTCAGAGTTTAGGGGTAAGCTCTTGTTTTGCCTTAAATCTCATATGAGATCTATAAAAGACATCAATAGAAGTTAAAGGGAACGAAGGAAGCGCTATGAGCTACGAAACAATTATTAAAACTGTTGAAGGTCGTGTGGGTGTAGTTACATTAAATCGCCCCAAAGCATTGAATGCCTTAAATGATCAATTAATGGATGAATTGGGTGATGCTTTAACTGGTTTTGATGCGGATGAAAACATTTCTTGTATCGTGATTACTGGTAGTGAAAAAGCTTTTGCTGCTGGTGCTGATATTGGCATGATGGCTAAATACAGCTTTACAGATGTATATAAGGGTGACTACATCACGCGTAATTGGGAAACTATTCGCAAGATTCGCAAACCTGTGATTGCAGCAGTTGCTGGTTATGCATTGGGTGGTGGTTGTGAGCTTGCCATGATGTGTGATTTCATCATTGCTGCTGATACAGCTAAGTTTGGTCAGCCTGAAGTGAAGTTAGGCATCATTCCTGGTGCAGGTGGTACACAGCGTTTGCCTAGAGCTGTCTCAAAAGCTAAAGCGATGGATTTGTGTTTAACAGCGCGCATGATGGATGCAGCTGAAGCTGAGCGTGCTGGTTTGGTGTCGCGCATTGTTGCTGCAGATAAGTTATTAGAAGAAACCATGGCTGTTGCGAAAACAATTTCTGAGATGTCTTTGCCAGTCATCATGATGGTGAAAGAAAGCGTGAATGCTGCTTATGAAACTTCATTAAATGAAGGTGTTCATTTTGAGCGTCGTCTCTTCCATTCATGTTTTGCTACGGAAGATCAAAAAGAAGGTATGGCGGCTTTTGTTGAAAAGCGCCCAGCTAACTTTAAAAATCAGTAAACCAGTGAATCAGTAAATAAGTAATACGGATTAAGTTGAAATCACTAAAGTTGTTAAAAGAACTAAAGTCACTATTGTTAATAGTGACTTTAGTTTTAACGTCCTGCGCAGTCTTTGAGAGTGGCGATAAAGAAGCGCCACTTACAGAAGATATTGGTAAATTTTCTGATTTAAATCAGGGCGGCCGTTTACCGAAAGCGTGGCAAATTTGGCGTATTACGCCTCAGAAAAATCACACTGAATACACTTTAAAAAAGCATGATGGTAAAACCGTCTTGCATGCGGATGCCAATATATCTGCTTCTGGATTGGTCTTGCCGTTAAAGCCAAGAGCAACTAAAGATTTGTTTTTGAGTTGGGAGTGGAAGGCGCTGAGTTATATTCCTGGAGCAGATCTTACGGACTCTCATAGAGATGATGCCCCTTTAAGAATTTTGGTGGCATTTGATGGGGATAAAAGTAGCTTGCCGCTTCGCGATCAAATGGTTTTTGAGTTAGCCAAAATTGTTAGTGGCCACGATATGCCTTATGCCAGTTTGATGTATGTATGGGCGGCTAAAAGTCCTGTTGAAACCATCATCACTAGCTCAAGAACTTCACGCATCAAAATGATTGTGGTTAATAGTGGTCAAACGGCTATTGGCGAGTGGCAAAAACATCACCGCGATTTAGCTAAAGACTATAAGGCTGCATTCCATGAAGAGCCCGGTCAGGTGATTGGCTTGGGTTTATTAACCGATAGTGATAACACCCGCACTCAAGTTAATGCCATTTATGGCGATATTGCTTTATCGCCTTATCGAGATAAATAACGCATCGCTAATTGCACCCAATAGCTGGATCCCAAAGGTAGCAATTCATCATTAAAATCGTAGCATGGGTTGTGTAATTGGCATGGTCCTAGACCATGTCCTTGAGAGCGGTGATCGCCATCACCGTTACCAATAAACACATAACAGCCTGGTTTTGCTTGCAGCATATAAGCAAAGTCTTCCGCACCCATCGTTGGGTCGATGCGTGGATTAACGCGATGTTCACCCACTAGGTCTTTCATGACTTCAACAGCGAAAGCGGTTTCTTTTTCGTGGTTAATCGTTGGTGGGTAGTTTCTCAAAAACTCAACTTCCGCCTTGCAATCAAATGCACCTGCAACAGATGCTGCGATTTGATGCAATCTGCTTTCAATTAAATCTAGCACTTCGTGCGTGAAAGTTCTTACTGTGCCGCCAATCCAAGCGCTATCTGGAATGATGTTGCTGGCATCTCCCGCATGAAACTGTGTAATTGATAAAACGGCCGCATCAATTGGGCGTTTATTACGGGTAATGATCCCTTGTAACGCACTTAACATTTGACCTGCTGCAAAAACTGGGTCCGCGCTGTTGTGGGGAAGTGCAGCATGACCACCTTTGCCGGTGATCGTAATGACAAACTCATTACTAGAAGCCATCATCGGGCCTGGGGTCACGCCAAATTCACCAACAGCTAAACCTGGCCAGTTATGCATACCAAATACGGCATCGCAAGGAAATAAATCAAATAAACCATCTTTGATCATTTCTCGAGCGCCACCACCACCTTCTTCAGCTGGTTGGAAAATGAAATGAACCGTACCTTTAAAGTCACGGTGTTTAGATAAATATTCTGCAGCACCTAGCAACATCGCAACATGGCCATCATGACCACAAGCATGCATTTTTCCATCATGCGTTGATGCATGATCAAAACGATTGTGTTCCTGTAAAGGTAGGGCATCCATATCAGCTCTTAAGCCGATAGATTGTCCTTTACCTTGTGTACCTTCGATGGTGCCAACAACACCGGTTTTACCAAGACCTCGATGAACAGCGATTCCCCAAGCTTGAAGTTTTTCAGCAACCACATCTGAGGTACGTTTTTCTTCAAAAGAAAGCTCTGGATGCGCGTGTATATCTCTGCGAATCGCTTGAATGACTGCTGCTGATTGGAGAATCTCGGGTAATAGTTTCATAAGTTTTATATTAGCTGCTCAACCTAAATCATATCTCTTATAAGGGTTATTGAGTATGCTTGGTATTCATGACATTTTGGTGCAGTATTTCACATATCCGCTTAATTTTAATAATTTATAAAGGAGATAAGCGATGAGTCAGACGACGAACCAAGCTAAGCCGTGGTTAGATAGCTATCCGGCAGGGGTTCCGCATCAGGTGAATTATGCGCAATACACGTCTTTGAATCATATGTTTGAAGAGTCTTTCCGTAAATATGCGGATAGAAACGCTTTTGAATGTATGGGAGTCAATATGACTTATCGCGAATTAGATGCTGCCTCGCAGCAATTTGCGGCATATCTTCAATCGCTTGGACTTAAGCAAGGTGATCGCGTCGCTTTAATGATGCCGAATGTCTTGCAGTACCCAATTGCTATCACTGGGGTATTACGTGCAGGTTTGGTGGTGGTTAATGTCAACCCACTCTATACCCCTCGAGAGTTAGAGCATCAGTTAAAAGATAGTGGCGCTAAAGCAATTGTTGTTTTAGAAAACTTTGCGCATGTGTATCAGCAAATACAGAAAACTGTGCCGGTTCAGCATGTTGTTGTGACTAGCATGGGCGAGCTGATGGGATTCAAAGGCAAGATTGTTAATTTTGTTGTGCGCAAAATTAAAAAATTAGTGCCTGCTTGGCATTTACCTAAGTCTTCAAATTTTAAAGATGCGTTAAGTCAGGGGGCGTCTCATACCTTGATCCCACCTCATGTTGGTCATGATGACATCGCCTTCTTGCAATACACGGGCGGGACGACCGGTGTATCAAAAGGTGCAACTTTGATACACCGGAACATTTTGGCGAATTTGCTACAAACGGAAGCATGGCTAGAGCCTGGTTTAAGAGGTAAACAGATAGATCAGTTGATCTTCATTTGCGCGTTGCCGCTGTATCACATCTTCGCTTTAACGGCTTGTTGCATGTTTGGCATTCGTGAGGGTGGCTTGAATATTCTTGTGCCTAATCCTAAAGATATTCCAGGGTTTATTAAGTTGTTAACTGGAAAGAAGGTGTTCCATATCTTCCCAGCGGTTAATACTTTATTTAATGCGTTGATGAATCATCCAGGGTTTGGAAAAATCAATTTCTCAACACTATTAGTCACCATCGGTGGAGGCATGGCGGTGCAGAAGGCTGTGGCTGATCGTTGGCAGGCTCTGACTGGTAAACCTATCGCTGAGGGTTATGGTTTATCCGAAACATCTCCTGTGGCGTGCTGCAATACACCTCTTATCGAGTCATACACAGGCCATATTGGCTTACCAGTGCCTGGTACAGATGCCGCTATACGCGATGATGCTGGTAATGATGTGCCCTATGGAACCCCGGGAGAAATTTGTATTCGTGGACCACAAGTAATGGCAGGTTATTGGAATCGTACGGATGAAACTGCCAAAGTGATGACAGCTGATGGTTTCTTTAAAACGGGCGACATTGGTTACATGAATGACAAAGGTTACGTAAAGATCGTTGATCGTAAGAAGGACATGATCTTGGTATCTGGATTTAATGTGTATCCCAATGAAGTGGAAGATGTGGTGGCGATGATGCCTGGTGTATCAGAATGTGCCGCGGTTGGTTTGCCAGACGAGCATTCTGGTGAGGTAGTAAAAGTCTTTATTGTGAAAAAAGACCCTCATTTAACAGAAGAGCAAGTGATGGCTCATTGCAAAGAAAATCTAACGAACTACAAGCGACCTAAATATATTGAATTTAGAGCTGAGTTGCCTAAAACAAATGTGGGAAAAATTCTTCGTCGAGAATTAAGAACTAACTAAAGTTTAGTTCGGTAAGTGAAGATAGCTAGCAGCCCTTTCGAGGGCTGTTTTGCTATAAGGTGTTTTTGCAAGATCTTGTTCTAGTGTTGGAATAGTACCCAATAGTGGCGCATTTAGTAACTGATTAAGTGTCTCGATATTCTCAGTAAGCATATTCATAGGGTGTGCCAATGTATTGGCTACCCAACCTGCTATGGTTAAACCTCTTTGACGAATCGCTTCTGCTGTTAACAAGGCGTGGCTGATGCAGCCTAGTCGCATACCAACCACCAAAATAACTGGTAAGCCGATGTCTTTAGCAAAGTCACCGCTATGTTTGTTTTCATGAAACGGCACTAAAAATCCTCCAGCACCTTCAACGACTATCGCATCTACTCGGTCGCGCAAAGACAAATAACCATCCAGCATGCGTTGATAGCTGAGAGTGACATTAAGTTTTTTCGCAACCAAATGAGGTGCGGCAGGCGTTTCTAGTTGATAGGGACAAATTTCAGAAATGTTCTTAGCCTGATAACTTGATGCTAGTTGTAGTGTTACTAAATCTTCATTTTGTAATTGACCACCGATGTCGCTTAACCCTGCGACAACAGGTTTATAGCCGCTAACCAAAGCATGTTTTTTACTCAACAATAAAAGCAGTGCACCAGATACCAGTGTTTTACCAACTTCTGTATCGGTGCCTGTTACAAAGAAACCAGGTTTTGAGTTTGGTTTCAAATTCGTGCTTGGATTATTGATTTTCGATGTCATGTAATGACTTTATCAAAGTATCGATTTGTTGATGCGTATGTGCTGCAGATAAAGTCACACGTAGACGTGCGCTACCTGCAGGAACTGTTGGTGGCCTGATGGCGGGCACCCAAATACCTAATGTATCTAGAGCTTTTGCTGCTTGTAATGCAGCTTCATTGCTGCCAATAACGATTGGTTGAATGGCTGTATTAGATGGCATGAGTTGCCATTGCTTTAAGCGGAGATTCTTTTTCCAGTAGGCAATATTGCTATTTAGATTATTTCTGTGACTTTCATCAGCCATGAGTTCTAGACTTTTTAGTAAACCATAAGCAGTACTAGGTGGGCTGGCAGTTGTATAAATGTAGGCGCGACCTTTTTGCATGACCCATTCAGTTAATGATGGGTGAGCTGCGATAAAAGCACCACTTAGTCCTGCTGCTTTACCTAAGGTGCCGATATAGATAATTCTAGAGGCGCGTGGATCATTGGCTGTAATGCCAAAGTGTTCTAGCGCACCATGACCATGTTGCCCAAGCACTCCGAAACCATGAGCATCATCAATCATGAGTAGCGCATCGTATGTTTCAGCTAACTGAAGTAACTGATCAATTTTGGCAATATTGCCATCCATGCTGAATACGGCATCTGTAATGATTAACTTAAATGGATTGCTGTCTTTTTGTAAAAGACTTTCAAGAGTGTTTAAATCTTGATGTGGGTATACATGAATGGCCGCGTGATTTTGCTTATGAGCTAAACGAACGCCATCAATCAGCGAAGCATGATTCAGTTCTTCTGAATAAATGCTCATGTGAGCGGCGGCATTGTTTTTATCTGTTGTTGTAGATTTGGCATTGAGCCCCGCGCTTAGCCCAGTAATGCAGGCCACATTGGCCATATAGCCAGTGCTGATAAATAAGGCTTTGACTTCCGGTATGTGAGCGCTTTGTGTTTTTGCGAGAGCTAACTCTAGTTGTTCATGTGCAAGGCTATGGCCACTAATCATGTGTGACGCACCGCTACCTGCACCATAAAGATCAACACCCTTTTTAAGTGCTGTTGCTAATTCAGGGTGATTCGCTAAACCTAAGTAATCGTTGCTACAGAAAGTTAACATTTGACGGCCATTAATTTTCATTAGTGGCGCGCTAGCACTTTCACTTACTTTGAGTTTTCTACGTAAAGAATCGCTCTCTAAATCTTCTAAAAGAGATGAGTAATGGCGAATGTATCGATTGCTCATAGTTTAGGTAGGCTCTTTTAAAACAGCATGCAGGCTCACTTGAATGCCTTTGGATAAGAATGCAAGTTCCTCTGTATTGATGATGTATGGGGGCATGATGTAAATCGTGTTGCCAATTGGGCGTACTAATACGCCTTGGTTGAGCGCTTCACTGAAAAATTTCTTTGCAAAACCTGCAGGGGCATATGCTTCTTTGACATCAAACGCAAAGATCATGCCTTGTTGTCGAATATGTTCGATATGTCGATCTTGTTGTACCCAGCTAAATGCTTGCGCTATTTCTTGCGCTAATAGTTTGTTCTTTTCGATGATATTTTCTTTGTCAAAAATATCTAATGTTGCTAATGCTGCACGACAAGCAAGTGGGTTCCCTGTGTATGAATGTGAGTGCAGGAAACCTCTAGTGACATCGTCGTGATAGAAAGCTTGATAAATGGTATCCGTTGTTAAAACTAACGATAGTGGTAAATAACCGCCGCTAATACCTTTTGATAACGCAATAAAGTCTGGCCAAATATTGGCTTGCTCTACCGCGAAGAAGGTGCCTGTGCGACCACAGCCAACAGCAATTTCATCGGCGATCAAATGAATTTGGTATTGATTGCAAAGTTTTCTTGCGCCAGATAAATAGCTAGGGTCATACATGGCCATGCCCGTTGCGCACTGAACCAAAGGTTCAACAATGAGCGCCGCAATATTCTGAGAATGTTTTTTTAAGGTTTCCTCAAGCGCTAATAATGCATTTTGCGTATGACGAGCCATGAGCTCTTTTTCTTGAGATGGTGAGGCTGGGCTTTCAACGATATGCGCTTGACCAATTAATGGACCATAAGCATCTTTGAAAATAGCTACATCAGTCACTGCAAGAGCGCCTAGTGTTTCGCCGTGATAACTATTCTTTAAGCAAATAAATTCTTTTTTATTGGGTTGTCCAATGTTCTGCCAGTAATGAAAGCTCATCTTTAAAGCGATTTCAATGGCTGAGGCGCCATCGGACGCAAAAAATGCGTGGCCTAGCTGATGATTGGTTAAAGCACTTAAGCGCTCTGATAGCTCAACAACAGGCGGATGCGTAAAGCCGGCTAGCATCGCGTGCTCAAGCGTATCTAATTGGTCTTTAAGTGCTTGGTTAATGCTGGTGTTGGCATGCCCAAATAAGTTCACCCACCAAGAGCTCACCGCATCAAGGTATTTTTTCTCGTCTTGATCGTAGAGCCAAACACCTTTTCCATGAGAAAGCGCCACCAAGGGAAATTGCTCATGGTGTTTCATTTGCGTGCATGGATGCCACACAGACTTTAAGCTGCGTTCTATCCATTTTTGCGACTGTGAACTATGGTTCTGACTCATTCAGCCTTTATACCTGTTTCTTGAATTAACTTCGACCAACGTTTTGAATCTGCTTGTATCAAACGATTAAGAGCTTGAGGGCCTTGAGGGTTTGGCTCAAGACCTAGACCCAATAAGCGCTCTTTCGTTTCAGGGGTATTCAAAATGCGTTTTACTTCAGCCGCTATTTTTGCCACATCTTCTTTAGGCATGCCTGCAGGACCCATTAACGAGAACCAGGATGTGACATTAAAGTTTTTTAATTGTGGAACACCTAGCTCACTTAAGCTAGGAATATCTGGTGCGTGAGGTGAGCGTTGCAGACTGGTTACGCCAATCGCTTTTAAATCGCCCGACTTAATCAATGGCATGGCGGAGGTTAAATTATCAAAACTCATTTGAACTCTGCCAGCGAGTAGATCTGGAATAGCTTGGGCTCTCCCTTTGTAGGGAATGTGCCGCATTTTTGTTTTAGTCAGATCTTGAAATAGTTCACCCGATAGATGAATCGATGTACCAATACCTGATGATGCGTAACTTAATTGGTCTGGTTTTGATTTGATGAATGCCACAAGGCTTTTTAAATCATTCGCAGGAACATTTTTATTAATCACCAACACATTGGGGGTGCTTGCTAAAAAAGTAATGGGTTCTAAATCCTTGTGGGCGTCATACGTTAGATTTTTATATAAGTAAGGATTAATCGTCAGCGTGCCGACAGTTCCAATTAAAAGCGTGTAGCCATCGGGCGTTGCTTTAGCTACCATTTCCGTACCAATATTGCCGCCAGCGCCTGGTTTATTTTCCACAATCACTTGATTATTAAAGTTTTTTTGGAAACCTTCGGCTAAGACACGAGCCAAAATATCCGGGGCGCCGCCAGGGGTAAAGGTAACGATAATTTTGACTGGTTCATGGCTTGCATAGGGCCAAGATTTATCAGCATGGCTGATTTGACTCAAAACTAACAAGAATATGAATGAGATGATGTTTCGCATAGGCTCTATTTGACCACTTCGACCTGTATCATTAGCAATTATTACCAAGATTTTTTGAAAAGCCTTATGTCTACCACTGTTGATCAAGTACTAGAACTTTACGAATTACCAATGAATGAGCTTATGGCGCGCGCTGCCGCAGTTCATCGTGAAAATTTTCCTGAGGGTGATATTGAGCTAGCAACGCTTTTATCGATCAAGACCGGTGGTTGCCCAGAAGACTGTGGCTACTGTCCTCAAGCGGCCAGATATCACACAGATGTCAAAGCCACTAAGCTGATGGATGTTGAAGAAGTGCTTGAGGCCGCAAAGGCTGCTAAAGCAGCTGGCTCTAATCGTTTTTGTATGGGCGCTGCTTGGCGTGAACCCAAAGATCGCGATATCGAAAAAGTGGTTGCGATGATTAAGGGTGTTAAAGATCTTGGTTTGGAAACTTGCGCAACTTTAGGGATGTTAGAGCCTGAGCAAGCAAAGGCCTTGGGTGATGCTGGTTTGGATTACTACAACCATAACTTAGATACGAGCGAAGATTTTTACGGCTCTGTGATTCAGACGCGTGAGTATCAAGACCGTTTAGATACATTGCAAAGCGTGCGTAGTGCCGGCATGTCTGTTTGTTGTGGCGGCATTATTGGTATGGGTGAGAATCGTCGTCAACGCGCAGCTTTTATTGCGAAGTTAGCGAACTTAAATCCTTATCCAGAGTCTGTGCCTATTAACCATTTAGTTCCTGTTGCAGGCACACCTTTAGCAGATCAAAAGGGTGTGGATCCTCTTGAGTTTGTGCGTACGATTGCAATTGCTCGTATCACCATGCCAACTGCCCGCGTACGCTTATCAGCTGGTCGTCAGGAGTTAGGTCGTGCAGTTCAAGCAATGTGCTTTATGGCTGGTGCTAATTCAATTTTTTACGGCGATAAATTATTAACAACTGATAACCCAGAAGCAGATGCTGATCGTGAGTTGTTGGCAGAGTTGGGTTTAAAAACTAAGACTGCGTGCAAGGCAGAAGTTTTAGTTTAAAAAATAAATTAACGCATGACTTCTTCAAAAAGTTCTTCCACCTATTTGGTAGATAACTTCATTGTTGAGTTTGATCGCGCGTTGAGATCAGTTGTTGGTAGTACGCCTATGAGAAGAGCAGTGCCTGCGCCTGCTCATCTCTCTGAGGCAACTTCAGAAACTTCTTTGACTGAAGCAGAGAAAAAACATGCTGCTGGTTTGATGCGCATTAATCATGTGGGCGAAGTATGTGCTCAAGCTTTGTACCAATCTCAAAAACTCCACGCAAAAAGTGATGATTTAAAAGAAAAGTTAGATCATGCGGCGCTAGAGGAAGAAGATCATTTGGCGTGGTGTGCTCATAGACTTGAAGAATTAAACGCGAGCCCGAGTGTTTTTAATCCTCTTTGGTATGCCGGCTCCTTTGTTTTAGGTA
Organism: Polynucleobacter sp. MWH-Spelu-300-X4; assembly: GCF_018687515.1. Classification (NCBI taxonomy): domain Bacteria; kingdom Pseudomonadati; phylum Pseudomonadota; class Betaproteobacteria; order Burkholderiales; family Burkholderiaceae; genus Polynucleobacter; species Polynucleobacter sp. MWH-Spelu-300-X4. The sequence continues at coordinate 209,395 of NZ_CP061294.1, forward strand.
GTTTGGCTGGTTTGGCGGGCGATAAAGTTAGCCTAGGGTTTGTTGCTGAGACCGAAAAACAAGTTGAGCATCATTTGGATGGTCATTTGCAGGAGTTGCCTACAAATGACTACAAATCAAGGGCTATTGTTGATCAAATGCGCACAGATGAGATAGCCCATGGCCATATGGCCATTCAAGAAGGTGGGGCTGAACTACCTCAATTCATCAAAAAATCCATGAAAATCATGTCGAAAGTTATGACCTCTACGGCGTATCGCCTTTAAACCTTCAGCTAACTTCTTAAGAGTGCATTCCAGGGCTATGTTTTTATTGGAATTTTAGGTGTAAAATTCTCTCAACATGTTGCTCTAAGTGCTTGTTCTAAATAAAGAATTTTCAAAAAAAGTACCCAAAACACTTGACCATTAATTAGCCATCCTCTAAAGTGGGGAAAAGTGTGAAAAAGTGGGGAAATTTCAGTGTTTCAAGGTGCTTCTGCATTAACTCTCGATGCCAAGGGTCGCATGTCGATTCCCTCAAGGCATCGTGACGCCCTTCAGTTACAGGGCGAAGGCAGAGTCACGCTCACAAAACATCCAGACGGCTGCTTACTTTTATTCCCTCGTTCAGAGTGGGAAGCATTTAGAAGCCGCATTGCACAGTTACCGATGGATGCTCATTGGTGGCGCCGTATTTTTTTGGGTAATGCTTTTGATGTTGAGATGGATGGTTCGGGTCGTATTTTGGTGAGTCCAGAGTTACGTGCCGCTGCAAATATTGAACGTGATGTCATGTTGTTAGGCATGGGTAGTCACTTTGAATTGTGGGATGCATCTACTTACGCAGAAAAAGAGCAGAAAGCCATTGCACAAGGCATGCCCGATGCTCTCAAACAGTTCACTTTCTGATGTTGGCCGACCATGACATACACCCATCGCCCAGTTTTGCTGGCCGAGGCAGTCACCGCGGTATTAGGAGATTTGACTTCAGAAAATCTATCTCCTGTCATCATCGATGGAACCTTTGGACGTGGTGGGCACACCAGAGAGATCTTAAAAAACTTGCCGCCTCAAGCGAAGTTAATCGCGTTCGACAAAGATCTATTTGCGATCGAAGAAGCGAAGACGATTGCGGATCCAAGATTTCAGATTATTCACGAGAGCTTTGCCTCAATGGCGGAGCACATTCCGGAGTCATCAGTCGATGGCATTTTGTTAGACCTGGGTATCAGCTCTCCGCAAATCGACGATCCAGATCGTGGCTTTTCATTTCGTCACGACGGGCCACTCGATATGCGCATGGATGTGACACGCGGGCAGAGCGCAGCGGAATGGTTAGCAGTAGCAGAACTAGAAGATATAGCGAGGGTAATTAAAGACTATGGGGAAGAACGGTTTGCTCTACAGATTGCAAAGGCGATTATTGCTCGCAGAGAGCAAGGCGAGCCCCTCACTAGGACAAGAGAACTCGCGACGCTCGTGGCTAGTGTCGTCCGCACCCGCGAAGCGGGCCAAGATCCGGCCACGCGCACCTTTCAAGCTATACGGATTTATATCAACCAAGAACTTGCCGACTTGGAGGGTGGGTTGAGCGCCGCTTTTAATTGTTTAAAGCCAGGCGGTCTATTGGCCGTGATTAGCTTTCATTCTTTAGAAGATCGAATTGTTAAACAATTCATGCAAGGCTTGTCTCAAATTTCCGTACCAAGAGGGTTGCCGTTAACTGAAGCTCAAATGCCTAAGCCAATGGCAGAGTTATTGGGGCGCATTAAACCAAGTGCGGAAGAAGTTAAGGAGAACCCACGCGCACGTTCTGCCATTTTGCGCGTGATGAGAAAAATTAAAAATCAAGAAGGTGGTGCGAGATGATGAATCGATCCACAGTCATCCTCTTGGTTATTTTGATGTTGTGCGCATTGTCCTTAGTTGCCGCGCAACAAAAAACTCGTTCCTTATATGTTGCGCTAGAGCGTGCTCAAACAGAAGAGCGCCGCTTAAATCAAGAATGGTTACGTCTTGAATATGAGCAAAGAAATTTATCTAAAGCAGCACGTGTTACAGAAATTGCTCGCAAGCAATTGCATATGCAACCGATTAATCCAGGGCGTACTCAGTACGTAACGGTGGACTAATGCCGCAAATATCTTTTTCATCCACACCTAACTTAGTCTTGCGTCTACCTATGTGGCGTTCAAGGCTCGTTTTATTTTTAATCTTTGTTGGATTTATCGCATTAAGTGTGCGCGCTGTTTGGGTACAAGGTTTTGGTAACTCTTTCTATGAAGAAAAAGGTAATAAAGCCACCTTACGTTCTATTGAGATGCCTGCTAGCCGTGGAAAAATCTTGGACCGTCATGGTGAAGTGTTGGCGACCAGCTTGTTAGCGAAAGCGATTATTGCTTTCCCAGATGCTGTTCCAGAAGATTTATCTAAAGAAAAACTATCTCAATTAGCTCATTTGTTAGAAATGAGTGATGCTGAATTGAAGAAAAAATTATCGTCAGAGCGCACACAAGTTTTCTTAAAGCGCCAAGTTGATCTAGAAGTCGCTAAACAAATTAAAGAGCTAGGTATTCCAGGTATTGCTCAAAACAATGAGTACCGTCGCTTGTACCCTGAGGGTGAGGCTATGGCTCACGTTGTTGGTTTTACCAACGTGGAAGATAAGGGCCAAGAGGGTATGGAGTTAGCTAGAGAAAAAGATCTAGCAGGTCAGCCAGGTCGCCGCAGGGTGATTCAGGATCGTTTGGGTCGCTATGTTGAAGGTTTGGGTGTCATTCATCCACCGAAAGACGGCGCTGATATTCAATTATCGATTGATAGCAAAGTTCAATTTTTAGCATTCAATGAAATTAAAGATGCCGTAGAAAAGCACCATGCAAAAGCTGCTGGTGCAGTTGTTTTGGATGCGCAGACTGGTGAAATTTTGGCTTTGGCTAATTGGCCAACTTATAACCCTAATTCACGTGCGCATTTAAGTGGTGAGCAATTAAGAAACCGTGTGCTAACAGATACGTTTGAGCCTGGCTCAACAATCAAGCCATTTACGATTTCTACTGCTTTAGAAAAAGGCATTGTTCAGCCTAATACATCGATGCCAATTGGTAAGAGTTATGTGGTGGGTAAAAAAGCCATTACTGATACTCATCCGTATGGCGCGTTAACAGTTGCAGAAGTGATTCAAAAGTCTAGCAACATTGGTACTGCAAAAATGGCCATGCAGTTGCAGCCACAAGATATGTGGGAAATGTTCCAGTCAGTAGGTTTAGGTCAAGCGCCTAATATCGGTTTCCCTGGCGCGGTCGCTGGTCGCTTACGCCCTTATAAGAACTGGGTGCCGATGGATCAGGCGATTATGTCGTTTGGTTACGGCTTATCGGCTTCCTTATTCCAGATGGCGCGCGCCTACACAATTTTTGCGCGTGATGGCGAATTGGTGCCTGCAACCATCTATAAGAGCAATGCGATTCCCAAAGGAACGCGTGTGCTTTCAGCGAAGACCGCGATTCAGATGCGCGAAATGTTAGAAACGGTAACGCAAGCGGGTGGTACAGCAACTAAAGCTCAGACTATAGGTTATCGCGTGGGCGGTAAAACAGGCACAGCTCATAAGGTTGAGGGTAAAGGTTATGCCGGTAATAAATACCGGGGTTTCTTTGTTGGTATGGCGCCGATGAGTGCGCCGCGTATTGTGGTGGCTGTGATGGTTGATGAACCTTCAGCAGGCGGTCACTACGGTGGTGAAGTTGCTGCCCCAGCGTTCTCAAATATTGTTGCTGGCACTTTGCGTTCAATGAACATCTTGCCGGACTCAGCAGTAAAGCAGATGGTAGATAAAGATTTACAAGCTGCACCAGTTGGTGTTGCTCATAAGGTGTCGTTAAGCAGATGAATGCCATGTTGCCAGTAAATGCCTTGCCACTAGAAATCATTTTGCAAAAGCTTGTTAAAGCTGGCGCAAAAATGACTGGTGATACACGCGCATTAAAAGCTGGTGATGTGATGATGGCTTACCCTGTTGGTAATCAAAGGCAATTAACGGATAACCGTTCATTTATCGCAGAAGCTCTAAACAAAGGTGCCGCAGTTGTCTTGTACGAGCCAACAGGACTAACTGCTGAATTAGCAAATATTTGCAAAGATGAGCGTTGTGTCGCTATTGATGATCTTGCAAATAAAGCGGGCAGCATTGCGGCTCATTGGTATGGAGAGCCATCGCAAGCTATGCGCGTTATTGGTGTGACTGGCACTAATGGAAAAACAAGTGTTGCGCAGTGGGTTGCTGAAGCACTCAACCAAAAAGGACAACCAGCTGCAATAGTTGGAACTTTGGGTGCTGGCTTATTAGCTGATGTGGTTCCTACTGGATTTACAACGCCTGATGCCCCTCGTTTACAGTCTTTGTTAAGTGAAATTAAAAATAAAGGCGCTACAAGTGTGGCGATGGAAGTTTCTTCACACGCATTAGATCAAGGCCGCATTAATGGCACTTACTTAGATACAGTGATTGTGACCAACTTGAGCCAGGATCATTTGGACTACCACGGTGATATGGTTGAGTATGCGGATGCCAAGAAGAAAATTTTGGCGTTACCAGGTGTTCAACATGTGGTGATTAATGCAGACGATGCGTTTGGTCAAGATTGTCTCAAAGAATTAGGCTCATCTTTATTGCAAGAAAATGCCCCAACTGTTTGGGCTTATGCCACCTTGCCTGAAAATCTATTGGCCTTACCTTGCTTTGCTAATACCAAAATGAACTCTAGATTTAGAAAAGTATTAGCTAGTCATATTCAGGCAACTGAACATGGTATGGAATTTGAACTCATTGTTGATGGCAATAATGCGGGATATGTAAAAACTAAATTTATTGGCAATTTCAATGTAAGTAACGCTTTAGCAGTTGCCGCTACTTTATTGGGTGGCGGTATGGCTGTTGAGCAGGTCAAGCAAGCTATTGAAAAATTGCAACCTGTTAAAGGCAGAGTGGAATTGATTGAGGGTAAATCAAGTCGTGCGCCATTGGCTGTGGTTGATTTTGCCCACACACCAGATGCATTAGAAAAAGTTTTAAAAACATTAAAACCTGTTGCTGATAAGCGTCATGGTGATTTGTGGTGTGTATTTGGGTGTGGCGGTGATAGAGATGTCACTAAACGACCTTTGATGGGTGGTATTGCTGAGCGTTACGCTACCCATGTGATGGTAACGAGTGATAATCCACGCAGCGAAGATCCTCAGCAAATCATCGCGCAAATTTTGAGTGGGTTTACTAATGCCAGTGGTGCCTTAACCAATGTGGATCGCGCGACAGCGATTCTGCAAGTGATTCGTCAAGCAAAACCAGAAGATGTCGTTTTAGTGGCGGGCAAAGGTCACGAAGATACCCAAGAAATTGCTGGTAAAAAAACACCGTTTTCCGATCAAATGCATTTGCAATTAGCGATGGAAGGATCAGCTAGATGAGCTTAGCGACTCTGATGACCCTCGCGCAAGTGCAGCAATTGTTGCCAACAGCTAAGTTGGTTCATGTCGCTCATCAAGATGTAGCTATTCAATGCATCATCAGTGATAGCCGCCAAATTCAAGCAGGTGATCTTTTTATTGCGCTTAAAGGTGAAAAATTTGATGCGCATGATTTCTTAAATGATGTAGCGGCTAAAGGCGCTGTTGCAGCTCTTGTTAGCTCAGAAAGTCAGTTGCCTAAGAATCTCCCAGGGGTTGTTGTTCCAGATACATTGCGAGGTCTTCAAGATTTGGCTAAAGCCTGGCGATTAGCCTGCGGTAAACAAAATTTAAAACATTTGGCAGTTGTTACAGGTAGTAATGGCAAAACAACTGTCAAAGGCATGATTGCTAGTATTTTTAGTGCGGCGGTTGGCGATTCTTGTGCATTAGCAACACAAGGTAACTTTAATAATGATATTGGTTTGCCTTTAACTTTATTGCGCTTAAATCAACAGCATCAATTAGCCGTTGTTGAGTTAGGCATGAATCATCCTGGTGAAACAAAGCAATTGGCTGAAATCGCTCAAGCAAACATTGCATTAATTAATAACGCGCAACGTGAGCATCAAGAGTTCATGGTGAACGTAGAAGTAGTGGCAAAAGAACATGCTTTAGCGATTACGGCATTACCAGCAAATGGCGTGGCTGTTTTCCCGGCTGATAGTGAATATACCCCTTATTGGAGATCAACAGCTGGCTCAAGATCTGTGATCGATTTTGCTTGGACGCAAGATGCTCAAAAAGCAGCAGTTACTGGCTCTTGGAAAAATGAAGTGGCTAGCCAAGTTAAGGTGATGACGCCACAAGGTGGCTTTACTCTTACTTTAAATATCTTGGGCGAGCATAACGCTAAAAATGCATTAGCTGCTACTGCGGTTGCGTTGGCAGCTGGCGTATCTCTTCAGGTCATTCAACGTGGTTTGGAAGCATTCCAACCAGTATCTGGCCGTATGCAACAACATCAGCTTAATTCAAACACCATGTTGATTGATGATAGCTATAACGCTAATCCTGATTCAGTAAGAGCTGCGATTGATGTTTTGTCTTCAGCAGGCAAGCCTGCATGGCTTGTCTTGGGTGATATGGGCGAGGTGGGTGAAAAAGGCCCTGAGTTCCACCATGAGGTAGGAGCTTATGCCGGAGAAAAAGGCATCAAAAAATTATTTGCTACTGGTGAACTAAGCAAGTCTGCTGTGAGTGCTTATTTAGCAAAAATAACTTCTGGTGGTAGCGCTAAGCATTTTGATCATATGTCGGATTTATGCGCAGATATCAAAACTGCTTTAGTTAATCGACCATCTAATGAGTCAACGACTGTTCTTGTAAAAGGCTCTCGTTTTATGCGTATGGAACAAGTAGTTAAGTCTTTGACAGAGGAGATTCATTAATGCTCTTATGGTTAGCGCAGTGGTTACAAAGTGACTACGGATTTTTCCGAGTTATTAATTACATCACTTTTAGAGCGGTGATGGCTACTTTGACGGCTGGTTTGATCGGCTTATTTTTTGGCCCTTGGGTCATTCGCAAACTAACTGCTATGAAAGTGGGGCAAGCTGTTCGTACAGACGGCCCGCAAACACATTTGGTAAAAACAGGTACGCCAACAATGGGTGGCGTATTGATTTTGTTGGGTATCGCTATTTCAACATTAATTTGGGCGGACCTAAGCAATCGCTTTATTTGGATTGTGTTGATTGTGACGCTAGGTTTTGGTGCGATTGGTTGGGTTGATGATTATCGGAAAGTGGTTTACCGCGATCCTAAAGGAATGTCATCAAGAGAGAAGTATTTCTGGCAGTCCATGATTGGTATTTTTGCTGCTGTGTATTTGGCATTTTCAGTATCTGAAGTAAATAACCTCAAGGTTTTTGAATTGTTTATGGCGTGGGTTAAGAGCGGGTTCTCGATTAACTTACCAGCCAAATCAAATTTGTATGTACCGTTCTTCAAAGAAATTAGTTATCCATTAGGTGTTTTGGGTTTCATCGTTTTAACTTACCTAGTCATTGTGGGTAGTTCTAATGCGGTTAATTTGACAGATGGTTTAGATGGCTTGGTCATCATGCCTGTGATTTTGGTGGGAGCGGCTTTAGGCGCATTTGCTTATGTGATGGGTAATGCGATTTATGCCAAATACCTTTTATTCCCTTATATCCCTGGCGCTGGTGAACTCATGATTTTCTGTGGCGCCATGAGTGGGGCTGGTCTCGCATTCTTATGGTTTAACACTCACCCCGCGCAAGTCTTTATGGGAGATGTGGGTGCTTTGGCTTTGGGTGGTGCATTAGGAACGGTAGCTGTCATCGTTAGACAGGAAATTGTTCTATTTGTGATGGGCGGTATTTTCGTTGCCGAAACTGTCTCAGTAATTATGCAAGTAACTTGGTTCAAGTTAACCAAAAAAATGTATGGAGAAGGGCGTCGTATTTTCAAAATGGCACCACTGCATCATCACTTTGAGTTAACAGGTTGGAAAGAAACACAAGTTGTTGTGCGTTTTTGGATCATCACCATTTTGTTGGTGTTGATTGGTTTATCAAGTCTCAAATTGCGATAGGTTATTAGTGATTCAATTACAGCAACCATTTGGCTTAGAACTCGCTAAAAATATTAGCGTGTTGGTGCTTGGCTTGGGAGAGTCTGGCGCTGCTATGGTTCGTTGGTGCAAAACGCAAGGCGCTGATGTTCGAGTTGCTGATACGCGTGCTGCAGAGGCTTTGTCTGATTCAGCTAAAAAATACGAAAAAGCAGTTAGAGATTTGGGTGTGACGGATATTCATTTAGGTCAGTTATCTGCTGATTTATTAGAGGGTATTCAGATTATTGCAATTAGCCCAGGTTTATCACCACTACAAGAACCAGTTCAATCATTCTTGGCAATGGCGAAAGATAAAGAAATTTCTGTTTGGAGCGAAATCGAGTTTTTTGCCCAGGCGATTGCCGCATTAAGAAGAGAACAAAATTACCAAGTTAAGTTATTGGCTATTACTGGTACTAACGGTAAAACGACAACAACGGCATTAACGGGTTTGTTGTGTGAGCGTGCTGGTATGACTGTTGGTGTGGCTGGCAATATTAGTCCAGCGGCATTGGATCGTTTGTTAGATATTGAAGTATTGCCAAATGTATGGGTTTTGGAGTTATCTAGCTTCCAGTTAGAGCATACCTATACCTTAAATCCAGATGCTGCGACTGTTCTTAATGTCACGCAAGATCATTTTGATTGGCATGGTGATATGACTCACTATGCTTTAGCAAAAGCAAAGATTTTTGGGCCAGATACGGTAGCTGTGTTAAATCGTGATGATGAGCAAGTGCTTGAGATGGGTGCTCAATTAAATACGCGAGTCATTACTTTTGGCGTGAGTGCTCCTCAAGAAGAAGATGCTTTTGGCATCTTCCATGATGCTGCAGCTGGCGGTATTGATTGGTTGGTATGGGCTGAGCCTGATTGGGAAGCTGCTGAATTAAAAGCAAAACGCCGTCGTAAAAAATCCAGCGACGATGATGCGCCACTTAGATTAAAGCGTTTAATGCCCGCTGATGCGCTACGCATTAAGGGTCGTCACAATGCTAGTAATGCATTGGCTGCGCTTGCGTTAACCAGTTCAATTGGTTTGCCAATGGGGCCGCTATTACATGGTTTGCGCGAATACAAAGGTGAGCCTCATCGCGTTCAAAGCGTTTCTATTATTGATGGCGTTGAGTACATTGATGATAGTAAGGGCACTAATGTTGGCGCAACGATTGCAGCCTTAAATGGTTTAGGTGAATCTAATGCGAGCTCTCGCCGTATCGTATTAATTGCCGGTGGCGATGGTAAGGGGCAAGACTTTAGCCCGTTATCCGCACCTATTGGTTTGCATGCCAAAGCCGTTATTTTGATTGGTAAAGACGCACCATTAATTAAAGATGCGATTGCTGCAACAAACGTAAAAATTGTTGATGCGACAGATTTAACGGATGCGGTTAATCAAGCTGAAGCTATGGCTCAAAGTGGCGATGTGGTTTTGTTATCTCCAGCTTGCGCCAGTTTTGACATGTTTAAGGATTATGCGCACCGCGCCCAAGTATTTGTAGATGCAGTTAATGAGTTGGCAGTTCTTCGTGGACAGGTGAGTGCATGATCGAACGATTTAAAAACTTCAGCATCTCTGGCTTCAAGGGCTTTAAAGGTAGCGTTAAAGAAGGCTTTGATGATTTCCGTTTGGGCTTGCGTGACGCTACAACGGTTGTTAAGCCAACGCGTTCACGCATGATGGAATATGACCAACCTTTATTGTGGGCAACTTTATTGTTAGTGGCACTTGGTTTGGTGATGGTTTATTCAGCATCCATCGCTTTGCCTGATGGCCCTAAATATGCCAAATACAGCAGTAGCCATTTCTTGGTGCGTCATTTGATCTCGATTGCAATGGCATTTGGTGCGGGTATGTTGGCGTTTAGAGTACCTCTTAAAGTTTGGGATCGATTGGCGCCAGCTATTTTTGGTTTAGCTTTTGTGTTGCTCATCATCGTTTTAATTCCCGGTGTGGGTAAAGGCGTGAATGGTGCGCGTCGTTGGATTCCATTATTAGTGATGAACTTCCAACCTTCAGAGTTAATGAAATTGGCGGTTGTATTGTTCGCTGCTTATTACACGGTTCAACGCCAAGATTATTTACATTCATTTGTAAAAGGTTTAGCTCCGATGGGCGCCGCCGTTATTGCAGTCGGTGTGTTGTTACTTTTACAACCTGACATGGGTGCGTTCATGGTGATTGCCATGATCGCGATGGGCCTCTTGTTCTTAGGTGGTATTAGCGGAAAGTTATTTGGTGCTTTGATTGGTTTAGCGCTTAGCAGTTTTGCGGCCATTATTATTTTCTCGCCATTCCGTCGCGAACGAATCTTCGCTTATCTAGATCCTTGGCGCGATGATTTTGCTGCAGGTAAAGCTTACCAATTAACCCATTCATTAATGGCGTTTGGCCGTGGTGAATGGTTTGGTGTGGGGCTTGGTGGTAGCGTTGAAAAACTACATTACTTACCAGAAGCCCACACAGACTTTATTTTGGCTGTGATTGGCGAAGAGCTTGGCTTCTTGGGCGTGGCTGTTGTCATCGCCATCTTTTACTGGATTGTTAGAAGAGCTTTCTTGATCGGCAGAACTGCATTGCAATTAGATCGAAGCTTTGCAGGTTTAGTCGCTAAAGGCATTGCTATTTGGATTGGTTGGCAAGCATTTATCAATATGGGCGTGAACTTAGGTTTATTGCCAACAAAAGGTTTGACACTACCTTTGGTAAGTTTTGGCGGTTCAGGTTTAGTCATGAATGCGGTAGCAATTGCTATTTTGTTAAAGATTGATTTTGAGAACCGCATCATGATGAGAGGGGGTAAGTTATGACCCAACTCCATCAAATGCAGCTTAATCAAATGCAACTCAATCAAACCCAGCCAACTTTATTAGTTATGGCCGGTGGTACTGGCGGACATATTTTCCCAGGGCTTGCTGTAGCAGAGTATTTGCGTGACAAAGGTTGGAAGGTTGCTTGGTTGGGTAATCCTCAGGGTATGGAACATCGTTTAGTGCCGCCTAAGGGTTTCTCATTTGAAGGCATTCAGTTCGGTGGTTTACGCGGCAAAGGTTTGAAAACTTTATTGTTGTTGCCATTTAATTTATTAAGAGCGTTTTGGCAAAGCATCCAAGTGGTTAGACGCGTACGTCCCAATGTAGTTTTAGGTATGGGCGGTTATGTAACGTTTCCTGGCGGCATGATGAGTGTATTGTTAGGTAAGCCTTTGGTATTGCATGAGCAAAATTCAATTGCTGGTTTAGCTAATAAAGTTTTAGCTAAAGTAGCAGATAAAACACTATGTGCTTTCCCAGGCGCGTTAGCGGGTGCTACATGGGTAGGCAACCCATTGCGTGCAGGTTTGACTACTTTGCCAGCGCCTGCGATTCGTTATGAATCAAGACAAGGACCGTTACGTATTTTGGTGGTGGGTGGTAGTTTAGGTGCTGCAGCTTTAAATGAAACTGTGCCAGCTGCTTTAGCATTGATTCCTGAGGCGCAAAGGCCTCATGTGGTTCATCAGTCTGGCGAGAAACATCTAGAGCAATTGCGCCAAAGTTATGCGCAATACGGGGTGAGTGCTGAAGTAAAACCATTTATTGAAGATATGACATCAGCTTACGCAGACGCTGATTTGGTGATCTGCCGCGCGGGTGCTATGACGATTGCTGAATTATCTGCAGCAGGTGTGGCTTCTTATTTGGTGCCATTCCCATACGCGGTAGATGACCATCAAACATTTAATGCGCGCTTTTTATCAGATGCAGGTGCTGCCACATTGGTTAATCAGAAAGATTTATCCCCAGCATCCTTGACAGAATTTTTAAAGACTCAATCAAGAACAGATTTAATGAAGATGGCAGAAAAAGCATTGAGTCAAGCAAAGCCACATGCAACTCAAGATGTTGCTGATGTTTGTGAACAGCTACAAAAGGGAGTGAAGAAGTCATGAAACATATTCTTCATCAAATTCATTTTGTAGGTATTGGCGGTGCTGGTATGAGCGGTATTGCCGAGGTCTTATTGAATCTTGGGTATCGCGTGACAGGCTCTGATGTGGCTGAGAGTGCGACTACGAAGCGTTTAAGAGAATGTGGCGCTGAAATTCATATCGGCCATGATGAGAAAAATATTGGTAGCGCTGAAGCGGTAGTGATTTCCACAGCTGTGACGGGAGATAACCCAGAGGTTTTAGCTGCTAGAGCGGCAAAGGTGCCGATTGTGCCGCGTGCTGTGATGTTGGGCGAGTTGATGCGCTTAAAGCAAGGTATTGCTATTGCAGGCACTCATGGCAAAACAACGACGACGAGTTTATTAGCGTCTGTTTTAGCAGAAGGTGGTTTGGATCCTACGTTTGTGATTGGTGGAAAACTCAATTCTGCCGGTGCTAATGCAAGATTGGGTACGGGTGACTTTATTGTTGCTGAAGCTGATGAGTCTGATGCATCATTTTTGAATTTATTGCCAGTGATTGAAGTTATCACCAATATTGATGCTGATCATATGGATACCTATCAGCACGATATGGCGAGATTGAAAAACGCATTTGTGCAATTTACACAACGTATGCCGTTTTATGGCATTGCTGTTTTGTGTGTGGATGATGCCAATGTGAGAGATATTCTGCCGTTCGTGTCTCGACCAGTATTACGTTATGGTTTATCTGAAGGCGCTGACGTTCGTGCAACCGATGTGAAAGCTGTCGGTGCGCAAATGCAATTTACCGCCCACCGTCACGCGGTGCGTCGCCATGGTGCTCAACCGGGCCCACTAATGATTACTTTGAATTTGCCAGGTTTGCATAACGTGCGCAATGCGTTAGCTGCAATTGCAATTGCTACGGAATTAGGTGTTTCTGACGAAGCGATTGTGAAAGCTTTAGCTGAATTTAGAGGTGTGGGCCGTCGTTTCCAGAAGTATGGGGAAATTAAATTGCCGCAAGGTGGCACATGCACCGTGGTGGATGATTATGGTCATCACCCAGTCGAAATGGCGGCAACGATTGCCGCTACAAGAGGTGCTTATCCAGGTCGCCGTTTGTTGTTGGCTTTCCAACCACACCGCTTCACGAGAACACGTGATTGTTTTGGTGATTTTGTGAAAGTATTACAAGGGGTTGATGCTTTAGCTTTGACGGAAGTGTATCCAGCGGGTGAAGCTCGTATCCCTGGTGCTGATAGCGAGAGCTTAATTAAAGCTTTATCTAAAGCTAAAGATGCTGGCCGTTTGTTGGATGGTCAAGCTATCGAGCTAGCTAAAGATGTGGCTACTTTGCCAGAGTTGGTTTTATCGATGGCAAAAGATGGTGATGTGATTATCACCATGGGTGCGGGTTCTATTTCTGCAGTTCCTGGTAAGTTGGTGGAGCGTGCACATGTCTAATCATACAAACAAGAATCAAATAATGAGTAACTGGGGTGAGCGCGTTCAGTCGGATTTGGCGCAAGTTGATGTATCTAAGCTAGGCAAAGTCGGTGTTTTGCTAGGTGGTAAGTCTGGTGAGCGAGAAATCTCACTCATGTCTGGTAAAGGTGTATTGGAAGCTCTTTTATCTAAGGGTGTTAATGCACATGCATTCGATACAGGTGAACAGTCGATTGCTGATTTGGCCGCGCAAAAATTTGATCGTGTTTTCATCGCTTTGCATGGTCGTTTTGGTGAAGATGGCACGATGCAGGGTGTATTGGAACAATTAGCTATTCCGTATACGGGTAGCGGGGTTTTAGCATCCGCCTTAGCAATTGATAAGCAAGCTACTAAACGCTTGTGGTCTAGTTTTGAATTAGCAACACCTAAATTCCAAATGCTACATGCTAAAAGTGATTGGAATGCAGTGGTTCAAGATTTAGGCTTGCCGATTATTGTGAAACCTGCAAGAGAAGGCTCATCCTTGGGGCTTAGCAAAGTGACGGTTGCTAGTGATTTACCTAAAGCTTTTGAGTTAGCCGCAAAGTTGGATCGTGATGTCATGGCTGAGCAATGCATCGTGGGTGAAGAATTGACCTGCCCAATTGTTGGTGAAGGTTTGACTGCTCAAGCTTTACCAGTTATCCGAATCGTGGCTCCTGATTCTAATTACGATTACCACAATAAATATTTTTCAGATGATACGAAGTACCTATGCCCAACGGGTTTAGATATTTCTGTTGAGAAAAAAGTTCAAGAATTGGCATTGGCTGCATATCAGGCATTGGGTTGCCGTGGATGGGGGCGTGCGGATGTGATGATTGATAACAAAACAGGCCAACCTTATTTATTGGAAATGAATACGGCGCCAGGTATGACGAGTCATTCATTAGTGCCAATGGCTGCTAAGGCTGCTGGCGTAGCCTACCCAGAATTAGTTTTGTGGTTATTAAGCAAAGCGAGCGTTAACTGATGAAATTCATACGCCAATTTTTCTCTATCGTGATGTCTGTGCTTGGAGGCGCGCTTTCTCCAGTTTGGAATCACGCGAAGATTTTGCGTATGTTGTCAAACGTATTGTTTGTTATTGCGTTCTTATCTATTACCGCTTTGGTTTTTGGATGGATTGGGCAAAGGCCGATTTTCTCCTTGAATCACATCAACGTTGAATCATTAGATGGTCGTGAGTTAAAGCATATTCATTTACCTGCGATTCGTTCTCGAGTAGGTGAACAAATTGGCGGTAATTTCTTTACGGTGAGCTTGGATCAAGCTCGTCAAGTTTTTGAAACGATGCCTTGGGTTAGAAAAGCGAGCGTAAGACGTGATTGGCCGAACGGTATTGTGGTTGCCATTGAAGAGCATCAAGCGATGGGTGTGTGGACAGGGTCTAGTACCCCTAAGTTAATGAATACCTATGGCGAATTGTTTGTGGCCAATATGGCTGAAGCAGAAGATGGCGCGGCCTTACTTAAGTTTTCAGGTCCAGAAGGTAGTAATAGAGAAGTATTTAAAAAACTAAAAACAATTAACGACTGGTTTGGCGTTTGGAATACGAAAGTGACTGGTTTAGAACTTTCCTCTCGCTATGCATGGAAAGCGAAGTTAGATAACGGTATGACGATTGATTTAGGTCGTGATCTTGATGAAAGAGATAGCAAGCAGATTGAATTAAGTGTTGAGCGTTTGATGAAAACTTGGCCTCAAGTTCAAGAAAAATGGGGTCAGCGAGTTGATTCAATTGATCTTAGATATGCCAACGGCTATGCAATACATATAGGGAAAAAATTGTGAGCGTAATCAGTAAAGATACTAAAGACTTAATTGTTGGATTGGATATTGGTACCTCCAAGGTTGTAGCCTTGGTTGCTGAGTTAATGCCAGATGGTCAATTCAATGTAGTAGGTCTAGGTCAGGTTGCTTCTAAGGGGCTTAAAAAGGGTGTGGTCGTTAATATTGAGTCGACTGTGCAATCCATTCAGAAAGCTTTAGAAGAAGCTGAAGTGATGGCGGATCGTCGCATTGCTCAAGTATTTACTGGAATCGCAGGTAACCATATTCATAGCTTTAATTCCAGTGGCATGGTGGCGATTCGGGATAAAGAAGTATCGCCTTCCGATGTTGAGCGTGTAATTGAAACAGCAAAAGCGATCAATATCCCGACAG
Organism: Polynucleobacter sp. MWH-Spelu-300-X4; assembly: GCF_018687515.1. Taxonomy (NCBI): domain Bacteria; kingdom Pseudomonadati; phylum Pseudomonadota; class Betaproteobacteria; order Burkholderiales; family Burkholderiaceae; genus Polynucleobacter; species Polynucleobacter sp. MWH-Spelu-300-X4. The sequence continues at coordinate 225,014 of NZ_CP061294.1, forward strand.
ACCAACAGATTATTCATATCTTGACCCAAGAATTCATCATTGATGGCCAAGAAGATGTGCGTGAACCAATTGGTATGAGCGGTATTCGTTTAGAGGTGAAGGTACACATTGTGACAGGCGCGGTTAGCGCTGCGCAAAATATTGTGAAATGCGTACGCCGCTGCGGTTTGGAAGTGAATGATTTAATTCTTCAGCCAATCGCTTCTAGCTATGCCGTGCTCACTGAAGATGAAAAAGAATTAGGTGTTGTTTTGGTAGACATCGGTGGTGGCACAACTGACATCGCTATTTTCAGTCAAGGCGCAATCCGCCATACGGCAGTGATTCCTATCGCCGGTGACCAAATTACCAATGACATTGCCATGGCATTGCGTACACCAACTATTGAAGCGGAAGACTTAAAAGTACATTTTGGTATCGCCCTTCAGAGCATGGCTAATCCAGATGAAATGATTGAGGTGCCAGGTGTTGGTGATCGTGAGGCGCGTTCGATTTCACGTCAATCTTTGGCTGCTGTGATTGAGCCGCGTGTTGAAGAATTATTAAGCTTGGTTCGCCAAGTGGTGCGTGAGTCAGGTATGGAAGATTTGGCCGCATCTGGCGTGGTGTTAACTGGTGGTACAGCTTTGATGCCTGGTGTGGTGGAGTTAGCTGAGCAAGTATTTGCCAAGCCTGCGCGTATGGGTGTGCCTGAGTACAAAGGTCATTTAAGTGAAATCTTAAAGAGCCCAAGATATTCAACAGGATTAGGTTTGTTAATGGAAGGTCGTGCGCAGTTGGTGCGTGGCCGTCGTGTTGCGCAATCTAGCACTTGGCAAAACGTGCTGGCGAGAATGCGCGAATGGTTTACTGGAAATTTTTAAGTTAAGAACATTTAAGTTAAGAATTTTTATTGATTTTTTAGTTTTATTTTTGTCGTCGTCAACCGTAGTAAATAGGAGGTAGTTATATGGAATTTGAAATGTTAGATGCTGAACCAGCGGGTAAAACTATCATTAAAGTGGTGGGTGTTGGTGGTGCGGGTGGTAACGCAGTACAACACATGATCCGTCGTGGCGTTCAAGGTGTTGAATTCATTTGCATGAACACAGATGCAGGTGCATTACAACGTTCTAAAGCTGGTTTAAATATCCAGTTAGGTGCGACAGGTTTGGGTGCTGGTGCTAAGCCTGAAGTAGGCGCTGCTTCTGCTGAAGAAGCTAGAGCGCGTATTGCAGATGCTTTGCAAGGTGCTCATATGGTATTTATCACTGCAGGTATGGGTGGTGGTACAGGTACAGGCGCTGGTCCAATCGTTGCTCAAGTGGCAAAAGAAATGGGCATCCTAACTGTTGGCGTTATTAGCAAACCTTTCGATTTTGAAGGTGCTAAGCGCGGCAGAGTTGCTGAAGCAGGTGCACATGAACTTGAGAACTTTGTTGACTCATTAATTGTTGTATTGAATGAGAAGCTATTCGAAGTGATGGGTGAAGATGCTGAGATGGATAAAGCCTTTGCTTGCGCTGACGATGTGTTGCATAACGCGGTAGCGGGTATTGCGGAAATCATCAATGAACAAGGTTTGATTAACGTTGACTTTGAAGACGTGAAAACTGTGATGAGTGAGCAGGGTAAAGCCATGATGGGTACAGCAACTGTATCTGGTATGGATCGCGCTCGTTTAGCTGCTGAAGCTGCGGTTGCTTCACCATTATTAGAAGGTGTTGATTTGTCTGGTGCGCGTGGTGTGTTGGTGAACATTACAGCAAGCCGCTCACTCAAATTAGCTGAAACACGTGAAGTAATGGCTGCTATTCGTGGTTATGCTGCTGAAGATGCAACAGTTATTTTTGGTACTGTTTACGATGATTCATTAGGTGATGCTTTACGTGTAACAGTTGTTGCAACTGGTTTGAATGGTGGCAAGCGTAAAGAAAAACAACCTGAAGTGATCTGGCGTAATACGCAAGCAACTGGTACTTATGATGCTGTTCCAACAATGGCTGATTTGAGTACATTTGCTCCGCAAAGCGCAACTGCTAGCATGGCGATGGCTAGTGCAGCAGCTCCAGTAGCAGTTGCGGCAACAGCGATGCCAACAATGGGCGCAGTTGATTATGCTCAGTACGATGTGCCTAAGGTTTTCCGCAGCAACCGTGATTCATCAGTTGAGCCACGTTTGGGTGCCAATAGTTCACCAGAGGCGCAAGCCATGATGGATAAAGGCGCGGATTACTACGATATTCCAGCATTTTTGCGCAAGCAAGCTGACTGAAATACGTAGTATTTGAGTAAAAGTCTTTAGAAACAACGGCATATGGGTGCCGATGGTGACGCGCCTCCTGCGAAATGACGACGCATGCGATACCATCGGTACTTCAGTATATAAATGCTAATAGTTATTGTTTATAAATGACTTTACTTAAACGGAGATGAATATGATTGCGCAAGGACAACAGTTACCAAATGCAACGCTTTATGAGTTTTTAGATGTGGCGACAGAGGGTTGCTCCATTGGACCGAATGCATTTGAAGTAAGCAAAGAAACAGCTGGTAAGAAAATTGTTATTTTTGGTTTACCTGGAGCGTTTACACCGACATGTTCAGCAAAGCATGTGCCAGGTTATGTAGCTAATTATGATGCGCTTAAAGCTAAGGGTGTCGATGAGATTTGGTGTGTATCAGTTAATGATGCATTTGTGATGGGTGCTTGGGGCAAAGATCAGCAAGTGAATGGAAAAGTTCGCATGATGGCTGATGGCTCTGGTGAATTTACTAAAAAACTTGGTTTAGAGCTTGATCTAGTTGCTCGTGGTTTGGGTATTCGTTCTGATCGCTATGTGATGATTGTTGATAACGGCGTAGTGAAACATTTGGCAGTGGAAGGCCCAGGCAAATTTGAAGTGAGCAATGCTGAATCTGCTCTTGCAGCACTTTAATTACACGCTATAGATACTAATTAAATAAGATTAGAAATAAAACTAGAAACAAGAAAAATAGGGATAAATAAGAGCAATATGTTGAAGCAACGCACCATTGCAGCGCCAGTTAAAACTGTTGGCATCGGCTTGCACACAGGCCGTAAGGTGACGCTTCAACTATTGCCAGCCCCTGTAGATACCGGCATTATTTTTCGCCGAGTGGATTTAAAAGATTCCGTTGGTATACCTGCACATGCCCATGGCGTAACGGATACAAGGCTTGCCACTGTTTTACAAAATGGTGATACACGTGTCTCAACGGTTGAGCATTTGTTATCAGCTTGCGCTGGTTTAGGTATTGATAATTTAATTATTGAATTAGATTGTGAAGAAATTCCCATCATGGATGGAAGTGCTGCCTCGTTTTTATTTTTAATCGAGTCAGCAGGCTTGGAAGAGCAAAGCGCCCCAAGAAAATTCATCGTAATTAAAAAACCGATTGAAGTTAAAGAAACAGGAAAGTTGGCGAGATTAGAACCATTCGATGGTTACAAATTAGATTTCACGATTGACTTCAAACATCCTGCTGTTGATAAAACAGGTCAACGGTATGTGATTGATTTTGCCGATAGTATTTATGCAAAAGAAATTGGCCGTGCTCGCACATTTGGTTTTGCTCACGAAGTGGAAGCCTTAAGAGAAATGGGCTTGGCTCGTGGTGGTAGTTTAGATAACGCAATCGTATTAGATGAACACCGTATTTTGAATAACGAAGAACTTCGTTATGACGATGAATTTGTACGCCATAAGATTTTGGATGCGATTGGTGATCTCTATTTAGCAGGGCATCCTTTAGTAGGTGCTTATGTTGCTGAAAAATCAGGTCACGCGATGAATAACGCTTTATTGAGAGCGATGTTTGCAGACCCAAGTAGTTACGAAGTGCGCACTTTTACAGAACAAAATGCGCCAAAAGCCTATTTACAGAGCGACCGTCCTTTATTTGCCTAAAAAATAGGCAAAATTACTTATTTTTTAAGAGTTTTTCTACCGCTTTGCGAAGTGGGGAGTCTGCTTCGAGCGTTTTTAAGAGCTTGGACCAGGATTCTTTGGCTTTTGAGGTAAAAACCACTGGCGTAGTGGGTCTTTCTGGAGGGGGTGGGGCATCAATTTTAAGGCCCCCTGGTGCCTGTTTAATGAGCAAAGTTTGGACTGGCCAACCCTGTTCTTGGATGCCAAATAGGATGGATGGTAATTTTTGCTGCAAACGGGTGGCTACCGCTGAATTAGTCGCAAATAATTTTAATTGCCCATCTGACTCTGAAAAACCGCCTACCTGAACTAGGTCAACTGCCTTTTCAAGCCCATTTTTATTGAGGCTTAGGGTAATAGCTTTTTGTAGCTGAAGGCTATTTTCGGCTTTTTGTAAAAGGCTCTTAAGAGGGGTATTTTCTTCAATGCACTCTAAAGCAGGGCGAGCGTTCGCAGATACACGTCTGGGTGCTAAACTTTGAGGCTTAAATTTCCCTGCAAAAGTCATGGTAACTGGTCTTCTTAAGAAAATATTTGGTAGCCGTAATGATCGGCTCTTAAAACAATATAAGCGCATTGTCGCTCAGATTAATGCCTTAGAGCATAGCGTCGCTGCTTTAGACGATGCTGCTCTACAAGCAAAAACCGCTGAATTCAAGTCAAAACTGGCTTCTGGCCAGAGTTTGAGCGATATCTTGCCTGAGGCCTTCGCGGTCGTACGCGAGGCGAGTAAGCGCGTCATGCAGATGCGTCACTTCGACGTTCAAATGATTGGTGGTATCGCCCTTCATGAAGGCAAGATTGCTGAAATGCGCACAGGTGAGGGTAAGACACTCACTGCAACCTTACCTGTTTATTTGAATGCATTAACAGGTCAAGGCGTTCACGTGGTGACGGTGAATGATTATTTGGCTAAACGTGACGCTGAATGGATGGCTAAGTTATATAACTTCTTGGGTCTAACAGTAGGTATTAACTTATCTCAGATGGATCATGAAGCGAAACAAGCCGCTTATGCATCAGATATTACCTACGGCACGAACAATGAATTTGGTTTTGATTATCTTCGTGACAACATGGTTCAAGACTTGGGTCAACGTGTTCAACGTAGCCTAGCTTATGCAATTGTTGACGAAGTCGATTCCATTTTGATTGACGAGGCGCGCACCCCATTAATTATTTCTGGCCAAGCGGAAGATCACACCGAGGTGTATCTAAAGATGAATGCTTTGCCAGAGTATTTGACTCGTCAAATTGGTGAAGAGAAAGCCGATGGCACTGGCGTCATTACGCCGGGTGATTATTTAGTTGATGAAAAATCTCATCAAGTATTCTTGACTGAAAGTGGTCATGAGAAAGCAGAAGCAGCTTTAATTAAATTAGGTTTAATTAAAGAAGGCGACTCTTTATATGCTCCGCAAAACATCACTTTGATGCACCATGTTTATGCTGCATTGAGAGCGCATACTTTATTTAATAAAGACCAACACTATGTTGTGCAAAATGGTGAAGTCATCATTGTTGATGAATTTACTGGACGCTTAATGCAAGGGCGTCGTTGGTCAGATGGCTTGCACCAAGCGGTTGAAGCTAAAGAGGGTGTGGCGATTCAGCACGAGAACCAAACATTAGCTACGATTACTTTCCAAAACTATTTCCGTATGTACGGTAAGTTGGGTGGTATGACTGGTACGGCTGATACAGAGGCGTATGAGTTCCAAGAGATTTACGGTTTGGAAACAGTCATCATCCCTCCAAACAGAATCAATGCACGTGTTGATAAGCAAGACCAAATCTATAAAACATCCATGGAGCGTTACAACGCTGTTGTCAAAGATATCCAGGGTTGTTATGAGCGTGGTCAACCGGTATTGGTTGGTACGACATCCATTGAGAACTCAGAGTTAATTTCTGCGTTATTGGATAAAGCATCATTGCCTCATCAAGTTTTGAATGCGAAGCAGCATGCTAGAGAAGCTGAGATTGTTGCGCAGGCTGGTCGTCCAAAAATGATCACGATTGCCACTAACATGGCAGGCCGTGGTACCGACATTGTTTTGGGTGGTAATGTTGAAAAACAAGCTGCCATTATTGAAGCCGATGCAACGATTGCTGATGCGGATAAAAAATCGCGCATTCAAAAATTGCATGATGAATGGCAAAGCTTGCATGACCACGTTGTTTCTGTGGGTGGTTTGCATATTATTGGTACTGAGCGTCATGAAAGCCGTCGCGTCGACAATCAATTGCGTGGTCGCGCAGGGCGCCAGGGTGACCCAGGGTCATCACGTTTCTATTTATCTTTAGATGATGCGTTATTGCGTATTTTCGCTGGTGAACGTTTGAAGGCCATCATGGACCGCCTACGTATGCCTGAAGGTGAACCTATTGAAGCAGGTATGGTGACCCGTTCGATTGAGTCAGCGCAACGTAAAGTAGAAGCCCGTAACTTTGATATTCGTAAGCAACTCTTGCAATACGATGATGTGGCTAATGATCAACGTAAAGAGGTCTACCGTTTACGTAATGAAGTTTTAGAAAGCAAAGATGTTGGTGATTTGATAGCTAATTTGCGTGAATCTTTATTTACAGATTTGTTTTACAACTATGTTCCTGCTGAGTCCGTTGTGGAACAGTGGGATGTGCCCGGTTTACAGCAAGCGTTAAGTGGTGAATGGGCTCTAGAAATCAATGTACAAGCAATCATTGATGCGGTTGACTCAATTGAGCCTGATGATTTGTTAGCCAAGGTATTAGAAGTTGCTCATGCAACATATCAATCAAAAGTAGAGCAAGTGGGTCGTGACTCATTCGCTAATTTTGAGCGTTCTGTCACTTTGTACAGTTTAGATACACATTGGCGTGAGCATTTGGCAGCCCTTGATCATTTGCGCCAAGGTATCCATTTGCGTGGTTACGCTCAGAAAGACCCTAAGCAAGAATATCGTCGCGAAGCTTTTGAATTATTTGCTCGCTTATTGGATGCGGTTAAGTTGGATGTCACTCGCACCATTACAACAGTAAAGATTCAGAGTGCGGAAGAATTAGAAGAAGCTTCTGAATCTATGCAGGGTGATTTGGCAGATTTGAAAGATGTTCAATATCAGCACGCAGGTGGTGAAGAGTCAGCGGAAGATCAGCCAAAATCGCAGCCAATGCAAGCGGGCGTCAAAGTTGGCCGTAATGATCCTTGCCCTTGCGGTAGTGGTAAAAAATACAAGCAGTGTCATGGTCAACTAAGCTAATACACATTTATTAATCTTAAAAAATAATTCTCGATATGCCAGTTAATTTGCCCCTACCAATTGCTAGTGAACTAAAGCCTGTTACAGGTCTTCGTTTAGGGCATGCCCATGCTGGTATTCGTAAGGCGAATCGTAAAGATGTATTGGTCCTGGAATTGGCTGAAGGTTCTAGTGTTGCTGGCGTATTTACCAAAAATCGCTTTTGTGCAGCGCCTGTTTCTATTTGTAGAGAGCATTTAAAGTCTGGTTTACCGATTCGTGCTCTTGTCGTGAACACAGGTAACGCTAATGCTGGCACGGGTGAGCCTGGTTATCAGAACGCAATTAAAACTTGCGATGAGTTAGCGCAACTCATGGGATTAAAGCGTGAACAAGTGTTACCGTTTTCTACTGGCGTTATTCTTGAGCCTTTGCCAGTTGATAAATTGGTTGCTGCTTTACCGGCCGCAATTGGTAATTTGCAGGCTGATAACTGGTTTAATGCCGCTGAATCCATTATGACCACGGATACACAGCCGAAGGCTGCCTCTATAGAAGTCATGATCGATGGCAAAGCCATTACCTTAACGGGTATTAGTAAAGGTGCAGGGATGATTCATCCTAATATGGCCACCATGTTGGGTTACGTTGCAACGGATGCTCAGGTTTCTCAAGATCTATTGCAGGCATTAACAACCGAAGCTGCGGACGTTTCATTTAATGCCATCACGATTGATGGTGATACGTCGACCAATGATTCGTTTATTGTGATGGCAACGGGTGTTAGCGGTGTTCAAATACCTGCTTCTGGCGAACAATATGAAACTTTCCGTCAAGCGCTTATCAAACTTAGCCAAACATTGGCTCAAATGATTGTGCGCGATGGTGAAGGTGCTACAAAATTTATCACCATTCAAATTGAAGGTGGCAAAACAAATGAAGAGTGCAAACAGGTTGCAGAAGCTATTGCGCACTCACCATTGGTAAAGACAGCATTTTTCGCAAGCGACCCTAATTTAGGCCGTATCTTGGCAGCGATTGGTTATGCTGGTATTACTGATTTAGATGTGAGTCAGGTTCAATTGTGGTTAGATGATGTTTGGGTTGCCAAAAATGGTGGCCGTAATCCTGATTACAAAGAAGAAGATGGCCAAGCAGTCATGAAAAAATCAGAGATTGTGGTGCGTGCGCATTTGGGTCGTGGATCTGCAAGTCAAACTATTTGGACTTGTGATTTATCTCACGAATATGTTTCTATTAACGCAGATTACCGTTCTTAATTGAAGTATTTCTAACTAAGGAATTCTGATGTCAGATAAATTAGATCGCCTCGATCGATTATTGGCAAGGTTAGATGAGTGGGTACCCAAGCCTTTGACTGAGGATGACTGGAAAACTGCAGTAGCCTTTCGTTGGCGTCGCAAAGATACGCTGTTTGGTAAGTTAGGTTACTTACAGGCAGTAAAACATACATCTCAGATCCAATTTTCTGATTTGCAACATATTGATCGTCAGAAGGATCTAATTCTTTCTAATACTCAGCACTTCGTAGAAGGTAAGCCGGCTAATAATGTTTTATTAACGGGTGCTAGAGGGACTGGTAAATCATCACTGATTAAAGCGGCTTTAAATGAATTCTCCTCAAAGGGTCTAAGGCTGATCGAGGTAGATAAAGAGCATTTAACTGATTTGGGTGATTTGACAGATCTATTAGCTAATCGCTCTGAGAAGTTCATTATTTTCTGTGATGACTTATCGTTTGAAGATGGTGAATCTGGTTATAAATCTTTAAAGTCAGCGTTGGATGGTTCAGTAGCAGCGCAGGTTGAGAATATTTTGATTTACGCTACGTCTAATCGTCGCCATCTATTACCTGAGTACATGAAAGACAATGAGTCTTATCAACATACCTCTGATGGTGAGTTACATCCTGGTGAGGTTGTAGAAGAGAAGATTTCTTTATCTGAGCGTTTTGGTTTGTGGATTTCTTTTTATCCGCCTAAACAAGATGAATATCTTGATATAGTTAATCACTGGTTAAGTCATTTGGGTTTAAGCGCCAAGCAAATCGAAGGTGCTCGTGGCGAAGCACTCATTTGGGCTTTGGAGAGAGGTTCTCGTTCTGGTCGTGTGGCTTGGCAGTTTGCGCGTCATTGGGCCGGCCAACATATCTGATGTCCAGACCATCAACAGCATCGCCAACATCCTCAACATCACGTCCTATTGTTGAAGTAGCCGTTGGTGTATTGGTAAGGCCTGATGGTTCTGTGTTGTTAGGTCAGCGTCCCCAAGGTAAACCTTATGAGGGCTATTGGGAGTTTCCTGGTGGCAAAATCGAGTCAGGTGAGACATTATTTGAAGCCTTACGTCGAGAGCTCATTGAGGAAATTGGCGTAGAGATTCATGATGCTGAGGAATTTATGACGCTCGAGCATGATTACCCTCATGCATATGTCAGATTGCACGTTTGCTTGGTAAAACAGTGGGATGGTTTGCCGAAGGGGCTCGAGAATCAATCGTTGGCTTGGCTTGAGTCTGTGCAATTATCAGATGCAGATAGTTTTTCGTTGCAACCTATTTTGCCTGCAACGCTGCCGATTCTAAAAAAGCTACAAGAAATTATTTGAATTAAAAACTAAAGAATAAAGTCTAGAAAACTAGTAACTAAGCTAAAGCTCAAGTTGATTTTAGAAATTACACAAGAACATGTGGAATTCAAAATCCTTAGTAATCGGGCGTGGCTTGCTTAAGCCATCGCATTCCATAAAGCGTGCCCACAACATGTATTTATTGGCGCTAATCTCTGGAACGATTGTTGGATCTTCAATGTACACGCGCATAAGTTGGTAAGTTTTTCCAGACATGGTTTGTTGGAAAGTACCTTGAGGCGCCATGGTTTTTACTGCTTGGCCTGATTCGCGCAAAAGTCTTAAGAACATTCTGCAAGCATCATTCCAAGGTTCTAGTGGAGCAATGTAACTTTTTAGAATAGCGCGGCGTTGTTCGGCTGGAATAAATTGCCAAGAGTAATACGATGGCAAATCAACAGGACTTGTTCCACCAGGAACATTTAAACGCGTACGAATTGTATTAAGCCATTCGCTATCTGTAATTAACGCATTAGGTTTGCCCATTGTTTGATTAATTTTTTGCCAAATAGCATTCATCTCACTAAGAGTTGAATCTAATAAATTTTGGTTGATGCTAGTTTGATTTCTTAATGCTTCAAGACTTAGTTTTTGACGATCTAGTTCTTTCATTAAACTGGATTTCAAATCTGCGCGAGCAGTAATCTCGCCTAAGTCAAAAATAAGAGGAATGGCGGGATGCATATCTTTAGCATCATCTTTTTCTACGTAATAGTGAAATCTCTCGAACAAATACTCTAGTCGAAGCAAGCTTCGAACGAGTTCGTTAAAGGGATATTCGTAGATAACCATATCTTGTGATTCTAGACTGAAACACGAGAAATGTGACTATTTTCTTGATAAATCAGCCAAAATTTGCTGATGTAGCGTTATCGCTTGGTCTTCAAGATGGGCTAAATCCCCATCGTTATTGATGACAAAATCAGCCTTGCTAAGTCGCTGTTCACGAGTAGCTTGTTTGGCCATAATTTTCTGGATGATTTCTGCATCCAAGCTATTTCTTTTCTGGACTCGCCTGATTTGTTCGGCTTCAGGGCAATCAACCACTACCAAATAATCAATCTTTGATGGGGTTTGATCTAGCCATTTGCCAGATTCGATAAGCAGAGGCACCATTAGGACAAGGTAGGGCGGATGCTTCTCGGCAGCCTGATAAGCTCGTTCAGTGGTTATCTGACTAATTAGGGGGTGAGTAATGTGCTCTAGAGCTAATTTGGCTTTTTCATCATTAAAAACTAAGGCTCTCATCTTGGCTCTGTTTAAGGATTTGTCAGGATTTAAGAAATCCTGACCAAAATAAGATTCAATAGCTGGCATAGCAGCTCCGCCTGGTGCTGTAATGTCATGAGCAATCGCATCGGTATCAATAACAATAGCGCCTTGTTTTTCTAGGATCTGTGCGACTGCGCTTTTCCCGCTACCAATGCCACCAGTTAAGCCAACTTTGATGAGTTGGGCCATAGATTGGTGGGGAGCCGTATTTAAATCATCCATAACAATGTGATGATGCCACCAAGTGAGATAAAAGGTCCAAAAGGAATCGCCTGATGTAAATCTTTATGCTGTATTTTTAGCAAAAGGTAGCCGCCCAGTAAACCTGATAGTGATGCAATCAAAATAATGTAGGGGAGTAGTTGCCAGCCTAAGAGAGCGCCGAGTGCTCCAAGTAATTTGGCATCTCCCATGCCAACGCCATTGATACCTTTAATTTTTTTATAAAGAGCGTTTAGGCCGTATAAAGAGCTCCAACCAAAAATTGCACCTAAGATGGCCGAGTCCCATGAGGCCCAGTGTAGAAATCCAAATCCATTGCCAATAAGCCCATAGCTTAAGAGGGGGAGTGTGATGGAGTCGGGTAATCTAAAAGTTTTGTAATCAATCCAAGATAGAACTAGGAGTGTTATCAAAACAAGTAGAAGGGATAAAGTTTGTATCAAAGAATTTGGCCCATTTCAAAAATAGGTAAATACAGCGCAATAATGAGCGTGCCAACAATAAGGCCCATAAAAATCATTAAAACTGGTTCCATGGATTGTGAGAGTTGGTCAATCAACTGGTCTAATGCTTCCTCTTCTTGGTTGGCTATGACATCTAGTACGTAGCTTAAATCACCAGAAGCTTCTCCGACGCGAATTAATTGTAGATGTTCAGGCTTCATCAGCATAGTCCCATGGGTTGTCATGCGAATGGATTCTGATAACGACCAACCTTGGGATAAATAGTTTTTTAATTCAATGCAGAATTGATAAATGACCCAATCATTAGAATTTAAAGCTGTTTCTTTAATAGCATCTAGTATGGGAATGCCATGTTGATGGAAGGTCGCAATGCTTTTGCCCCATTGACTAATAGCAGCTGCAATTCTGATTTTTCCCCAGAACGGCAACAACATCATTAATCGATCAAATTTCTTTTGAAAATTAGCTGAGTATTTCCAATAAAGCGCAATCAAGCCAGTTAAGCAGAAAATAATTAGGCAGGCATACAAAAAGTACGCCTGAAACCATTGCGAGTATTGAATCAATAATCGGGTGGGCCAGGGTAGCGCCGCATTGAAGTTAGAAAACATCACTTCAAAGGTGGGAACGACCCATTGGAAAATCACAAATAAGACAAGGCATGCTGTTATGCCAACAATGCACGGGTAAGTGAGAGATTTTTTTAGTTTCTTTTTAAGCTTTATTTTCTTATCAAGATGTAGGTTAATAGATTCAAGGCTTGCCAATAAGTCGCCGGTGGCTTCGCCTGATCGAATTAAGCCTACGCAAAATGGATAAAACCCGCATTGATCCATGATAACGGACAAACTTCTACCCGTGGTTAACCCTTCCTCAATAGATTTAATGCCAATCAGTTTTACCGCATCTAGCAAAGGTAGACCTGACTTTGTAAGCGTCAATAATTTTCTGGTGATATCAAGTTGTTGTTGATCTGTCATGCTCATCATGTCTACCTTGTATTAGCCTAGGTGCCGTTTAACTTCTGATGAGGTTGTGAGTCCACTAGCGACTAATTTTGCGGCGCTATCAGCCATGCTTTGAATATTTTCTGTTTGGCATTGGTTTTTAATCATGCTTAGTGGTGCATCTTTTTCAATGAGTAATCTCATTTCATTTGAGATGGGCATCACTTGATGAACTGCTCTTCTATGCTTAAACCCTGATCCATGACAGTTTGGACAGGTATGGGCGATGTCGTTTCCCATATTAGGCATACATGAGGTACAAGATAATCTCAACAAGCGTTGAGCAGTAATGCACTCGAGATTGTTGGCTAAGGTATCTGATCCAATACCTAATTGGCGTAAACGCCATAGGGCGCTTGGAGCATCATTGGCATGCAAGGTGGCTAAAACCAAATGGCCTGTTTCAGCAGCTTGAAAAGCGGTTTGGGCTGTTACTGAATCACGAATTTCACCTAACATAATCACATCAGGATCTTGTCTCATCAGTGCGCGTAAGGCTAAAAGAAAACTAAGGCCTGACTTTTCATTCACTTGGATTTGATTGATACCCTCTAATTGAATCTCAACAGGGTCTTCAATGCTTGTGATATTGCAATCACCATGAGATAGATGCTGCAAACAGCTATAGAGTGTTTGTGTTTTCCCACTACCGGTTGGGCCGGTTACCAAAATAAATCCTTGTGGTTTATCAAGAGATGCTTTCAAAGCATCTAGTTGTTGATCTTGAAGTCCTAATTTATCCAAAAGAAGATCGTGCTTATTTTTATTTAATAAGCGCACCACAATTTTTTCGCCGTTGAATGTGGGTAATGTCGATACGCGACAGTTAATAGCCACGTTTAAAACATGAGCCAACATTTGCCCATCTTGGGGCAGGCGTTTCTCGGAAATATCTAAGCGAGACAGAATCTTTATTCTGGTGGCAATTCTGTCATGCCATAAAGCAGGGGATCTCGCTAAATGGCTAAGGCGGCCATCCACCCGCAAGCGAACGGAGCTAGCGCCTTCTTCTGGTTCAATGTGAATATCGCTTGCATTGGATGCAACTGCTGTTTCGATAATGTTTTGCCAGAATTGAATGATTTCATCATCTTCACGCATTCGGCTTATATATACGAACAGTTTTGATGGTATGTTCATCCACCTGAATGATTTCCATTACAACATCATTAATTTTGACGCTAACATCGTTATCTGGAATATCTTCTAGAGTCTCAAGTAGCAAACCATTTAATGTTTTAGGGCCTTCTAGCGATAAGTTAAGTCCCAAGGTTCTATTGAGGTCTCGTAAGCTGGCAGAACCATCAGCTAAATAATCACCCTCGTTCGACCATTTTGTTTTGATAGCAAGATCGGGTATCGATGTGGTGAATTCACCAATCAACTCTTCCAGAATATCTTCTATGGTCACTAAACCTTGAACAATGCCGTATTCATCAACAACTAAGCCAACGCGTTCCTGATTTTCTTGGAAATATTGGAGTTGCTGTAGCACTGGGGTACCGCTTGGAATGAAATAAGGCTCACTCAATAGATCTTTAAAGTTGGCATGTGTTAATTCTTCATCGCCTAATAAGCTTAGAGCCTTTCGAACTGCAAGAATGCCAATCACTTTATCGCTATCTTCTTCGCAAACAGGTAACTTATTGTGATAACAAGTCTCAAGTTGGTGAATCACTTCTTCAATGGGTCTCGATAAATCTAGCACTTCCATACGTGAGCGTGGTGTCATCACATCATCTACTTGAATATTTTCCAAGTTAAATAAGTTCACCAAAATACTTCTATGTTTATTGGGGATGAAGTGCGTAGATTCCAAAACAACCGAACGCAATTCTTCTGGGCTCATTTGTGTATTTTTATTGGCAGCCGTATTAACTCTAAATAGTTTTAATAACAATGTGACAAAGACATTGATGAGCCAAGTGACAGGCTTAAGAATCACAATTAATGGACGAATGATCCAACTTGTAACGATGGAGATTCGTTCGGGATAAGTTGCGCCAATAACCTTAGGCGTGATTTCGCAAAAAATAATAATCAGAACTGCAGCAATACCTGTGCTGATGGATAGCACCGAGCCATTGTTGCCAAATGCATGTAAAGCAATACCTGTTAACAAAACAGGAACAATGGTGTTAACTAAATTATTGCCAATCAGAATGACTGATAAAAGCGCTTCAGTTTTCCCGAGTAATTCTTGTGTATGTTTAGCGCCTCGATGACCTCGATTGGCTAAGTGACGAATTCTGTGGCGATTAGCAGCCATCATGCTCGTTTCAGTAATCGAGAAAAAAGCAGATACAGCCAAAAGAATAACAACGAGCGCAAATTGGGCCCACCAGGGCCAATCATTAAGCCACGAATCCATGAGTGCTTTCAAAAGCTAAGAACATGAGAAGCACTATAGCAAACCCATGAAGGTTTGTATGTCCTCTTGGTGCTCTAATTTTGGGAGAATATTCAGAAGAGGCTGTCGGAAATATCTGACAGCTTTATGAAAAGACTCATAAAAGTCTTATTTTTGAAATATTAATTAAGTGGAGCGTTTTAAGGAGTAAGCGCAAAGATCTAATAGGCTTTGTTTAGCTTCATTCATCGGGAAGCATTGGAGTGTTTCCTCTGCGAGGCGCGCTTCACGTTCAGCAGCAGCCTGTGTATAGGCTAGTGCATCTGACTCCATAATTGCTTGATAAACCTGCTGGAAAAGATCCTCTGGTAACTCTTCGGCCTGTTCAATGGCGCCGCGCACTAATTTTTTTTGCGCTTGTGTACCATGATCCAATAAATAAATAAGCGGTAAGGTTGGTTTACCTTCTCTTAAGTCATCACCTGCATTTTTACCCATTTGCGCAGCATCAGCGGTGTAGTCCAGGATGTCATCAATTAATTGAAAGGCTGTACCAATATGACGGCCATAAGCTTCAGCCGCCGCATATTGCTCTGGAGTTGATTTAGCTAATAAAGCACCTAATGCTGAAGAAGCCTCGAATAATTTACCGGTTTTATAGTGAATAACTTGTAAGTAGCGCTCTTCATTAACATCTGGATCGTGCATATTCATCAGTTGAAGCACTTCACCTTCAGCAATCGTATTAGTTGCATCAGCCAAGATTTGCATAATCTTGAGCTCGTTGGGCGCCACCATCATTTGAAAAGCGCGCGAATATAGAAAATCACCCACTAAAACACTAGCCGCATTCCCAAATGCCGCATTAGCGGTGGCGCGACCGCGCCTTAAATCGGATTCATCGACCACATCATCATGTAAAAGGGTTGCTGTATGAATAAATTCAACAACGGCAGCCATGTCTAAATGGTGTGCGAGCGGTTTGCCATTAGCAATGGCTTTGGCGGTTAATAATAAAAGTGCAGGGCGGATACGCTTGCCACCTGCCTCAATGATGTAGCCTGAAATTTGGTTAATGAGCGCTACTTCTGAGCTTAAGCGATTGCGAATCACCTCATTGAGGGACTGCATATCCGCTGAAATTGGGCTAAGAATGGTTTGTAAGTTAGTGCTCATTAACTTTTATAAGGAGGCAGTTATTAATAGTATTTTAGTTTAACTCATTGAATTAAATAGTTTTTATTATAAAAAACAGTATCAATTCACTAATTTAGTCATTAATTCTACTTTTTGACTAGAAATTAAGCTAGAGCTATAATTTAAGGCTCTATTCGACATGGGGTCGGATAGATTATTAGATAGAAAGATTTCAATATGTACGCGGTCATAAAAACCGGTGGCAAACAATATAAAGTTGCTGCTGGCGAAAAATTGAAAATAGAACAGATACCAGCGGATGTAGGCAGCGAAATCACTCTTGACCAAGTTCTCGCCGTAGGCGTTGGTGAATCACTGAAGTTTGGTGAGCCATTGGTAAGTGGTGCAGCTGTTAAAGCCACTGTTATTTCTCAGGGTCGTCACGACAAAGTTAAGATTTTTAAGATGCGCAGACGTAAGCATTATCAAAAGCGTCAAGGTCATCGTCAGAACTTTACTGAGATTTTGATTAATTCCATTAAGGCCTAATAGGCAGAGGCGGAGTAAAAAATGGCACAGAAAAAAGGCGGCGGTTCCACACGTAACGGTCGCGATTCAGAGTCAAAACGCTTAGGCGTTAAGGTTTATGGCGGTCAAGCCATCAATGCAGGCGGCATCATCGTTCGCCAACGCGGTACACGCGTTCACCCAGGTGTGAACGTTGGTTGTGGCAAAGACCACACATTGTTCGCATTGGTAGATGGTCATGTTGAATTTGGCGTTAAAGGTGCAGCTAAGAAGGCATTCGTGTCTGTGCTGCCGCGCGCTTAATTAGCCTTACTGAGATAGCGAAGTAAAACTCAACACTCAGAACAAGGCCTCGCCAAATAGCGAGGCCTTTTTTATTGGAATTTATGAAATTTATCGACGAAGCCCGTATTGAAGTAGTTGCCGGCCATGGTGGTTCCGGTAGCGCATCTATGCGTCGTGAAAAATTTATTGAATTTGGTGGTCCTGATGGCGGTGATGGCGGTAAGGGTGGTAGCGTTTACGCTATTGCTGATCGCAACATCAACACATTGGTGGATTACCGGTTTGCTAAAAAACATTTGGCTCAAAATGGTGAGCCAGGTCGTGGATCGGATTGTTATGGTAAGGCAGGTCAAGATATTGAATTGCGCATGCCAGTTGGAACCATTATTCACGACATGGATACCAATGAAGTTATTGCTGACTTAACTTACCATGGCCAACGTTTGTGTTTGGCCAAAGGTGGTGCTGGTGGTTGGGGTAACTTGCATTTCAAGAGCAGTACCAATCGCGCGCCAAGACAAAAAACCAGTGGTTTACCTGGTGAAGAACATAAGTTGCGTTTGGAGTTAAAAGTATTGGCTGATGTTGGTTTGTTGGGGATGCCTAATGCAGGTAAATCAACATTAATCACAGCAGTATCAAATGCTCGACCAAAAATTGCAGACTATCCGTTTACAACCTTGCACCCTAATTTAGGTGTGGTGCGTGTTGGTCAAGAACGTAGTTTTGTGATTGCCGATATTCCAGGTTTGATTGAGGGCGCTGCTGAAGGTGCGGGGCTTGGCCATCGTTTCTTGCGTCACTTGCAACGAACTAACTTGTTATTGCATTTGGTTGATATGGCGCCATTCGATGAGAATATTGACACAGTTGCTGAAGCTAAAGCGATTGTTAATGAACTAAAAAAATACGATGAGTCTTTGTACGATAAGCCACGTTGGTTGGTGTTGAACAAAGTGGATATGATTCCTGAAGAGGAACGTGCAAAGCGTATTAAAGCTTTCATCAAAGCTTATGGTTGGAAAGGCCCAGTATTTGAAATTTCCGCCTTAACTGGTGAAGGTTGTCAGCAGCTTTGTTATGCGATTCAAACAGATTTGGATGCGAAGCGCCAAGAACGTGATGATCAAGAAGAGCATGATGCGGACGTGCGTTTTCATGGCAATGATGAAGACAGTGATTCAGAAGTAAACGATTAATAATTAAAACTAATATTCTCGTTATAAGGGAGTGAGTCGGTGGCCAGAGCGATACAAGATGCAAATTGCATCGTGGTGAAAGTTGGATCAACATTAGTGACTAATAATGGTCAGGGTCTTGATCATGAAGCCATTGGTCGTTGGGCTGCTCAAATGGCTGAACTCCGTGGAATGGGTAAGCAAGTAGTGATGGTTAGTTCAGGTGCCATCGCAGAAGGTATGCAGCGCCTAGGTTGGACTCAACGTCCAACGGATATTCATGAACTTCAAGCAGCAGCGGCTGTTGGTCAAATGGGTCTGGTGCAAGTATATGAAACGTGTTTTGCTAAACATGGCATTCGTACAGCTCAAGTACTTTTAACCAATGCTGATTTAGCAGATGAGCAACGTTATCAAAATGCGCGCATGACTTTATTGACACTCTTAAAAATGGGTGTGGTACCAATCATTAATGAGAATGACACGGTTGTTACTGATGAAATTAAGTTTGGCGATAACGATACATTGGGCGCCTTAGTAACGAATCTTATTGAAGCAGATGCTTTGGTCATTTTGACGGATCAAGGTGGCTTATATAGTGCCGACCCACGTAAAGATGCGAATGCGACATTGATTCAAGAAGCGATTGCGGGCGATGCTAATTTGGAAGCAATGGCCGGTGGTGCTGGCAGTAGTCTAGGTAAGGGTGGTATGTTGACTAAAGTGCTTGCCGCTAAACTTGCCGCAAAGAGTGGTGCTGATACGGTGATTGCCTCTGGTTTGGAAAATCAAGTACTCGTGCGCTTAGCTCAAGGCGAATTAATTGGTTCGCAATTAATCGCTAAGAAATAAATTATTTAAGGTTTTAATAGCCTTAAGATTTCTTTCGGGTCTTTGCGAGGAATCGAGTTTTCACAGAAAGCATCTTGGATTAAAGCTGAGTGGTAGCGGTTATAAGTATTTCCTCTAACCGCTTGCCAGCGACTATTAGGTGTTTTGACCCACTTATCATCGCCCTGTAATGTTGCGTATAAGCGCCATTCATACTTTTCGCAGCGAAGACCTTCGTAGTTCACTTGTTTGGCGCCGCTTGGGCTAGTGATAACGATGACGTAACGGATGACATCATCTTTGCCAATAGTCAGTGATTTGGCATCAATCGCAAATGTCAGCGGTGTATTGCCAGAAACAAAAAATGGTTTTAGCTCTGCTGAAGGCGCGGCATCAGGGATTTTGACTTCCGATTCCATCCAAACTCGAGGCGCATCAGGGTCATTCTCATCAGCAGGATCAACAGCTCTATATTGAGCATGAGCGATTAGGCTGGTGGAGATAAATAACCAAACACCTACTTTTAGAAATTTATGAATCAAGTTCAAGAGTTATCCTCGGAAGAATCTTTTTTAGAGTCTCTATGATGGGGTTTAGGAAAATCAAGGGCTGATCCCCAGGGCATCATCATGAGTCTTGGGCCTTTTGATAAGAAACGCGCCAATTCTGAGAGGGCTAGCTCGTAAACTTCGCGTTTAAAGTCAATCACCACATCTAGAGGGATCCAATAGGGGCTCCATCTCCACCCATCAAATTCTGGATGACTGGTTGCTCTGAGACAGATATCGCTATCGCGACCTACCATGCGTAACAGGAACCAAATTTGTTTTTGACCGCGGTAAGTATGGCGTGCTGGTTTGCCATTGGCAGATCTAGCAGCATTCCCGCGGCGCAAGAATTCAGCTGGCACGTCATAACGCAGCCATTCGCGGGTACGTCCAATAATTTGAACGTGTTGCGGCTCTAGACCGATCTCCTCATGCAACTCGCGATACATTGCTTGTTCTGGTGTTTCCCCATGTTGTATGCCCCCCTGCGGGAACTGCCAGGAGTGTTGGCCAACACGTTTTCCCCAGAAAACTTCGTTGCGCTGATTGAGGAGAACGATGCCGACGTTGGGTCTATACCCTTCTCTGTCGAGCATATTCGTGCCTTAATCTCTTAATCCTTTAAAATCAATGAATTGATTATAGCTTTAGACCCCTCATTTTTTATAAAGATAAATATGAAAGCAACTCAGTTTTTTATTAGTACCCTTAAAGAAGCGCCTGCGGACGCTGAAATTGTTTCTCATAAGCTCATGATGAGAGCCGGCATGATCCGTAAATTGGGCGCCGGTATTTATAACTATCTGCCTATGGGCTTGAAAGTTATTAGAAAAGTAGAAAACATTATTCGCGAGGAAATGGATCGCGCGGGTGCTGTTGAATTGTTAATGCCTGTGATTCAGCCTGCTGAGTTATGGCAAGAAACTGGTCGTTGGGACAAGATGGGCCCTGAGTTATTGCGTATTAAAGACCGTCACGATAGAGACTTCTTGATTCAGCCAACTTCAGAAGAAGTGGTGACTGATATCGCTCGTCATGAAATCAAGAGTTACAAACAATTACCCGTGAATTTCTATCAAATTCAGACAAAATTCCGTGATGAGCGTCGTCCTCGTTTTGGCATCATGCGTGGCCGTGAATTCAGCATGAAGGATGCTTACTCATTCGATCGAGATGTTGAAGGAATGAAACAGTCTTATGCCAAGATGTTTGAAGCTTACAACAGAATTTTCACTAGACTTGGCTTGAAGTTTAGAGCGGTGGCGGCCGACAACGGCGCTATTGGTGGCACTGGTAGCCAAGAGTTTCACGTAATTGCTGATACTGGTGAAGATGCAATTGCTTATTGCCCGAGCTCTGATTACGCTGCAAATATTGAGACTGCCGAAGCCTTGTCATTAATTGCTGCGCGCGCACCAGGAAAAGAAACGTTAACTGAAGTAGCGACGCCTGGGAAAAACAAATGCGAGGAAGTGGCAGAGCTTTTAAAGTTGCCATTAGATCGAACAGTGAAATCAATTGTTTTAGCTGTTGATGGTGAAACTGGTGCTCAATTATTTCTGTTGTTAGTTCGTGGTGACCACGAGTTAAATGAAGTGAAGGCTAGCAAAGTGTCAGGTTTAACTGATTTCCGTTTTGCTAGTGAAGCAGAAATTGTTGAATATTTTGGTACGCCTCCTGGTTACTTAGGCCCTGTTAAAACGAAAAAACCATTAACTGTTGTGGCTGATCGCACTGTTGCCAATATGAGTGATTTTGTTTGTGGTGCCAATAAAGAAGGTTTCCACTTAAGTGGCGTGAACTGGGGTCGTGATTTGCCAGAACCATTAGTAGCCGACATTCGCAATGTTGTCGAAGGTGATGCTTCACCAGATGGCAAAGGCGTATTAGAAATTTGCCGGGGTATTGAGGTGGGACATATTTTCCAGTTGGGGACTCGTTATTCAGAAGCTATGAATTGCGTTTATCTAGATGAAAAGGGCCACTCTCAACCAATGGTGATGGGTTGCTATGGTGTGGGTGTGACGCGTGTTTTAGGTGCTGCGATTGAGCAATGTTTTGATGAGCGCGGTATTGTTTGGCCAGTTTCTATTGCGCCATTCCAAGTAGTGATTTGTCCAATGGGGTATGACCGTTCAGAAGCCGTACGTGAAACATCCGATCGTTTACACGCTGAACTTCAAGCCGCAGGCATTGAAGTTATTTTGGATGATCGTGGTGAGCGACCAGGGGCGATGTTTGCCGATTGGGAATTAATTGGTGTGCCTTACCGTGTGGTGATTGGTGATCGTGGTCTAAAAGAAGGTGGCCTTGAATTCCAAGCGCGCACGGATACTGAAGCGACGGTTGTGCCAGTTGCAGAGATGGCTGCCAAGGTGATTGCTGAAGTGAAGGCTAAGTTGCAGCACTCGTAAATCACAAATGCATTATTAATAAATAAGCATTCAATTTACATAAAATAAAAAGGCCAGTGATTACTAGCATCACGGGCCTTTTTTACTGTTAACTATTTATCTAACTGTTAGCGTTTAAGCATTTTCCCCATGCCCTTGGCTGCCATGCCAGTTAGCATGCGTGACATCTTGCCACCTTTAAATTGCTTCATCATGGTTTGCATTTGTTCAAACTGCGCTAGTACACGATTAACCTCTTGAACTTGCACGCCTGCACCAGCGGCAATCCGGCGTTTACGACTTGCTTTAAGTAGCTCTGGTTTTAAACGTTCTTGAGGCGTCATGCTATCAATGATGCCTTGGGTACGACGTACTTGTTTATCAGCAACATTCATATCTGTTTTAGCAGCTGCTTGTGCCAATTGGGCAGGTAATTTATCTAGCAAAGAACTCATGCCACCCATCTGGCGCATTTGTGTAATTTGCATGCGGAAATCATTTAAATCGAAACCGCCTTTTTTAACTTTTTCAGCTAATTTTTGAGCCTGCTCGATATCAACATTTTTTTGAGCTTGTTCGACAAGGGCTAGGATGTCACCCATGCCTAAGATGCGGCTGACCATGCGTTCCGCATCAAACGGTTCTAGGCCATCTAACTTTTCAGCGACACCGGCAAACTTGATCGGCACTCCAGTGATGTGGCGTACAGATAAAGCTGCACCACCTCTAGCGTCACCATCTAATTTGGTAAGGATGACTCCAGTTAGCGGTAGTGTTTCATTAAAAGCTTTAGCAGTGTTGACGGCATCTTGACCAAGCATGGCATCAACTACGAATAAGGTTTCAACCGGGTTGAGTAGTTGATGCAATGAACTGATTTCTTGCATCATGGCTTCATCGATACCTAGGCGACCGGCCGTGTCGACGATTAAGACATCGTGATAGTGGCGTTTTGCCCAATCAAGCGCATCTCTTGTGATATCGCTAGGCTTTTGGTTTTCAGTGCTTGGGAAAAATTCTGCGCCAGCTTGTTCCGTAACTGTTTTTAATTGAGCGATAGCAGCAGGGCGATAAACGTCGCAAGAAACAGTTAATACTTTTTTCTTTTGAGTTTCTTTAAGCCATTTGGCTAATTTACCGACTGAAGTTGTTTTGCCGGCACCTTGAAGGCCGGCCATCAAAATAATCGCAGGAGGCTGCGCAGCTAAATTAAGTTTGCCAGCAGTGGGGTCGCCCATAATGGCGACTAACTCTTTTTGTACGACGCTGACTAACGCTTGTCCTGGGTTTAAGCTATCAAGAACTTCTACGCCAAGCGCTTTTTCTTTAATATTGGCAATAAGTTCTTTGATGACAGGTAAAGCGACGTCTGCCTCTAAAAGGGCGAGACGTACTTCGCGTAGCATGTCTGCTGTATTGGCCTCGGTTAATCTTGCCTGGCCGCGCATGGTTTTAACCACACGACTTAAACGGTCTGTTAGATTTTGGAACATATGAGCATTAAACTGTAGATATGAATATTTTAGGTCACCCCAGCCTTGCATGGTTACCCAGCATCCTATATTTCCTGTTTTTTTGGCAGGAAGTTAGGTTTTATAGCAAAAAAGACGAGCAAAAAGATGGGGAATTAAGTTCTTCCTCTGCTTTAGGTTGCTCGCAGTGGCTTCTGTTGCCTGTATTGATCTTGCATGGTTTTATCTTGCATGAGTCCATTTTTACCGCTGCAGGGTTCATTTTTGGATTTGCCCAAGCGCTCTCAACCATGGCTTGGATTGGTGTTTGCTTTTTCTGGGTAGAGAGCTGGTACTTACCTATGAGGGGTCTAAAAGCATTTATTCTTTTGGCGGCAGGTATTTGTAGTTTATTGCCAATTATTTTTGGTGGTTACGTACTATCTTCAAGAGCAGTGGATGATCCATGGTTTAGAAGTCACTTTATTGTTGCCAATAGCGCCTATGGATTATTAAGTCTGGCGGCTTTGCATGCTATTTTGATGCATTGGCAAGACAGGTATTTGCATAAAACTCATCAATCATCAGGCTTGTTGACATCATGGGTGAATCGCTTACCTCCTTTAATGACGATGGAAAAAATTCTATTCAGAATTTTGACGGTTGGTTTTGCTTTATTAACCTTGACTGTGTTTTCTGGCTTATTTTTCAGTCAGACCTTATTTGGTAAAGCTCTATTTTTTGATCACAAAACCATTTTTGGTATTTTGTCCTGGTTAATGTTTGCAGGCCTACTGATTGCCCGTCAACGCATTGGTTTACGTGGCTTAAGCGCGATTCGTTGGGTGTTAGGTTCTTTTGCGATGTTGTTATTAGCCTATGTGGGTAGCCGCTTTGTGATTGAGGTTTTACTGCAGCGATGAAATGGTTACTATTTGCCATCATCATGGCCGGACTCATTATTTGGTGGCGTTCTGCCCATGTTGAACAAAACAATCGTTCAACCGCTAAACCAAAGCCGAAAACTCCAATAACGCCAAAATTAATGTCCCAATGCCCTTTTTGTGGCGTGCGTTTTCCTAGTGATGAAGGTGTGGGCGGCTACTGTTCAGTCGCACATAAAAAAGCCATTGATTCACGAGGTTGGTGGGGAGAGGCTGAATGGGTTAAGTCGCCTAATTACGATGAGCGTCCGGCTAACATGCCTGTTGAATTAGTACTGGTTCATCACATTAGCTTACCGCCTGGGCAGTTTTCCGGAAATTACATTGCTGACTTTTTTCAAAATAAATTAGATCCCAAGGCTCACCCTTATTTTGAATCCATAGCCGATCGACAAGTGTCTAGTCATTTTCTGATTCGCAGAAATGGGCAGGTACAGCAGTTTGTTTCAGCCAATCATCGTGCTTGGCATGCGGGAGTATCAGATTTTTTTGGTCGAGAACGTTGTAATGATTTTTCGATTGGTATTGAGTTGGAGGGTACGGATGATTTGCCATTCCAACCTGCTCAGTACACATCGCTTAGAGAATTAGTTTTTGCATTGAAAAAAACATATCCTATTGCAGCTTATGCTGGGCATAGTGATGTTGCCCCAGGAAGAAAAACAGATCCAGGTATTCATTTTGACTGGCAATTATTCTCAAAATTGGCAGAAATTCCAGAAAAAGAGATGCCTTATGGCACTCAAAAAAGATAATTTCTAGTTTGGTAGATTAATTATGTGAGTGATCACTAACTAATTAAGCCTGTTACTGACTGATATCTCAAAAAAGTGTCCAAAATGGGGCCTATTTTTGCCCTGAATTAGGGATTTCGATAGGTATTTATTTGCAAAAAGTGCTTATCAAAAACACAACAAATATCCTATACTTAGTACCGTTGTCGCAAACGAAACACTAAATATAGTGTTATCTGTCGCGAATAGCCGTCGCTTTACCTAATAAAAATCGTAGTTTTGCTTAATTAATACATATATATAGATATAGGAGTTCTAATGTCCTACGCAGACCCACAAGCCGCTGGTCAAACGCCAAGCCCTTTTGCAGGCCAACCTGCTGGTCAAGTTAGTCAAGATCCATCAGCCAATTTTGTTGCTGGTGGAGTAGGTGGTTCAAACGCCACTTTGTTGTCAGATTACAAAATCATTCGCCGTAATGGTTCAGTAGTGGCATTTGAGCCATCAAAAATTGCCATTGCTGTAACAAAAGCATTTTTAGCAGTTAATGGTGGTCAAGGTGCTGCCTCTGCACGAGTTCGTGAGCAAGTTGAGCAATTAACGCAAGTAGTTGTACGTGCTTTGTTACGTAGCCGCCCAAATGGTGGCACATTCCACATTGAAGATATTCAAGATCAAGTTGAATTGGCTTTGATGCGTAGCGGTGAGCATAACGTTGCTCGTGCTTATGTTCTTTATCGTGAAAAGCGTAATCAGGAGCGTGCTGCGATGGTGTCAGCCCAAGCTGCTGCTCCTCAATTGGTTGAGCATCCTGGTTTAAACGTTAGTGACAATGGTGTTGTTAAACCATTGGATATGGCGGCATTGCAAAATGTGATTCAGTCAGCTTGTGCTGGTTTGGGCGCCGCAGTTAATGCAGAACCAATCATTAAAGAAACAATTAAGAACTTGTACGAAGGTGTACCAATGGCTCAAGTCTATGACTCAGCTATTTTGGCGTCACGTACATTAATTGAAAAAGATCCTGCTTATAGCCAAGTAACAGCTCGTATTTTGATGCACACCATCCGTAAAGAAATTTTGGGTCGTGAAGTGCCTCAAGCAGCTATGGCTGCTGAGTACGTTAACTATTTCCCACAATTTATTAAGCAGGGCGTGGATGCAGAGTTGTTGGATCAAAAATTATTAAGTTTTGACCTAGTGAAGTTGGGTTCTGCACTAAAAGCCGACCGTGACTTGCAATTTAACTACCTCGGTTTACAAACATTGTATGACCGCTACTTCTTGCATATTGAAGACCACCGTATTGAAATGCCACAGGCTTTCTTTATGCGTGTAGCGATGGGCTTGGCTTTGAATGAAGTGAACCGTGAAGCACGTGCGATTGAGTTCTATGAGATTCTTTCTACATTCGACTTCATGTCAAGCACGCCAACACTATTTAACTCTGCAACATTGCGTTCACAGTTATCAAGCTGCTACCTAACAACTATTCCAGATGATTTGGATGGTATCTATGAAGGCTTGAAAGAAAACGCTTTGTTATCTAAGTTTGCTGGTGGTCTAGGTAATGACTGGACAAGTGTTCGTGCTTTAGGTAGCCACATTAAGGGCACCAACGGTAAGTCACAAGGTGTTGTGCCATTCTTGAAGGTAGTGAATGACACAGCCGTTGCGGTTAATCAGGGTGGTAAGCGTAAGGGCGCCGTGTGTGCCTATCTAGAAACATGGCACTTAGACGTTGAAGAGTTTTTAGAGTTGCGTAAAAACACAGGTGACGACCGTCGTCGTACACATGACATGAACACAGCGAACTGGATTCCTGACTTGTTTATGAAGCGTGTGATGGAAAACGGTGAGTGGACATTATTTACGCCTTCAACATGCCCTGATTTGCACGATAAGTTCGGTGCTGAATTCGAAAAAGCTTATTTAGCTTATGAGCAAAAAGCGGCTAATGGTGAGTTAAAGCCATTTAAGAAGGTAAGAGCGTTGGAAATGTGGCGCAAGATGTTAGGCATGTTGTTCGAAACAGGCCACCCATGGATCACATTCAAAGACCCATGTAACGTTCGTAGCCCACAACAGCACGTTGGCGTTGTTCACTCATCTAATTTATGTACAGAAATTACTCTGAACACCAATGAATCAGAAATCGCTGTTTGT
Source organism: Polynucleobacter sp. MWH-Spelu-300-X4 (assembly GCF_018687515.1). NCBI lineage: Bacteria > Pseudomonadati > Pseudomonadota > Betaproteobacteria > Burkholderiales > Burkholderiaceae > Polynucleobacter > Polynucleobacter sp. MWH-Spelu-300-X4. The sequence goes on from NZ_CP061294.1 coordinate 252,328, forward strand.
AACTTGGGTTCTGTGAACTTGGCCGTTCATTTGAAGACTGATGCGAGTGGTAAGTTAGTGCTTGATCATGAAAAACTCCAAAAAACTATCCGTACAGCGATGCGTATGTTGGATAACGTGATTGATATCAACTATTACGCGGTTGCTAAAGCTCGTAATTCAAACTTGAAACACCGTCCAGTTGGTATGGGCATCATGGGCTTCCAGGATTGCTTGCATATGTTGCGTATTCCATACGCTAGCGAAGCTGCGGTTCAGTTTGCCGATGAGTCTATGGAAGCAGTTTGCTACTACGCTTATTTGGCCTCTACAGAATTGGCTGAAGAACGTGGCACATACGCAACCTACAAAGGTTCATTATGGGATCAAGGCATCCTTCCACAAGATTCAGTGAAGTTATTGGCTGAGCAACGTGGTGGCTATGTAGAAGTAGATATGTCTTCTAAGATGGATTGGACGCCAGTACGTAACCGTATTAAACAATTTGGTATGCGTAACTCTAACTGCGTAGCGATTGCTCCAACAGCAACAATTTCTAACATTATTGGCGTTTCAGCATGTATCGAGCCAACTTATCAGAATTTGTTCGTGAAATCGAACCTTTCAGGTGAGTTCACAGTGGTTAACGACTACTTGGTGCGTGACTTGAAGGCTCGCGGCCTTTGGGATGAAGTCATGATTGCTGATTTGAAGTATTTTGACGGTTCATTGTCAAAAATTGATCGTGTTCCTCAAGATTTACGTGATTTATATGCAACAGCTTTTGAAGTGGAGCCTTTATGGTTAGTTGAAGCTGCTTCACGTCGTCAAAAGTGGATTGACCAAGCTCAGTCATTGAATATCTACATGGCTGGCGCTTCTGGTAAGAAGCTAGACGACACTTATAAGTTGGCATGGTTGCGTGGTTTAAAGACAACTTACTACTTGCGCACGATTTCAGCGACTCACGTTGAGAAATCTACAGTGAAGAGTGGTTCTTTGAATGCAGTTTCAAATGGTGAGCCAACATTGTCTGCAGCTCCTGCTGTTGAAGCAGATGGCCCAGTTTGCACCATGCGTCCTGGCGACGCTGGATTTGATGAATGTGAAGCTTGCCAGTAATTAAAGTAGTTAAGAACAGAAAGTTCGGAGAAAATTATGTTGAATTGGGATGAAGAAACCCCAGCCGCGCCGTTAAGTAAGCCCGCACCGGTGGTAACACCGGCAGCGGCGGTTGAGAGCAATTTGTTACCTAACCGTCCGATGCCTCTACCTACGGCGTCAGCTTTTGCACCTTCTGCAGCAGTAAATACAGAAAATGCTGCAGAGCGTCGTGTGAACGTCGCTGATAAGCGAATTATTAATGGTTCAACAGACGTGAACCAGTTGGTGCCATTTAAATATAAGTGGGCATGGGAAAAGTATCTGGCTGGTTGCGCTAACCATTGGATGCCTCAAGAAATTAATATGACGCGCGATATTGCTCTTTGGAAAGATCCAAATGGCTTAACGGAAGATGAGCGTCGCATTATTAAGCGTAACTTGGGATTTTTCGTGACAGCCGACTCATTGGCTGCGAATAACATTGTTTTAGGTACTTATCGCCAGATTACTGCGCCCGAGTGCCGTCAATATTTATTGCGTCAGGCTTTTGAAGAGGCAATTCATACTCACGCATACCAATATATTGTTGAATCTTTGGGGCTTGATCAGGCAGAAATCTTCAATGCGTACCATGAAGTGCCTTCGATTCGTGACAAAGATGAGTTTTTGATCCCATTTATCGATGTTTTGACTGATCCATCTTTCAAAACAGGCACGATGGAGAATGATCAGAAGCTATTGCGCTCATTAATTGTGTTTGCTTGCATCATGGAAGGTTTGTTCTTCTATGTTGGTTTTACGCAAATTCTTGCGATGGGTCGTCAAAATAAGATGACAGGTGCTGCTGAGCAATATCAATACATTTTGCGTGATGAATCTCTTCACTGTAATTTTGGTATCGACATGATTAACCAAATCAAGTTGGAAAATCCTCATTTATGGACGCCTGAGTTCAAAGAAGAATTGCGCAGTTTGTTTGAAAAAGCTGTAGAGCTTGAGTATCGCTACGCTGAAGACACTATGCCACGTGGGGTTCTAGGGCTTAATGCACCAATGTTCAAAGGTTACCTCCGTTACATTTGCAATCGTCGTTGCATGCAGATCGGACTCGAAGCAATGTTCCCGAATGAAGAAAATCCATTCCCATGGATGAGTGAAATGATCGACTTGAAGAAGGAAAGAAACTTCTTTGAGACACGTGTGATTGAATATCAAACTGGTGGTGCGTTGAACTGGGAGTAATTTTTTTAATATTTTTGATGACAACGCATCTCTTAAGTTGTACTATCACGAAAGTTATGAACATTAGGAGAAAAAACTGTTGAGTAGTTATAGGCAACAACATGGATTAAAAACCAATACTCTGAATCATCAGAGTGAGTTGTTATCTGTTTCTTTCGATAGTTCGAAACGTTTCTCTAACTTATTTAAAAAGCCGTTACCTATGAAGGTTGCGGCTTTTTTTTCGGGATTCATTAGCATGCGACGTGTAGTGAGTGGCGTGCCGATGAATGGCTCGCTCACACGAAGTTGGTGTGGTCGGGTTTCTTTAATCAGTAGTATGTATCAATCACTTTCACGTGAAGGAGTGTAATTATGGCAACTGCCAAGAAAAAACCTGCTGCAAAGAAACCAGCTGCTAAAAAAGTAGCTGCAAAGAAACCAGCTGCTAAGAAAGTAGCTGCTAAAAAGCCTGCTGCTAAGAAAGTAGCTGCTAAGAAGCCTGCTGCTAAAAAAGCTGCTGCTAAAAAACCAGCTGCTAAGAAAGTAGCTGCTAAGAAGCCTGCTGCTAAAAAAGCTGCTGCTAAGAAGCCAGCTGCTAAAAAAGTAGCTGCTAAGAAGCCAGCCGCTAAAAAAGCAGTTAAAAAAGCTGTTAAAAAAGCAGTAAAAAAAAAGTAAGTAAGCCAGTTGCTGCCAAAAAACCGGCAGCATCTAAAAAGCCAGCTGCTAAAGCTGCCCCAGCTTCTAAAGCTAAGACAGTTTTAAATCCAGCAGCTGCTTGGCCTTTCCCAACAGGTTCACGCCCTTAATTTATTAAGAGCTGGCTCCCAAAAGGAAAACAAACCCGCTAAAGTTTCGGCTCTAGCGGGTTTTTTCTTGCCTTAAATAAATTAAAAGCTGTAATTAAATGCTTTTTTGAATTGAGATTGGATCTCTTCTTGAGAAGGTTGATGATTTTGAGGGCCTTGGCTAGCAATTTTGATCGACCCCATGAGACTTGCGAGTCGGCCTGTGGTTTCCCAATCAAATCCTTGTTCTAAACCATAGAGTAATCCGCCTCTAAAAGCATCGCCACAACCAGTTGGATCGATAGCTTTTGCAACGGGGACTACTGGAATATCAATTTTTTTGCCTTTTGCATGAATTTCAGCACCTTGAGAACCCTTAGTGACAACTAAAGCTTCAACTCTTTCAGAAATTTCTTTTAGGCTAAGGCCTGTTCTTTGGGAAAGCATTTCACCTTCATAATCATTAACGGCGACATAAGTAGCTTGTTCAATGAAGCCAAGCAAATCTTTGCCGTCAAACATCGGCAATCCTTGGCCTGGGTCGAAAATAAAATCAATTTTGGCATCCGCTAATTGTTGGCAGTGTTCAACCATGCCTTGGCGGCCGTCTGGTGCAACGATGGCAATCTTGGGGATGTTTAATTTCTTGGATTGGCGGTGAGCCACCACATCAGCAACTTGGTTGAGGTGAGATTCACTCATGGCACCTGGGTGGAAAGCAGTGATTTGGTTGTTATCACGGTCTGTTGTGATCATCGCTTGTGCTGTAAATGCTTCTGGCAACTCACGAATATGATCTGAAGAAATATCGTATTTTGCTAATTGATCATAGTAAGTCCCCGCATCACCACCAACCGTTGCCATGATGACGGGTTCGCCACCTAAAAGTTTGAGGTTATAGGCAATATTTCCAGCACATCCACCGAATTCACGACGCATGCTAGGTACTAGAAATGCCACATTCAGAATATGGATTTGGTCTGCAAGAATCTGATCTTGAAAACGACCTTCAAAAGACATAATCGTGTCGTAGGCAATGGATCCACAAATTAAACTAGACATAAATTTCCTTGAGAGCTTTAAGGTAGGTGTTATGGGTAAAGTATTCGTACACGATAACCAGCAGACTCTTCTGGTAGTGTGAGATTGATGTTGCTCGATATTTCAGAGTTGCCATCTGCTCCCTGAGCTATCTTTTCAGGAGATGCTCTCAAGTTATCTGGTAACCAAGCGCTAGGGAAAATGATGCGCTGCGCAATTAATGTGTCATTGGCATCGGTAACAGATAGTTCAAGAGATGGCCAGGCAACAGACGCAGCTATCTTGTTTCTGATTTGAAGTTGTAACTGACTTTGTTTTGAGTGGCCAATTTGTAGGTCGGCAAATTCAATTGCCCAAACTGAAAAATCTTTAATAGGTATGTCTTGGCAGGGTAAATAATCGCAAATTCCCTGATCTACATAAGTAAATACAGTTTGAAGTGGCGCTTGAATGCTCTCGGGAGTTTTTGCTATTAGATGTTTGATGACGTTGCGCCCTAAATAGCTAACTTGAGCTAACACGAGTAGGCTTAATACAACAGCGGCAATTACTCTTGCCCAGGTAGGTTTTTGAGAATCTTCTTTATTTAAAGTTTTTTTTTGAGCTAAGGCATTATCAGATGGCATTAATTGGCCGGTTAGGCAAACCCAACCATCGCATTCACGCCAAATATGTAACTTTAGCCAAGGTTGGTAAGTGGCAATAACTTCTTCTGCTTGCCTTGCCAAAATACCAGAAAGAACAATATGTCCATTAGGCGCAATGCGCTGACATAGAGCTGGTGCTAAAACTTGTAGAGGATTCGCTAGGATGTTGGCAACCACCACATCGTGTTGGCTGTCAGCTTTATCTTCTTCAGGCAAGAAGAAATCAACAGTGACTTCATTGCGGATAGCGTTGTCTTTGGCGGAGATAACCGCTTGCGGATCGATATCAACCCCAATTGCTGGCCCACAACCGAGGCGTTTGGCTGCAATCGCCAAGATTCCTGAGCCGCAACCGTAATCTAATAAAGTTTTAGATGCTAAATCTGGATGTTCCTCTAACCATTGCATGCATAGCTTCGTGGTTGGGTGACTACCTGTACCAAAAGCAAGGCCGGGGTCAACTGCTAAACAAACAGCGTTAGGATCGTTGGGGGCTTCGTGCCATGAGGGCACAACCCATAAACGTTGACCTACTCGGATTGGATCAAATTGAGATTGGGTTAATCGAACCCAGTCTTGTTCCTCGACAGATCTTTCTGTAGGTGGAGCAACTTGAAAACCCGCTTCACTTAATTCATTTAGGATTTCTTGGGCGTTAAGGCCTTGTTCATCGAACAGTGCTATAACTTGTGACTGTTCCCAAGCATTGCGATCAGGCGTTAATCCGGGTTCGCCGTATAAAGGTTTTTCTTGTTCCGTATCGGCGGCGGCATCGCTAACAGAAATAGATAAGGAGCCTAGCTCCATTAAGGCATCCCCAAGGCTCTCTGCAAGATCCTCGGGTACCGTAAAAACTAATTCACGAAATGCCATTTGCCTAAGTAACTATTACTTCTCGTTACCGCGGCGTGAAGCTGCTTGTTCTTCGAGTTTGTGCTCAAGGTAGTGAATACTTGTGCCACCTACTTCAAACTTAGGATCAAGCATTAATTCACGATGAAGCGGTACGTTGGTCAAAATGCCGTCAATTGCTACCTCTGACAAAGCGATGCGCATACGGCGAATAGCTTGTTCACGGGTTGCGCCATAAGCAATTAATTTACCAATCATAGAATCGTAAGTTGGTGGCACGAAGTAACCAGCGTAGGCATGAGAGTCAACGCGGATACCAGGGCCGCCTGGCATATGCCAAGACTGAATACGACCTGGGCTTGGCATAAATTTAACTGGATCTTCCGCATTGATACGGCACTCAATGGCGTGGCCTTTGAATTCGATATCTTTTTGACGGAAAGCCAGTTTTTCACCAGCAGCAATCAAAATTTGTTGTTGAACAATATCAATACCAGTAATTAGCTCTGTGACTGGGTGTTCAACTTGAACGCGAGTGTTCATTTCAATGAAATAAAACTCATCGTTTTCATATAAGAACTCGAAAGTACCTGCGCCGCGATAACCAATTTTGCGACATGCTTCAGCACAACGTTCACCAATTTTGGCGATTAAGCGACGGTCAATACCAGGGGCTGGCGCTTCTTCAATTACTTTTTGGTGACGGCGCTGCATAGAGCAATCACGTTCACCTAGATAAACCGCATTCTTGTGCGTATCCGCAAGAATTTGAATTTCAACGTGACGAGGATTCTCTAAGAATTTCTCTAAATAGACTTCTGGGTTGCCAAAAGCTCTACCTGCTTCTTCGCGAGTCATATTAACCGCGTTAAGTAAGTGTGCTTCGGTATGTACAACGCGCATACCGCGACCACCACCACCGCCGGCAGCTTTAATAATGACGGGGTAACCTACTTTTTTAGCAATCGCTAAAATTTCTTTTGGATTATCAGGCAGTGCGCCTTCAGAGCCAGGTACGCAAGGTACACCTGATTTAATCATGGCTTGTTTTGCAGAAACTTTGTCACCCATGATGCGGATGGATTCTGCTGTTGGGCCGATAAAAGCAAAGCCAGATTTCTCTACACGCTCAGCAAAGTCTGCATTCTCAGATAAGAATCCATAACCAGGGTGAATAGCTTGCGCATCGGTTACTTCAGCTGCAGAAATAATTGCAGGCATATTTAAGTAACTTTGCGCTGATGGAGCTGGTCCAATACAAACAGCTTCATCAGCTAACTTAACGTATTTAGCATCGCGGTCGGCTTCAGAGAAGACAACTACTGTTTTAATGCCCATTTCGCGACAGGCGCGCTGAATGCGTAGAGCAATTTCGCCGCGATTGGCGATAAGGATTTTTTCAAACATCCGGAAACCTCTTTAATTAACCAATAATAAAAAGAGCTTGACCGAATTCAACACCTTGGCCGTTCTCGCAAAGAATTTCTTTAACTACACCAGATTTATCAGATTCAATTTCATTGAGAAGCTTCATCGCCTCAATAATGCAAAGTGTTTGACCTTCTTTAACTGTATCGCCAATTTTCACAAACGCATCTGCGCCTGGTGTTGGTGAACGGTAGAAAGTTCCAACCATTGGAGATTTAACTGGGTGACCTGTTGGTGCTGTTGGAGCAGCTTCAACTGGAGCCGGTGCAGCTGCGGGAGCTGCGGCAGCAGGTGCTGCAGCTGGTGCATAAACTTGTTGAGCAGGTGCTGCTAGGATGGGGGCTGGATTCTTAACGATGCGAACTTTGTCTTCGCCTTCAGTAACTTCTAGTTCTGATACGCCAGATTCGGCTACTAAATCGATCAAAGTTTTAAGTTTTCGTAAGTCCATGATTCCCTTCCTGTTGTTTTTTACTTGGATGGGAGTATAGCGCTATCTAGCCATGATTTGAGCTCATCTTCGCTTATTTTTCCTAATTTTGTCTTTTTAATGACACCTTTTCCATCCACTAGAACGGTAAAAGGTAGCCCTCCGCTTGGATTTCCCATGTTTTTTGCCCAATTAACGCCTTCTATGGGGTTTACTGTGATCGGGTAGTTAATCGGTGTTTTTTCTAGAAATTGACGAATATTAGATGGTGAATCGACACCGATGCCGACAAATAAAACATTTTTATCTTTATATAGGCTATAAGCTTTTTCGAGGGTTGGCATTTCCTCTACGCATGGAGGGCACCAGGATGCCCAAAAATTAAGCACCAAAATTTTATTTCGCCATTCCTTTGTTACATGAATAGCGCCATCGGGCCCCTTTAATTCTTCTTTTAAGAAGAGCTCAACAGCCTGATCTTTAGCCTCAGTTGTTCTATGTTTAAAGCTAGATAACCCGATTCCGAGGATGGCGGCAATAAGTCCGGCGGAAATTAGCAAAGCCCATTGGCGTTTATTCACAATCTTTCTTTCTGTTTTTCAATAATTTGGCTTATTTTGCACTCATCATTAGATAAAATCTTGCCATGCATCTTCATATTCTAGGTATTTGCGGTACTTTTATGGGCGGGATTGCCGCCATCGCACGTCAGGCTGGTCATAAAGTGACAGGTTGCGACGCTAATGTTTATCCTCCAATGAGCACTCAATTAGAGGCGCAAGGTATTGAATTGATCGAAGGTTTTTCACCTGATCAAATTGCCCTCAACCCCGATCTTTTTATTATCGGTAATGTGGTTTCTCGTGGCAATCCATTGATGGAAGCTATTTTGGAGCAAGGTTTGCCTTATCAATCTGGACCCCAATGGTTGGGTGAGCAGGTTTTGCAGGGTAAGCATGTTTTGGCTGTAGCTGGCACGCACGGTAAAACAACCACAACAGCCATGTTGACTTGGATTTTGCAGGCTAACGGTTTAGAGCCTGGATATCTGATTGGTGGGGTACCTAATAATTTTGATGTATCGGCAAGATTGGGTAGCAAAGTTCCAACAGCAAAAGCGCATTATTTTGTGATCGAAGCTGATGAATACGATACGGCCTTCTTTGATAAGCGCAGTAAGTTTGTTCATTACAGACCACGTACGGCAATTCTGAATAATTTGGAGTTTGATCATGCCGACATCTTTGCCGATATCACTGCCATAGAAACCCAATTTCATCATTTGGTGAGAACAGTGCCGGGTAGTGGTTGTTTAGTCGTCAATGCTGCTGAAGAAAGTTTAGAGCGTGTTTTAAAGCGTGGCTGCTGGTCTGTTGCTGAAAAATTTGGCGGAGAAGCTTCAGAGTCTGATTGGGCTTTGCAAGATACGCAAAATGATGGATTTAGAGTTTTTTATAAAAACCAAGAAGTTGCGGAAGTTGTCTGGGATCAAGATGCATCAGTTACTGGTCGCCATAATCAACTTAATGCGTTGGCGGCCATCGCTGCTGCTCATCATATTGGGGTGTCACCTAAAGATGCTGCAAAAGCTTTAGGGTCTTTCAAAAACGTGAAGCGCCGTATGGAAGTGATTGGCCGTGTCAATGGCATCACCGTGTACGATGATTTTGCACATCACCCAACTGCAATCACAACGACGGTAGATGGTTTGCGCCGAAGAATAGGTAGGGCTGAAGGCACTCGTTTATTGGCGGTATTAGAGCCTCGTTCTAATACGATGAAATTGGGTGTTATGAAAAGCCAGTTGCCTGATAGTTTGCGAGATGCCGATTTAGTGTTTGGCTATGGGGCATCTGAGGGTAAGGATGCTTTGGGCTGGGACCTTGGGGAATCTTTATCTCCATTAGGTAATAAGGCGCAAGCATTTAATGATTTGAATAGTTTGATCGCTGCGGTTAAACAACAAGCGCGACCTGGTGATCATATTTTGGTAATGAGTAATGGTGGTTTTGGTGGTGTGCATAAAAAACTACTAGAGCAACTCCAATAATTTATTTAACAACCTATACATTAAAAATTAATTTAAAAGAGACTAAATATGACTAATCCAGCAAAGCGTTTGGAGAATAAAGTTTGCGTCATTACAGGTGCCGCTAATGGCATTGGTTTCGCAACTGCTCAGAAATTTTCTAATGAAGGTGCTTTAGCGATTATTTGCGACATGAACCAGGAACAGGTTGATGCAGCAGTTAAAAAAATTGTGGATGCTGGTGGTCGCGCGGAAGGTTATGTTCTAAATGTAACGGATAGAGCAAGTATTGATTTGGTGGTGGCTGCGTTGATGGCTCGTCATGGTCGCATTGATGTCTTAATTAATAACGCGGGTATTACAAAAGATGCGCGCTTGGTTAACATGACTGAGCAACAGTTTGACGCAGTAGTAGATGTTAATTTAAAGGGCGTATTTAACTGCACGCAAGCGGTTGTGCCACATATGTTGAAGGCTGGTAAAGGCTCTATTGTGAGTGCTTCAAGCGTGGTTGGTTTATATGGCAATTTTGGCCAAACGAATTATGCGGCAACAAAATTTGGTGTGATTGGCATGACCATGACTTGGGCGCGTGAGTTGGGCCCTAAAGGAATTCGTGTGAATGCGGTATGCCCAGGTTTTGTTGAAACCGGTATTTTGGCAACCATTCCGGAAGATGTTCTAAAGGGTATGCAAGAGCGTTCTTGGTTGCGTCGTCTAGGTCAACCTGAAGAGTTGGCGAATGTTTATGCATTTTTGGCTAGTGATGAATCTAGTTATATCAATGGTATTGCGCTAGAAGCCAGCGGCGGGATGTCTTTGTAATGCATTTGTTGCATGAAGAAGGTGGCGATATCAAAATTGCCACGCTGTTATCAGGTGATGTGAACTCCGAAAAAGAGGCATTGGCTGTTGAAACGCTTGGTGGTAAACGTGGCAAATTAAAGACTAAAGATGTTTGGCTTAAATTTGAACACGCGCATCCAACCAAGATGCTAGAAGAAGCGCAAATTATTGCTCAAGAGATCGATTTAGATTTTCTTTGGGAGTGCGCAGGCTCAGGTGAGTTCCATTTTCTAGATTTAGCTAAAGAATATTTTGGTGAATCATCGGATGTCGCTCAAAAAACAGGTTTAGCGATTGCTTTGCAGGGTGCGCCCATTTATTTCAGACGTAAAGGTCGTGGACAATTTTTACGTGCACCAGAAGATCAATTAAAAGCAGCCATCCAAGCAGTTGAAAGAAAGAAACTGGAGTTGGCTAAGCAAGAACAGTGGGAGAACGACTTAAGGCAAGGTCAATTACCGGAAGAAATTGCTCCTCAAGTAAATGCCTTGCTATTTTCTCCGGACAAAAATACGACTGCTTATAAAGCCGTTGCAAATGCTAGCCAAGGTTTAAAGGGTGGTGTTGCAGAATTATTCCTGAAGTGTGGCGTATTAGGTTCGGCTTTAGCCTATCACGAAGGTAAATTTTTAAAAGAGCACTTTCCAAAGGGCACGGGTTTTCAAGTGCAGTTGCAAGCTGATGAGCAGGCGGCTTGGGATGCGGCTTTAGAAAAGCTACCGGTAGCTGAAGTGGAAGCATTTTCTATTGATGATGCAACAACCACTGAAATTGATGATGCTTTTTCTGTTACGCAGATTCATGATGAAACCTTAGGTACGTTATTTAAAGTAGGTGTTCATATCGCTGCACCAGCTTTGGCGATTCAGCGCGCTAGCGAGTTGGATGCGATTGCCCGTCAAAGGTTATCGACCGTTTATTACCCTGGTGGCAAGATCACCATGCTGCCTGATCATGTTATTGATATCTTTTCATTGCATGCGGCAAATGATGTGAGCAAGGCTAAACCTTTGCGTCCAGCAGTTTCTTTATATGTCACGCTTAATGCCGATGGCGTACCCATTGCGGAAGGTCCTCATGCGCCAATAACGAAAGTTGAGCGTATTCCCATGGGTGCTAATTTACGTTTAGATGATTTAGAGAATCTTGTAACGGAAGAGGCGCTTTCATCAGAGCAAAATATTAAACAACTACCCTATCAACAAGAGTTGGCATTGTTGTGGAATTCAGCACAAAAGTTACATGCAAGACGACAAGAGCAGCGGGTAGCAAGTGGTTTGCGTGCTGAGGCATTGGGTTTGCCCGACCCTCAGGCGTTAGCCAAAGACTTTAACTTTAAAGTGGTAGATGGTGTTGTTGAGATTGCGCCGCGTCAGCGAGGATCGATTATGGATTCGATTGTTGCCGAGTGGATGATCTTTTGTAACAGTACTTGGGGTAATCAATTAGCGGCCCATAGTGTGCCAGGTATTTACCGTACTCAAAAAGGTTGGGGCCCACAACGAACACGTATGCAAACCATGCCAGGTCCGCATGAGGGTTTAGGTGTTGAAAATTATGCGTGGTGTACATCACCTTTAAGACGCTATGTTGATTTGGTGAATCAATGGCAATTAATTGCTATGGCTCAGAATGGTGTGACTGCTAAATTGGTTGCACCCTTTAAGCCAAAAGACGCAGATTTAATGGCGATTGCTGCAGATTTTGATGGCACTTATGCTGCTTATGGTGAACATCAAAATCAAATGGAACGATATTGGTGTTTGCAGTATTTGAAGCAATTGGGTTTACCTTGGCGTGGCATTGTGAGGCATCTAAAAGACGGTCAGGCTCGTGTGGAGCCGATACCTTTGCGTTTAACAGTTCCTGAGTTAGCTGATCAAGCTAGGGGCGCGCGAGCTGAGGTTGAGGTATTGGATATAGACCCTCTAGCTTTGGAGGCTAGTGTGCGTTATCTTGGTTTGGTTGATGCTGTTGGATCTGATGTGGAAGATGTTGAGGTTGCCCCAGCAGTAATAGATGGCCATGTTTCCGTTGATGAACCCAAAGAATAGTTTTGTTGCTGCTAATTTGACGCAGTGGAAGCAGCCCATTGTTTATGCATTGGGGCTATCTTTTGTGTTGCATATGGTTTTTTTGGGCATTAAATGGCATCAAGATGATGAGCATGCACGTCGTTTAAAAACACCTTTAAGTGTTGTTTTGGTTAATGCTAATAGTGCTAAAGCGCCTGCAAATGCCAAGCGTTTGGCTCAGGCTGATTTAAATGGTGGTGGTGAACTGAAAGATGCACAAGCCAGTGCATTGCGTCGAGCTGATCCTCAGTTGGCTAATCAATTGGAAAAGATGCAAGCTGAGCAAAAGCGCTTACTTTCTCAAATCAAAGAGGGGCGTTTTAGTGATAAAAGTACGCTTAATAGCCAAAGCTCTCAATCTCAAAAAGAATCTAATCCTTTAGAAGCAGAAATTGCGAAACGGCTTCAAAAAGATGGTCAGCAACCTAGGCGTGCTGCTGTAACCGCAACTAGTGCAAAAGCTGTTGTTTTTGCTCATTACTATGATGCGATGCGTAAACAAATTGAAGCTTTTGGTACAACCCATTTCCCGAGGGTTCAGGGGAAAGCTTTGTACGGTAGTGTGGTGTTGATGGTGAGCGTTGATCAGCAGGGACACTTAGTGAAGGACGGGATTTCTGTTATGAAATCTTCAGGCAATCAAGAGTTAGATCGCCAAGCAATTGCTATTATTCGATCAGCTGCTCCATTTGGTCGATTCACAGATCGGATGAGAAAGCAGATTGATATTTTGGATTGGGTATCCACTTTTGAATTTACGCGTGAGGGTGCTGAGCTCAAGTAAAGAAAATGGCTCGGTAAAAACCTTACAATGAATAAAACCTTTTATTTCTTATTTGCATGAATACACCAACAGTAGATCAAGTTAATCCGCAAGACTATCCGGGTAAAGATGTTTATACGGTGATTGGGCACCCTATTGCGCATAGTCGTTCCCCTATTATTCATATGACTTTTGCTAAACAAGCAAATGAACCTATTTATTACGGACGTATTTTTGCTGAGTTGGATGAATTTAAGAAAAAAGCGACTGAGTTTTTTGCTCGCGGCGGTAAGGGAATGAATATTACGGTGCCATTCAAATTGGAAGCTTATGAATTAGGCCAAAAGAAAACACCTCGTGCGGAATTAGCTAAAGCTGCTAATGTGCTTTGGATGCAAGATGGTGAGTTGTGGTGTGACAACACGGACGGTATTGGTTTGATCTTGGATCTGAAGCGCCTCCTAAAAGAACAGGGGCAAGTGTTATCCGGTGCCAAGGTTTTAATTTTAGGTGCTGGCGGTGCCGCGCAAGGTGTCGTAGCGCCTTTGATGGACGAGGGTGTTACAGATTTATCCTTGGCTAATAGAACTTTTTCAAAAGCAGAGCAGATGGCCCAGCAATTTCCATCTTTAAAGCCTTTGCGCATGGAAGATTTGGCGGCTTTTTCAGAGCCCCAAAAATTTGATTTAATTATTAACGCTACTGCTACTGGTTTGGGAGATAGCTCGCCTATCGCTAAAGATGTGTTGGCTAAATTGATGCATTCAAAATCAGTTGCTTATGACATGGTGTATGGCAAAGATACGCGTTTTATGAAAGATGCTGCTGAGTTGGGTATTAGGGCGGTTGATGGTTTGGGTATGCTGGTAGAGCAAGCAGCTGATGCTTTCATAACATGGAGAAAGCCTCAAGTGTCTTTGGATATTAATGCGGCGATTGTTGCGGCGAGAGCCACTTATTAAATAAAATATTTGTGAAATATTTACGCTATTTCCTCACGGTATTTTTTCTAGCCTTTTTGGCTTTACAGGCGTTCTTCTTTTTACAAATTCTTTCTTGGCGTTGGATTAATCCAGATTCCACTGCCTTTGCCCGTGCTGAACGTTATCGTTTGTGTGGTTGGAGCATTCCTTATCTTGATAAGTGTGAGATACAGCATGAGTGGGTGGATTTTAAAAAAATATCCCCTTATCTAAAACGTGCCATCACCATTAGCGAAGATAGTGATTTTTATCGCCATGCTGGTTTTGAGCCTCAGGCCATGAAAGATGCTTGGGATAGAAATCAAAAAAACAATAAGCACTTAAGGGGTGGCTCAACCATTACTCAGCAGTTAGCTAAAAATCTCTTCCTCTCCAGCGAAAAGAGTTACGCACGCAAAGGTCAAGAGTTTTTAATTACGGTGATGCTAGAAGTAGCTTTGCCTAAAGAGCGTATTTTTGAAATTTATCTCAATAGTGTTGAATGGGGTGAGGGTATCTTTGGTGTTGGTGCGGCTTCACAGCATTACTTTGCATTAAAGCCCTCCCAGTTAAGCATGGAAGAAGCGGTATCTCTGGCAACGGCTTTGCCGGCGCCTAAGTGTTATGACAAGGTGAAGTATTGCTCTAAGGCGCGTGTTAATTTTTCAGCAAGAATTGATTTCATTCTGGAAAGAATGAATAAATGATTAAATAAATAAGCGCTTAACTAACCCGCTACTTACCAGTACTTATTTACAAAATTCTAAAAGCCTATTTAAGCTGTAGTCACAGGCTTGTGATCGAATCGCTTCGCGATCACCGGGGAATAATTTCTTCTCAGAAACAACTGAGCCATCTTGAAGTGCCCATGCAAACCAAACGGTACCAACAGGTTTTTCTGCGCTGCCACCGGTAGGGCCTGCGATGCCTGTGATAGATAGAGCGATATGAGAGGAGCTAGATTTTTTGGCTCCTTGTGCCATCGCTTGTGCTACTTCTTCGCTAACCGCACCATGTTGTTGGATGAGCCTTGAATCTACGCCAATATCTTGCGTTTTTGCTTCATTGCTATAAGTAACGTAACCTCTCTCAAACCAATCGCTCGATCCTGCTAAGGTGGTGAGTGCTGCTGCGACAAGACCACCGGTGCAAGACTCTGCTGTAGAGAGTCGCCATTGATTCTTTAGAAAAACTTCAGCGAGCTTGGTGACAACAGGTTTCACCATAGTCGCATTCCGATGGCAATAACCATTAATGTGAAGATGGCTGCAGCCACGTCGTCAATCATTACGCCAAAGCCACGTATTGCCCAAGTGGGAATAGTTCTGGGTTGATCTACTCTTTCAACGGGTGGTTGCCAATTTTTAAAAAATAAATCGATAGCTTTGATGGGGCCAGGTTTCACAGCATCAAAGAAGCGAAATAATAAAAATGCCCAAATTTGTCCCCAGAAATTAGTAGGCATGACTATAAATAACACCATCCAAAACGCAACGAACTCATCCCAAACGATACCGCCATGATCTGGTACGCCTAATTCTTCTCCTACTTTCCCGCAAATCCAAATACCTGCGATAGCACCAATACCAATAATCCAAGCGATGGTGGTGCTTTCTAGAAAAGCGTGAAAGCCTAAATAGATGGCCCAGGCATAAAGAGTGCCAATGGTGCCTGGGGCAAATAACGATAAGCCAGATCCAAAGCCAAATGCTAGAGCGCGTTCAGGTCGTGACCAAACCCAAGAGGCTTGAGGAATGATGCGCATAGATTATTTAGCTGCTCGCAAAGCGTCACGGGTTGCGAGGGCAACTTTTCTGGCGGCCTCGGCAAAGTTAGTATCTTTGCTTGCATACAAAATAGCTCTAGATGAATTGATGATCATGCCAGTCCCTGGTGCATTGCTTACCGTACCCGCTTTAACTGTTGACGGAATATCGCCACCTTGAGCACCAATACCTGGAATCAATAAAGGCATATCACCAACAATACTTCTAACTTTGGCAATTTCTTCTGGGAAAGTTGCGCCAACAACTAATCCCAATTGACCAGTTTTATTCCATTGGCTTGCAGCCAATCTCGCGACACGCTGATACAGAAGTTCACCTGAGTGATTGGGATCATTTACTTCTAAAAATTGCAAATCTGAACCGCCAGGGTTGGATGTTCTGCAAAGAACAATAACCCCTTTATTGGCGTATTTAAGATAGGGCTCAACAGAATCAAAGCCCATGTATGGGTTAACCGTTACGGCATCTGCCTGATAGCGT
Source organism: Polynucleobacter sp. MWH-Spelu-300-X4 (assembly GCF_018687515.1). Lineage (NCBI taxonomy): Bacteria > Pseudomonadati > Pseudomonadota > Betaproteobacteria > Burkholderiales > Burkholderiaceae > Polynucleobacter > Polynucleobacter sp. MWH-Spelu-300-X4. Next base: position 268,760 of record NZ_CP061294.1, read on the forward strand.
TCAAAGGCCTCTACTGCGTATTGCTCAGCGGTACTGCCAATATCCCCACGTTTGGAGTCCAAAATAACCGGCACTTGTGGGTGTTGGCGGTGGATATGATCAATCAGTTGCTCTAGTTGATCTTCAGCTCCGTGGGCTGCAAAGTAGGCAATTTGTGGTTTAAATGCACAGACCAAATCAGCTGTGGCATCCACGATTTCTCGGCAAAAGGCCAAGATGGCGCCGCCTTCACCCTTAAGGGATGCGGGGAATTGTTTAGGGTCTGGATCCAAGCCCACGCATAGCATGCTGTCTTGTTGACTCCAGGCATTAGCCAGTTGTTCTGTGAAAAGTGGGCGATTTTTCATCGGTATTTCATTAATCTTTCATTAATCGCAGTTAGAGTGCTTTAGTTTTCTCAGACTATAGGATAAACTCCGCGAACCCAACTGGCCAACTCCTCAACTGAAATAGTTGAAAAACAAGATCGGAGCCCCGGCATGATTAACCTATTCGTACTACAAAAAGGTCGCCTAGCCCAAGAGCAGGTAGATGACCGTAAAGAACTATTAGAGCACCATAATCCAATTTGGATTGATGTGGTCGACCCTGAAGAAGAAGAGCTTCAATGGATTAAGGAAGCTTTTGGCGTTTCTTTGCCTGAATTGGAAGATTTAGGTGACTTGGAAGCATCTGCGCGCTATTTTGAGGCGGAAGATGGCCATTTGCACATCCGTACGGATTTCATCTTGGATGATGATGAAAATTCCCGTAACGTTCGTGTGGCTTTTGTTTTGACCGACAACATTTTGTTCTCGATTCATGAACAAGATTTACCTGTATTCCGTTTAGTGCGTTTACGCGCTCGTTTACGTCCTGGTTCAGTACGTAATGCGAAAGATGTTTTATTGGATCTTTACTCCACAGATGCTGAGTATTCAGCTGATGCATTGGAAGAGGTTTATGAGAACCTTGAAGAGGCTGGTAAGCAAGTGCTATCTGATAACGTCACAGATGCGGATGCGGCTGATATTTTGGAAACCATTGCTCGTGAAGAAGACTTGAATGGTCGTGTGCGTCGCAATGTGATGGATACGAGACGTGCTTTGTCATTCTTGATGCGCAGCAAATTATTATCTGATGAACAGCAAGAGGAAGCGCGTCAGATTTTGCGAGACATTGATTCTTTAGAAAACCATACGGCTTTTTTGTTCGATAAGATCAACTTCTTAATGGATGCGACGGTTGGTTTCATTAACATTAACCAAAATAAAATTATTAAGATCTTCTCGGTTGTGTCTGTTGCCTTAATGCCGCCAACCTTACTAGCTAGTATCTGGGGTATGAACTATGAACACATCCCTGAGTTGCACTTGACATGGGGTTACCCATTTGCGCTTGTGATGATGCTTATTTCAGCCTTAATACCTTTAGCGTATTTCTATAAAAAAGGTTGGATGCGTTAACCAATAGACAGTGCATCTAAATAAAAGCAAAAATAAAAAAGCTCCTATACAGGAGCTTTTTTATTGCGCTAGCAATTACAAATTTAATTATTTGAAGTGGTCGAACGATTTTAGATATTGACTCGCTAAGTTAGGCGGCAGTTGTTGACCTTCTTGGTCAATGAGCCGAATGAGTTGATTGGCATTGGCTTCAGTAACTTTGCCAATTTGAGTAAGTTTTAGATTTAATTTTTCAGAAACTTGAGAAATATAACTAGCTTCATAACTTGGCGCTGTAAAACAAAGCTCATAGTCATCTCCACCCATGAGTGTGCATAAGCGTTTTAGTTCCACAGATTTACTTTGGAGTGTTTCAGAAGCTGGTACATCGTCTATGTTGATATCTGCACTGACATTTGATTGTTTAAGGATGTGCGCTAGATCACCGAGTAGGCCATCGGAAATATCAATAGCTGCATGTGCATGGCCTAATAGATGTTGTCCAAGAGCTACTCGGGGTGTGGGTGCATGCATGCGTGGTGTAACTAAGGCCAATTCTTCTGAGGGTAGTGCCCATTCTTGGCGTAATGCGCCTAATGCAAGCCTTGCATCACCAACTGTATGAGAAACCCAAATGTCATCCCCAATTTTTGCGTTGCTACGTTTTAGGGCTTTTTCTTTAGGGACTTCTCCAAAAATCGTGATGTTGATGGTCAGAGGTCCTGCCGTGGTGTCTCCACCAATTAGCGTGCAATGATGCTCATCAGCAAGACTTAACAGTCCTTTAGAAAAAGGTTCTAACCAATCGGCGTTGGCATGTGGCAAAGCAAGTGATAGAGTAAATCCAATCGGCTTTGCTCCCATAGCTGCTAGATCCGACAGATTCACGGCTAAGCATTTATGACCTAAAAAATAAGGGTCTGCATGGGCTAAGAAGTGTCGACCTTCTACCAACATGTCTGTACTGATGGCCCAATTGGATGTGGAGGGTAGATTCTCTAAGAGGGCGCAATCATCACCAATCCCCAGTGTTACCAACGGGTTAGGTGGTAAATCACGTTTAAAAAAACGTTTAATTAAGTCAAATTCGCCTAAAGAATCATTCAAAGAAGCCATGAGTCATTGTAGGGGGTAAAAACACTAATTTGAAGATTCTCAAAAACCATTATTTTTGTAATTTATTACCTCTTTGGCGAACAGGAATAGAATCACAACAATAAGTAATAAAAATAACAGTCCCCACAAGGGGTAAAACAGAGACAGGTTGCAACATACCAAGGATTGATGAAGGTTTAAACGACAAATGGCTTCAGATAAAAATTCCAAAAGCTCTAGTGAGCAACAGAAGGCGGATTTACGTAAAGCAGCTCTTGAATATCATGAGTTCCCAACACCGGGAAAGATTGCGATTGCTCCCACAAAACAATTAACCAATCAGCGTGACTTAGCCTTAGCTTATTCGCCAGGCGTGGCAGCGGCTTGTGAAGAGATTGTGGTGGATCCAGCAAATGCGTTCCGTTATACCTCTCGTGGCAATTTGGTTGGTGTGGTAACCAATGGTACTGCTGTGCTTGGTTTGGGTGATATTGGGCCTTTGGCTAGTAAGCCTGTAATGGAAGGTAAGGGCGTTTTATTTAAAAAATTCGCTGGCATTGATGTCTTTGATATTGAGATCAATGAAAAAGACCCAGATAAGTTAATTGAAATCATCGCCTCCATGGAGCCAACATTTGGCGGTATTAACTTAGAAGATATTAAAGCGCCGGATTGTTTCTATATTGAGCGCAAGTTGCGTGAGCGCATGAAGATTCCTGTCTTCCACGATGATCAACATGGAACAGCGATTGTGGTTGGCGCAGCAATCAGTAACGGCCTTAAGGTTGTTGGTAAAGATATTAAAAAAGTAAAACTAGTTACTTCTGGCGCTGGTGCGGCAGCTTTAGCTTGCTTAGACTTATTGGTTGATTTGGGTATGCCTATTGAAAATATTTGGGTAACCGATTTGGCTGGTGTGGTTTACAAAGGTCGTAAAGAGTTGATGGATCCGGATAAGGAGCCGTTTGCGAAAGAAACTACTCAGCGTACTTTGGCAGAAGTGATTGAAGGTGCGGATGTATTCTTGGGCTTGTCTGCTGGTGGCGTATTAAAGCCTGAAATGGTTGCGAAGATGGCTGCTAAGCCATTGGTTTTTGCGCTGGCTAATCCAACGCCTGAAATTTTGCCGGAAGAAGTGAAGGCTGTTCGTGATGATGCGATTATTGCAACAGGCCGCACGGATTATCCAAACCAAGTTAATAACGTTTTGTGTTTCCCATTCATTTTCCGCGGAGCGTTAGATGTGGGCGCTACGACCATTACTCGCGAAATGGAAATTGCCGCGGTGAATGCGGTTGCTGATTTGGCTCAGGTAGAGCAAAGCGATGTGGTGGCTTCTGCTTATGGGGCTAGTAATTTATCGTTTGGCCCTGAGTATTTGATTCCAAAACCATTTGACCCACGTTTAATTGCGATCATTGCCCCAGCGGTGGCAAAAGCTGCGATGGAATCTGGCGTCGCGACTCGTCCGATTAAAGATTTCACGGCATATAAAGATCAGTTGCAACAATTTGTGTACCACTCAGGTACTTTAATGAAGCCGTTGTTCTCCGTAGCGAAAAAAGTGCCAATGGCTAAAAAACGCGTGGTCTTCTGTGAAGGTGAAGATGAGCGTGTATTGCGTGCAGTTCAAGTGGTGATCGATGAAAAGATTGCTAATCCTATTTTGGTTGGTCGTCCTGCTGTGATTGCTCGTCGTATTGAGCGTTTCGGTTTGCGTATGACACCAGGTGTTGATGTTGAAATTTGTAATCCAGAGTTTGATGAGCGTTATCGCGATTATTGGCAAACTTATCAAAAGCTCACGGAGCGTAAAGGTGTTACAGAATCTTATGCGCGTCTAGAGGTTCGCCGCCGCAATACTTTGATTGGTTCTTTGATGGTTTACAAAGGTCAAGCGGATGGTTTGATTTGCGGCACGATTGGTCAGACAGGCGCACATCTTCATTACATCGATCAAGTTATCGGGCATGAGCCTGGAGCAAAAACTTATGGCGCGATGAATGCTTTGGTATTGCCAGGCCGACAAGTTTTCTTGGTGGATACGCACATTAACGTTGATCCGACTGCAGAACAGTTGGCTGAGTTAACAATTTTGGCTGCGCAAGAATTGCGTGCTTTGGGTATTGAACCGAAAGTGGCTTTGTTATCGCACTCTAATTTTGGGTCTAGCCAAGCACCTTCTGCTCAAAAAATGCGTGATACGTTAGCCATCTTGAAAGAAAAAGCGCCTGATATGAAGGTTGATGGTGAAATGCATGGTGATTGCGCTTTGGATGAGGCGATTCGTAAAAACATCATGCCTGACTCTACTTTGACTGGGGACGCGAATCTTTTGGTCTTACCAAATATTGACGCTGCTAATATTTCTTATAACTTGTTAAAGACAGCTGCTGGTAACGGTATTGCGATTGGCCCAATTCTATTGGGTGCTGCAAAACCAGTTCATATCCTGACGCCGTCTGCGACACCACGTCGTATTGTGAATATGACAACCTTGGCTGTTGTGGAGGCAGCGCAGCAAAAATAAGTCATAAAAAGTGATAGTGAGCGTGCGCTCACATATTTATATTTATATATAAAACAAAGACTTACTATAATTAACTCTTTGTGACACTTGTTTTTGGGGGCTAAAAAGGGTACTCTAGCCCCCATCATGACGACGAATATTTCAGAAAACAACCTTTATGGTCAGCCTCTTTTGGGCGATCTGACTTCGTCCGCTTCAACTGCACCTCCTGCCAAAACGCCAACTTGGCGCATTGCGTTGGCAGCTCGTGAAGACGGCCCAACGGCTTCTTTAAGAGCGGTGCGCACCAATATTGTTCAATCTATTAGAGCTTTCCGTACAGAAGATCTTGTAGAAGCCGCTGGAGAATTGGGGCAGCATTTTATTTACGCCAATAGTACCCATGCGTTAACTAAATCTGAAGTTTTGGAAAGTATTGCTAATGGCTTTTATTTCCCAAGACAGCAAGCTAAAAACTTTGATGGTTTACTCAATTCATTAACAACCCTGATTGACCGTTCCGGTCCTCAACCTGGTTTTGTGATTGTTTTAGAAGGTTTGCCTTGCACGCATAAGTTTGACAAAGAAGCGCGCGAAACACTTTTAGATGTGTTCCGTGATGCTGTTGAGTTCTGGGCTGATCGTCGCGTATCTTGCCGTGTTTTCTACTCATTTGCGTAAAAAATACTGTAAAAGACGTTAACTCTAAAAAATAAAGCCGCTAAATAGCGGCTTTTTTGTTGTTTAAAAATAATCTTTCAAACTAATTTAGAACTGGTTCCAAATCGTATGGATCGCAGATAAGGCCACGATGCCAGCAGTTTCTGTGCGTAGGATGCGCTGTCCCATTGAAACAGGAGTAAATCCAGCTCTTTTAGCTTGTTCTTCTTCGGAGTCACTTAACCCGCCTTCTGGGCCAATTAGGATGGTTAGAGCTTGAGGTGTGCAACGTTTGACAACACTTAATAGGCTACTTTCAGCTCTAGGTGAGAGCATGATCCGCAGGCTATTGTCATGAGGGTCCAAACTGGAGAGCCAAAGAGGGATGTTTTGGACTGCTTCAATACTAGGAAGCACCGTTCTGCCTGACTGCTCTGAGGCGGCAATCAAAATACCTTCCCAGTGCACCTGCTTTTTAGCAGCTCGCTCCCCATCCAATCGGACAACGGAGCGTTCTGTGTGTAAAGGGATGACATGGCTAATGCCTAGTTCAACCGATTTTTCAATGAGCCAGTCCATTTTGTTACCGCCAGCAATGCCTTGAGCCAAGGTAATGGGGACTTTGGTTTCTGTACGCAGATTTTCTTGAATTTCCGATAAGCGAACTGCCGCTGATTTTTTATCCATTACCGTCAAGCAAGCATTGGCGCTTAAGCCCTTGCCGTCGAAAACCTTAAAGGTTTCATTGAGTTGGTAGCGACGAACCCTTAAATGGTGCGCCAATTTGGCGTCCAAGACCATTTCATCGGTGAAGTCTTGCCCAGGTTTTGGCCAAGGGCCAGGAAGATAAAAATGTGACATAAAACAATGATAAGGGAGGTGGCGCCAATGATAAAATGTCACTCTTTGAAGGATTCGGGCTTTTTACTTAAAAATCGGCTCGAATTCAATAATGTGCCGCAGGGAAAATAATGTCTTCTAAGCAACAAAATATGGCTAACGCCATTCGCGCCTTGGCTATGGACGCCGTTCAGCAAGCTAATTCAGGTCATCCAGGTATGCCAATGGGCATGGCTGAAATTGCGGTAGGTCTTTGGGGTGAACATCTTCACCACAATCCTAAAAATCCAAAATGGATCAATCGCGATCGTTTCGTTTTATCGAATGGTCACGGCTCGATGTTGTTGTATTCCTTATTGCATCTCACAGGCTATGACCTATCGATGCAAGACTTGAAAGATTTCCGCCAGTTGCATAGCAAGACACCAGGTCACCCTGAGTATGCAATTACGCCGGGCGTGGAAACGACGACTGGTCCACTAGGTCAGGGTATTACCAATGCGGTTGGCATGGCTTTGGCTGAAAAACTATTGGCACAAGAGTTTAATAAGCCAGGTTTAGATATTGTTGATCACTACACCTATGTGTTTATGGGTGACGGTTGTTTGATGGAAGGTGTTAGCCACGAGGCTTGTTCATTCGCCGGCACATTAAAGTTAAATAAATTAATCGCGTTATGGGATGACAACGGTATCTCTATTGACGGCAAAGTGGTGAGCTGGTTTGCTGAAGATACACCTAAGCGTTTTGAAGCTTATGGTTGGAATGTGATTAGAAATGTGAACGGTCATGATGCAAACGCTGTTGCCAAGGCAATTGAAGCTGCTAAGAAGAGTGATAAGCCAACTTTTATCTGCTGCAAAACATCGATTGGTCAGGGTTCTCCTAATTTAGCCGGTACGGATAAAGTTCACGGTGCGCCATTGGGTGCCGCAGAGATTGCAGCAACACGTGCTGCGATTGGTTGGAATCACCCGCCATTTGAAATCCCAGCTGATGTTTATGCGGCGTGGGATGCAACCGGCAAGGGACAAAAATTAGAAGCAGATTGGAATAGCCAATTTGCAGCTTATCGTGCGAAATATAAAAAAGAAGCAGATGAATTAGAGCGTCGCATGAACGGCACGCTATCGGCTGATTTTGATAAAACAGTTGAAGCTTATTTGGCGAGTTGTGCTGAAAAAGCGGAAACAATAGCGACGCGTAAGGCCAGTCAAAATGCGATTGAGGCATTAGCGCCAGCGTTGCCAGAGTTTATGGGTGGTTCGGCCGATTTGACGGGTTCGAACCTAACAAACTGGAGTAAGTGCCAAGCCGTTCGCGCCAATCAATGGGGTAACCATATCAATTACGGTGTGCGTGAATTTGGTATGAGCGCCATCATGAACGGCATTGCTTTGCATGGTGGTTACATTCCATTTGGTGCGACTTTCTTAACGTTCTCTGATTACAGCCGTAATGCATTGCGCATGGCAGCGCTCATGAGAATTCGTAGCATTTTCGTATTCACCCATGACTCGATTGGTTTGGGTGAAGATGGTCCAACGCATCAGTCTGTGGAACACGTAGCAAGTTTGCGTTTGATTCCAAATATGGATGTTTGGCGTCCATGCGACACCACTGAAAGTGCGGTGGCTTGGGCAAGCGCTGTGAAGCGTGCTAATGGTCCAAGTAGTTTAATTTTTAGCCGTCAAAATTGCCCATTCGTTAAACGTGATGCGAAGCAAGTAGCTGCGATTTACAAAGGTGGTTATGTGTTGCGTGATGACAAGCATGCGCAAGCTGTATTGATGGCAACAGGCTCTGAAATCGCGATTGCATTAGAAGCTGCTGAGTTGTTGAAAAAAGAAGGTATTGCTGTGCGTATTGTTTCGATGCCATCAACAACCGTGTTTGATAAACAAACAAAGGCTTATAAAGACTCTGTGTTGCCAGCTGGTTTGCCACGTATTGCGATTGAAGCAGGTGTTACTGATTACTGGTGGAAATACGCTTGTGCGGCAGTTCACGGTGTGGATACATTTGGTGAATCTGCACCAGCGGGTGTTTTATATAAACACTTTGGCTTAACGGCGGATGCGGTTGCTACTACTGTGCGTCAGTGTATTTAAAGAATTTATATTTAGAGATCAAGGGAGTTAGTTATGACAATTAAAGTTGCGATTAATGGCTATGGTCGTATTGGCCGCATGGTTGTTCGTGCGATTTACGAAGAGAAGCGTGATGACATTAAAGTGGTGGCCATCAATGGTTTGGGCGGTATTGATATCAATGCTCACTTGACTCAGTATGACTCTGCTCATGGCCGTTTCCCTGGCACTGTAACGGTTGATGGCGATCATTTGATCATCAACGGGGACCGTATCAAGATGTTCTCAACACGCAACCCATTGGAAACCAATTGGGGTGATTTAGGTGTGGATGTTGTTTTGGAATGTTCTGGTGCTTTTACATCTAAAGAAAAAGCCATGGTGCACATCGCTCAAGGTGCTAAGAAAGTATTGATTTCTGCGCCAGGTGAAAAAGATGTGGACGCAACGATTGTGTATGGCGTGAACCATCAGGTTTTAAAAGCGACGGATCAAGTTGTTTCTAATGCAAGCTGCACAACCAATTGTTTGGCGCCAGTTGTAAAACCGTTATTGGATTCAATTGGTATTGAATCTGGTTTGATGACGACGATCCATGCTTATACCAATGACCAAGTATTAACGGATGTGTATCACAAGGATATGCGTCGCGCTCGTTCAGCAACGATGAGCATGATCCCAACTAAGACAGGCGCTGCTAAAGCCGTTGGTTTGGTATTGCCAGAATTACAAGGCAAATTTGATGGTTTTGCGATGCGTGTCCCAACCATTAACGTATCTGTAGTGGACTTAACATTTACGCCAACAAAAGCTACTAGTGTTGAAGAAGTAAATGACGTGATTCAAAAGGCAAGTGTTGGTGCTCTAAAAGGTATTTTGGGCTACAACACATTACCTTTGGTATCAGTAGACTTCAATCATGACCCACGTCCAAGTATTTTTGATAGCACGCAAACACGCGTATCTAAAGACGGCAAATTGGTGAAAATTCTTTCTTGGTATGACAACGAGTGGGGCTATAGCTGCCAGATGTTGAATGCCACAAAAGCATTAATGGAAGCTAAGTAAATTGCCGTAGTGGTTTGGTGAATCTTGATACCCCCTATTAACAGCTGTTAATAGGGGGTATTTTTATTTAAGAGTTTTGTTATTTGAGGTGGAAAATTAACCGGCAAAAATTAATTTATATTAATCGTTGTTATTCATTTAAGTTATTGTTATTATTATAAATAAATTAAAATTTAAACCGGAAAATTAACCGGCAAAAATGGCTGATAAAATAACTCATCATTACTCCCAGATTCATCAATTTGAACCTTTGTTGCCACAAAGGAAGCTTGATGTATTGCAGGATCAAGCCTTAGAGGTTGCGGAAAAGTCTTCGCGCTTGGGTGGCGGCATTCATTCAAGCACTATCAGTTCTATCCAGGGGTTGGTGCGTTCCATGAACTCGTACTACTCTAATCGGATTGAGGGGCAAAGCACACATCCCGCGAATATTGAGCGGGCCTTGGTTCAAGATTTCTCTGATATGCCTAGTACGGCAAAATTACAGAGAATTGCAATCGCTTATATTAATGCTGAGAAAGAGCTTGAGAAGATTGGTGGTCTTGGGTTGGAAAATACCTTGCGCTCATCTATTTTGCTTGAGGCGCATCGAGCTTTGTATGGGCGCTTGTTACCTGAAGACAGGACTACTGAAGAAGGTCGGGTTATTGAGCCGGGTCTAGTGAGGCAAGAAAATGTTACTGTGGGTAGGCATGATCCACCACTTTGGACGAGTGTCCCAGATTTCTTGAAAAGAATGGATCAAATCTATGCTCAACCAGCAAGCAGTAATCAAAGTTTAATTAGAGTTGCCTGTGCGCACCAGCGCATGATGTGGGTCCATCCATTTTTAGATGGAAATGGTAGGGCTGTTCGTCTACAAACCCATTTAGCTTTATTGCCTTTAACTAAGGGTTTGTGGTCAATGAATCGGGGTCTTGCCCGTCAGCGTGATGATTATTATGCGTATCTTGCTGCAGCTGATCAACCAAGGCAGGGTGATCTGGATGGCAGGGGTAATTTGAGTGAAAAAACGCTATGGGAGTGGTGCCAGTGGTTTATTGGCATTGCTAATGACCAAGTTGGGTTTATGGAAAAAATGCTTAATCTTTCAGAGATGAGAAGGCATATTGAAGCACTTATTTTTTTTCGGGCTAGTCAAGATAAAGCAATTCGCAAGGAAGCTATTGCACCCTTGTATCACCTTTATTTAGCTGGCCCAACTAAGCGAGGTGATTTTTTACAGATGACAGGGCTTGGCGAACGTACGGCAAGGTCATTGCTTTCACGGTTATTGGAGACAGGGCTTGTTATGAGTGATGGTCATAAATCGCCTGTCCAATTTGCTTTCCCTTTGGATAGCTTGCAATTTTTATTACCTAACCTTTACCCGGAGGCAGCAATTATCAATCATTAAATAGATTTAGTTACTGCTTTGCTATGAAACAAGGTTATTTAAGCTTTTTCTTCTTAGTGCAGTTCTTTTGATGGCAGGTGCCGTAAATAGCTAGGGCGTGGTCAACGATTTCAAAACCGAGGTTTGCAGCGATTTCATGCTGTCTTTTCTCGATGACGGGGTCTACAAACTCTTCAACATGCCCACATTCGATGCAAACGAGGTGATCGTGGTGATCCCCTTCGTTGAGCTCGAAAATAGCCTTACCTTCGGCTTTGCCAGATTCAAAATGATTGCGTAAAAGTAGTCCGGCTTGCTCAAATTGGGTCAGAACACGGTAGACTGTCGCTAGTCCGATATCCATGCCTTCGGCAACCATGGCATGATAGATATCTTCGGCGCTGAAGTGTTTGTGGCGGTTCTGGTGAAAGAACTCCAGGATCTTCATCCGAGGGGCTGTAACCTTGAGACCCATGTCTCTTAAATTATTTGGAGATACTGTGTTTGTCATAGCGCTAAAATCAATTTTCCTCATGATACGGCTTACCATGCAAATTTGTTTAAAAACCCTAAAAAATAGCTCAGGCATCCGCCTAGGAGCCCTTGTATTCGTTGCTTGCGGTCTTCTAAGCGCCTGCAGCAACTTCACAACCATCTCAGAAGGCTCTAAAAGCAAGCTAGGAGCTGTTTTTAAGCCTTACCGTCCCGATATGGTTCAAGGTAACTTTATTTCCAAAGAGCAGCTCGCTAAGGTGAAATTAGGGGCTGACCGTGAAGAAGTAAAGGTCATTCTAGGAACCCCACTTTTAACAAGTGCTATGCATGCCAACCGCTGGGACTATATTTTTGCCTACAAGCGTGGCGATACTCAGTTAGTCGAGCAACGTCGCGTAACGCTTTACTTTGAAAAAGACCTATTGGTTAAGGTTGATGCTGATGAATTACCAACCGAGTACGAGTTAATTGCTGAAATTGACGGTATTAAAGGTGCTCGTCGTCCACAGCGTCCACCTGTTGCAAAAGAGTTGGATGATGGCAAGACTACGACTCAACAGGTTCCTACTGTGCCTAACCCAACCCAGGGTCTTGGTATTCCACGTGGCGACACTAGAAACTAAAGATAGATAAGCAGTAAAAAAATAAAACAGATAAGAAATACAGAAAAATAAAGAAGAATAGAGATTAAGAGAATGGCTACTTTGAAATTCGCGATTGCTGGTGCTTCAGGTCGTATGGGTCGCATGTTGATTGAGACCGTTTTAAATACTCCTGATGCTCAGTTAGTGGGTGCTTTAGATATTCCGGGAAGTCCTTATTTAGGACAAGACCCTGCCGCATTCTTGGGTAAGGACACCGGTATCAAAATTACCGCTGACTTAAAGGAAGGTTTGAAGGATGCTGAATTTTTAATCGATTTCACAAGACCTGAGGGAACCTTAGCTCATTTAGCTGTAGCAGCTGAGATGGGTGTGAAGATGATTATTGGCACAACTGGTTTTAGCGATGAACAAAAAGCAACGCTAAAAAAAGCGAGTGACAAAATTGCTATCGTATTTGCTCCTAATATGAGCGTGGGTGTTAATGCCACATTTAAATTATTAGAAGTGGCTGCAAAGATTTTGAATCAGGGTTATGACATTGAGATTGTGGAAGCTCACCATAAACATAAAGTAGATGCCCCGTCAGGTACCGCTTTAGGGATGGGTGAGGTGATTGCCAAAGCTTTAGGTAAGAATCTAAATGATTGCGCTGTGTATGCGCGTGAAGGTCATACAGGCCCTCGTGAAGAAGGTACGATTGGTTTTGCGACTATTCGTGGTGGCGATATTGTGGGTGATCACACAGTGATGTTCTGTGGTGATGGTGAGCGTATAGAGGTCACTCATAAATCAGCAAGTCGTATGTCTTATGCCCAAGGCTCTGTTAGAGCCGGTCGTTTCTTGGCTAAGCAAACCAAAGGCTTATTTGATATGCAAGATGTGTTGGATTTGAAAAATATCAAAATCTAAATAGATCTATCCATTCTAGAAAAAATTAAGTTCAGCGTTTATTTAAGAATTAAAGGTATTTGTTTTGAGTTCAGAAGTTACAGCCCCAAGTAAAGAATATGATCACCGTGCCATTGAGTCTGCTGCGAATGCGCAGTGGAAGGCAGGTGATGTTTATCGTGTTCATGAACATGCTAAAGATCAGAAGGGGCAGTTAAAGAAAAAATACTATGCATGTTCCATGTTGCCTTACCCATCCGGTAAGTTACATATGGGTCATGTACGCAACTACACCATCAATGATGTGATGACACGTCAGTTGCGTATGCAAGGCTATAACGTATTGATGCCGATGGGTTGGGATGCGTTTGGTATGCCCGCTGAAAATGCTGCGTTGAATAACAATGTTCCGCCGGCTGCTTGGACTTACGACAACATCGCTTATATGAAAAAGCAGATGGATGCGATGGGTCTAGCGATTGATTGGTCTCGTGAAGTTGCTACTTGCAAACCTGATTACTACCGTTGGAACCAATGGCTCTTTTTAAAGATGTTGGAAAAGGGTATTGCTTATCGTAAAACTCAGGTAGTGAACTGGGATCCCATCGATCAAACAGTATTAGCTAATGAACAAGTAATTGATGGACGCGGTTGGCGTTCAGGCGCTTTGGTGGAAAAGCGTGAAATCCCTGGCTACTACTTGAACATCACAGCTTATGCTGAAGAGTTATTAAGTGGTTTAGAAGGTTTAGGTTGGCCTGAGCGTGTGAAGCTCATGCAGCAAAACTGGATTGGTAAGAGTTTTGGCGTGCGCTTTGCTTTTACACATGACATTAAAGACGATACTGGCAGTTTGATTCAAGATGGCAAGATGTATGTGTTCACAACACGTGCTGACACCATCATGGGGGTTACATTCTGCGCGGTTGCTGCTGAGCATCCATTAGCTTCTCACGCGGCTAAGACCAATCCTGCTTTGGCGGCTTTCATTGAGAAATGTAAGCAAGGTAGTGTGATTGAGGCAGATTTGGCGACTCAAGAAAAAGAGGGCATGCCAACTGGGTTAAAAGTGACTCATCCTTTGACTGGTGAAGCTGTTGAAGTGTGGGTGGGTAACTATGTATTGATGACTTATGGCGATGGCGCTGTGATGGGTGTGCCGGCGCATGATGAGCGCGACTTTGCTTTTGCCTTGAAATACAACATCACGATTAAACAAGTGATGAGCATTGTTGGTGAAACATTTGATGCGACCAAGTGGCAAGAGTGGTATGCCGATAAAGAAAAAGTAGTGGCCGTTCATAGCGGCAAATATGATGGTTTGTCTCACGCGCAAGCGGTTGATGCAGTTGCTACCGATATCGCGGCTAAATCCTTAGGTGAGAAGAAAACAACCTATCGTTTACGTGACTGGGGCGTTTCTCGTCAACGTTACTGGGGGACACCGATTCCGATCATTCATTGCGCTAGCTGTGGTGAAGTGCCTGTTCCTGAAAAAGATTTGCCAGTAGTGTTGCCAGAAGATTGTGTACCAGATGGCTCAGGTAATCCACTAAATAAGCGCGAAGATTTCTTGGTATGCACATGCCCTAAGTGTGGCAAACCTGCTCGCCGTGAAACAGACACTATGGATACTTTTGTGGATTCCAGTTGGTATTTCATGCGCTATACAGGCCCTGATGCAAATAGCATGGTCGATACGCGTAATGATTACTGGATGCCAATGGATCAGTACATCGGTGGTATTGAGCACGCGATTCTTCACTTGTTATATGCGCGCTTCTGGACCAAGGTGATGCGTGATTTAGGTTTGGTGAAGTTTGATGAGCCATTTAGTAACTTGCTCACGCAAGGTATGGTCTTGAATGACACCTATTACATCGATGAACCTAATGGTCGTAAGACTTGGGTTAATCCTGATGATGTTGTGGTGGAAACAGATGATAAAGGTCGTCCTCTATCAGCCAAACACAAAACCACGGGCGCCAAAGTTGAGATTGGTGGCGTGGAGAAAATGGCTAAGAGTAAAAACAACGGTATTGACCCTCAATCATTGATTGATCAATACGGTGCTGATACCGCTCGTTTGTTTACGATGTTTGCCGCGCCTCCAGAGCAGCAATTAGAGTGGTCTAGTTCTGGCGTAGAAGGTGCTTCACGTTTCTTGCGTCGTCTTTGGGTATTTGGTGCAACGCATGCGCAAGAGGTTGGGCAGGCGGCACATACTTTGCCAACACAATTGTCTGAAGCAGATCAAGCGCTACGTTTAGAGTTACATGGTGTATTAAAGCAAGCCAACTTTGACTATCAACGCAAACAGTACAACACGGTTGTTTCTGCAGCAATGAAGATGTTAAATGCAGTAGAACAGGCAAAAACAGTTAGTCCTGAAGTGCGCCGTGAAACTTTTGGTATTTTGTTGCGGGTTCTTTACCCGGTGGTGCCACATATTACGTTTACTTTGTGGCAGTCGGCTGGCTACGTGGCGCAGTTTGGCGAGTTGTTAGATGCTCCATGGCCAGAAGTGGATGAGTCTGCTCTGGTTCAAAATGAAATTACCCTGATGGTTCAGGTGAACGGTAAGTTACGTGGCCAAGTGGTTGTGCCTGCTGATGCCGATAAAGCAACGATTGAATCTTTGGCTGTGGCAAGTGATGCCGCTGTTAAAGCCTTAAATGGTGCTGCACCTAAGAAAATTATCGTGGTGCCAGGCCGTTTGGTAAATATTGTGGCTTAATTGGATCAAAATAGGCTAAATCGCTTACAGTAATAAAAATCATATTTAAAGCTCTTATGACTCAACATTCAAACAACCAGTTGCCAGCGACATCAATGACCAGGCGTCATTGGTTGGGTGGTTTGGCTATGTTGTCAGTAGCTTTTGGCTTAAGTGCTAGTTTGGGCGCTTGCGGTTGGCGTATTCGCGGCAAAATCGAGCTGCCGTATAAAAAGATTTTGATTAGCGGTACCTTGACCCCTGAACTCAAAAACATGATGGTGATGGTGCTTAATGTTAATGATATTCAGGTGGTTGAAGCAGCTAAAGAGTCTGATCTTGTTTTAGAGATCATGAGTGAGCAAAATGCGAAACAAGTGCTTGCTTACAACACGGCTGGTCAAATTACCTCTTATCGCATTATCTCTAGAATTGTTTTTAGAACTTTTGATCCGGTTACAGGTATTGAAATCATGCCTGAGTCTGATATCTATCAAATGCGCGATCTCGAATTTAACCAATCAAATATTCAAGCCTTTGATCAGCAAGTGAACGATTATGTGGCGAATATGCGTACGGATATCGTTGTTCAGTTAATGCGTCGCTTAGCTTCTATTAAGAAGCTTCCTGCCGAATCGTCCTCAGGGTCTTCAATCATCCCTCCAGTAGCAAACCCAACACCACCAGCGAAGTAAGATGCTAAAAGCAGATGCTTTTGAAGCGCATTTAGCGCAGGCTAAGAAAAATGGCCCAGAACCCCTTTATGTTTTAACGGGTGATGAACCTTTGTTGGTGATGGAATTGCAAGATCAATTGCGCGCCATGGTGGTAGCTCATGGTCATACTGAGCGTGAAGTCATGGTGTATGAAAAAGGTTTTGATTGGTCAGCACTCATGAATGCTGGTCAAACGATGTCCTTGTTTGGCGATAAGCGTTATGTGGAGTTGCGTATACCAACAGGTAAACCTGGGCGTGACGGTGCTGATGCGATTAAACAATTTTGTTCTCAGGTAGCTGCTCAAAAAAAAGCAAAAGAGCCTGTTGATACAGTGACTTGTTTATTTTTACCGAGGGTAGATTTTCAGACGCAAAAATCAGCTTGGTTTACAGCTTTGGATGAAGCGGGTACGGCAGTACGTATTGATCCAATTGAGCGTGGTTATTTGCCAGGTTGGATTGCGCAGCGTCTAAAAAGACAAAAACAACAGGTTGAAGCTGGTGAGCCTGGTCAGCGTGCTTTGCAGTTCATGGCCAATCAGGTAGAGGGTAATTTGATTGCGGCTCATCAAGAGATACAAAAGCTAGGCCTTCTATATCCAGAAGGTGATCTCACGGAAGAGAATATTCGAGATGCGGTTTTAAATGTGGCGCGTTACGATGTATTCCAATTAACCGAATCTTTATTAGCGGGTGATTTAGCAAGATTTAATCGTATGGTTGATGGCTTGCAAGGTGAGGGTGAAGCTTTGGTGTTGATTTTATGGACTGTTACCGAAGAGGTGCGTCTATTAAATCGTTTACGCCAGGCAGTCGACCGTGGGGATAACTTGCAGATGCTTATGAAAGTCAACCGTATTTGGGGCAATAAAGAAAAACTCATTCCACAAGCATTGCAGCGATTAAGTGCCGACCGTTTAACCAAAGCTTTAATGGTGGTTAGTGGCTTGGATAAACAATCGAAGGGTTTACAGATTCAGAAGGGATCTGGGCCTATCCTTGAAAAACTACCAGGCGACCCTTGGGATGGTCTTAGGATGTTGGGACGGTTGTTCGTTTAAACAACTTTAAATTCTGTTTGACAGAATCTGTTATCCGGAATAATATATCTCATGATCCATTCTTTCTTATGTTCTGATACGCAAGCTCTTTTTTTGAGTAAATCTGTAGCGCGTTTTAAAAATATCGAGAGGGTGGCTAGGCGAAAGTTATTGCAATTACATGCAGCAACAAGATTGGAAGATTTAAAAATTCCTCCAGGTAATCATTTGGAGCCATTAAAGAAAGACCGTAAAGGTCAGCATAGTATTCGTATTAATGATCAATGGCGCATTTGTTTTATTTGGAAACTAGATGGTGTTTATCAGGTTGAGATAGTGGATTACCACTAAAGGTGTGAGAGGGGTAGTATGACCAAATTATTAGATGAAATTCATCCAGGCGAAATCTTATTAGAGGATTTTATGAGGCCTATGGAGATTACGGCTCGTCAATTAGCGGCTGATATTGATGTGCCCCCTAGCCGCATTAGTGAAATTGTGCACGGACATCGCCCGATTACGGCAGATACAGCATTGCGTTTAGGTTTGTTTTTTGGAATGGATCCAAGGTTTTGGATCAACTTACAGTCTGAGTACGATATTCGAATTGCGCAACGAACACTGGCTAAAAAGATAGCGCCGAGAGTGAGAGTATTTCAAGAGTTGGTGGCAGCTTAATCAGTGATTTAATAAAAAGTGATATTTCCTTTAAAGTAAGGCCTATGAGTAATCAAAACACCACCAATACGGATGCCGTTGCCTTGATGAAGGCAATTGGGCAAAAAGCGAGGAATGCTTCTCGTGCGATGGCTCGTGCCAACACCGCTGCCAAAAATCAGGCTTTACTTCATTTGGCTGATTTAGTTAGAAAAAACGCTGAAAGCTTAAAAGTTACTAATGCCAAAGATGTGGAACGCGCTAAAGCGAATGGCCAAGATGCCGCTTTTATTGATCGTTTAACGCTAACGGATAAAACCATTGCCACTATGGCAGAAGGTTTAGAGCAAATTGCTAAGCTTGCTGATCCTATTGGTGAAATGACCAATATTAGAACGATGCCATCAGGTATTCGTGTGGGGCAAATGCGTGTGCCATTGGGTGTCATTGGCATCATCTATGAATCTCGTCCTAATGTGACGATTGATGCAGCTGCACTTTGTTTAAAGTCAGGTAATGCCACGATTTTGCGTGGTGGTTCTGAGGCAATTGACTCGAACACTGCTTTGGCTAAATTGATTCAAGAAAGTTTGGCAGCTGCTGGTTTGCCTGCGGAAGCCGTGCAGGTTGTTGAGACGACTGATCGCGCAGCCGTGGGTGCTATGATCACCATGAACGAATACATCGATGTGATCGTACCTCGTGGTGGCAAGAGCTTAATTGAGCGTTTAATGGCTGAAGCTCGCGTGCCAATGATTAAACACTTGGATGGTATTTGTCACACCTATATCGATGTGTTGGCTGATTCTGCTAAAGCTATTAAGGTTTGTGATAACGCCAAGACACAGCGCTACGCCCCATGTAACACCATGGAAACTTTGTTGGTACACGAAGCAGCGGTTAAAGATTCTTTATTACCTTTGTGCAAAATTTATCAACACAAAGGCGTGGAGTTGCGAGTTTGCAAAAAAACGAAACAAGCTTTGGAAGCGGCAGGTATTAAAAATTTAGTTGATGCTACAGAAGAAGATTGGTCCACAGAGTATTTGGCTCCTATTTTGTCTATTAAGTTAGTGAAAGATATGGATGAAGCCATGGAACATATCAATCACTATGGTAGCCACCATACAGATTGCATCATTACTGAAGACTATTCAGCTGGTATGCGTTTCTTAAGAGAAGTGGATAGCGCGAGTGTGAT
Organism: Polynucleobacter sp. MWH-Spelu-300-X4; assembly: GCF_018687515.1. Lineage (NCBI taxonomy): Bacteria > Pseudomonadati > Pseudomonadota > Betaproteobacteria > Burkholderiales > Burkholderiaceae > Polynucleobacter > Polynucleobacter sp. MWH-Spelu-300-X4. The sequence goes on from NZ_CP061294.1 coordinate 288,141, forward strand.
GATCAATGCTAGCTCTCGCTTTGCCGATGGTTTTGAGTATGGCTTAGGCGCTGAAATTGGTATTTCAAATGATAAGTTGCACGCTCGTGGCCCTGTGGGCTTAGAGGGTTTAACTTCTATGAAATACATCGTGTTTGGTCAGGGCGAAGTTAGGACTTAATTAGCAGTTAATGTTGGCAATAAGTAATAGCCTCATCATTCAGCATGAATGATGAGGAGCATGGATCTAAAAATACAGTTCCATTCAAACCTAAAGGGATGGTTGAGATGAGTGAAACATTAAGTTTAAATTTGGGTAATAGTTACCTTTATGTGAAAGCCTTACATATTTTGTTTGTGGCTTCCTGGTTTGCGGGTTTATTCTATTTGCCGCGCATCTTTGTTAATCTCGCTCAAGAGACTAACCCCCAAGCTTTAGAACGCCTTCTGGGGATGGCTCATCGTTTATACCGTTTTATGACGATTTTGATGGTGCCGGCACTCATCTTAGGTTTAATACTTTGGTTGTACTACGGTATTGGTCAAGGCCCTAATTCATTGTGGATGCATAACAAGCTAGCATTGGTATTTGTATTGTTAGGTTATCACCATGCTTGTGGTTCGATATTGAAAAAATTTAAAGCTGGTCAAAATAAACGCTCACATATTTGGTTTCGTTGGTTTAACGAATTACCAGTGGTGATCTTTTTGATCATTAGTATTCTTGTGGTTGTAAAACCTTTCTAACCAGTTACCTTTAAGAGGTTTTACGATGAAATTTTTTATTGTTTGTCCACGTGGACTAGAAATTCCTTTAGCTGATGAGTTAAAAGAAATTGCTGAACGACCTGAAGTAAAAGCTTTGGGTGCTTGGGTGATTGATCCTCCGCCTTTAAACAATACCGGTGGTTTAGGTGTGGCGGGGCCAATGGCGGTTGCTTTAGCGATTAACTTACATTCTCGTATTGCTAGTCGTTGCTTGCTGCAAATGACGCATGTCACTTATCGCAAAGAAGATGATGTTTATAAAGCTGTACGTTCTTTATCTTGGGAAGATTGGATTACACCTGATCAAACCATGCGTGTAGATTTAACGGCACATCGCTCACCTCTGACTAGTTTAAATTTCGTAACCCTCAGAATTAAAGATGCGGTTTGTGATCGATTAAGAGAAGTTAAAGGTGCACGCCCAAGTATTGATACGGAGTTGCCCGATGTGCGTGTGCAAGCGCATTTGACAGCGACGCATGCAACGGTTTACTTGGATACTAGTGGCCAATCACTATTTAAACGGGGTTGGCGTGACGATAAAGGTGCTGCACCACTAAAAGAAAATTTAGCGGCTGGTATTTTGGCTTTAACGGGTTGGACGCCTGAGCGACCATTGTTCGATCCTATGTGCGGTAGTGGTACTTTTTTAATTGAAGCTGCTTATCGTGGTTTAGGTATTCCATCAGGATCTATTCGTGCAGGCTTATTAAATGCTACTCCTGAAAAGGCAGTAGAGGCTTCTCCTAAAGCGGAGAAATCTGAGGTTAGCAATCCGCAAACCAAATTTATGCGCTATCGTCCAACACGTGTTGATTTAGTCGGAGCGGATCAGGGATTTGGTTTTCAACGACTCAAACCGTTTAATACGCCAGACCTTAAAAAGCAATGGCAAGGTTTATGTGATGTGGCTAAGAAAAATATTGAAGCTGGATTGGCTAATGCCAATAAACTCAAAATGGCTGCATGTGACATTAATGAGAACATGATCACCATTGTTAAAAATAATTGGAAGCGTGCTGGTTTGCCCGCTCAATCGGGTGTGTTATCCAATGTGCGACAAATTGATGCCTTAGTAGCTAAATCACCATTTGCTGAACCGGGCGTGATGTTATTTAACCCGCCTTATGGTGAGCGTTTAGAGATCAAGGGACGCGGCGCTAGAGATGCATTGCCAAAGAACAATAACTCTCCAGAGTTCATGGAGTTTTTAAATCAGTTTGGTAAACACCTCAAAGATAACTTTGGTGGTTGGCAAGTTGATGTATTAACCGCTGATATGGGTTTGCCTGGGCAGTTGCGCATGAAAGAATCTAAACGCACACCTCTATATAACGGCCCCTTGGAGTGCCGTTTATTTAGATTTGATATGAGAAAGCCAGAATAGAAGGCTTGATGGCATTGTTTAGTGTAAGGATATAAGTAATCATTTTTATCGATTTGATTTGACTGGCAATTATTTATAAAATTTGTAAATAACTGCGTGAGAATTCAATGACAAATTTTGATACATACACATTCCTCAAGACGCTACAAGATAAAGGTATGCCTGAGGCCCAAGCAAAAGCTATTTCTGATGGCTTGAGGAATTGTCATGATTCATCTGACTATGTAACTAAGTTGGATATTGCTTGCTTGGAGGCTAGATTAGATAAAAAGATTTCAGATGTGCTGCACCGACAAACAAAAATGCTGGGTGGCATGATGATTGGCGCTATTACCTTAATGACTTTTGTGGATCGATATTTGCCATCGAATTTAGTGTCTATCGGCGAGTATTGGTTACCGCGCTTGACTTAACTCAAACTATCTCAAAGAGTTACTATCTAAAAATTCTTCTTATTTCTTGAGCCCTAGTAGAATATAGGGAAAATAGGAAAGAGATCATGGAATTTAAAACTTATATGTGTTTGATTTGTGGCTGGGTCTACGAAGAAGAGGCTGGTTTGCCTGAGGAAGGTATTGCCCCAGGTACATTGTGGAAAGATGTACCGATGAACTGGACTTGTCCAGAGTGTGGTGCGCGTAAAGAAGATTTTGAGATGACTGTCATCTAAGTCATCAAAACATAACAAGCCACCTTCGGGTGGCTTTGAAGTTTTTGAAACCGTATTTTTAGAGATTCCGATAAAGTTATTGAAATGAGTAAAAACGAAGAACTATTCCTAAGAGCCCAAAAAACCACACCGGGTGGTGTGAACTCTCCTGTGCGTGCATTTCGCCAAGTTGGGGGTGTACCTCGTTTTGTAACACGCGCGCAAGGGGCTTATTTTTGGGATGCTGATGGTAAACGTTATATCGACTGTATTGGTTCTTGGGGGCCGATGATTGTGGGGCATGCACACCCTGAAGTTGTGAAAGCGGTGCAAGAAGCTGCTGCTCATAGCTTCAGTTTTGGTGCGCCAACAGAAGGCGAAGTAGTAATGGCTGAGCGGATTTGTCAGTTAGTGCCTAGCATTGAACAGATTCGTTTGGTATCAAGTGGTACGGAAGCGACCATGAGCGCTTTGCGTTTAGCACGTGGTTTTACAGGGCGTGACTTGATTGTGAAATTTGAAGGTTGTTATCACGGTCATGCAGATAGCTTATTGGTTAAAGCAGGCTCAGGCATGTTGACCTTCGCTGACAATACTCAGAATGCCCCTTCTTCAGGTGGTGTGCCACAAGACTTGATAAAGCACACCTTGGTTCTACCTTATAACGATGTGGAAGCACTTCAGTTGGCCTTTAAACAGCACGCTGGCAAGATTGCAGCCGTGATTGTAGAGCCCATTGCTGGCAATATGAATTTGATTCAGCCGAGTAGCGAGTTTGTGAAAGCAATGAGAGATTTAACGACTCAAGATGGCGCTGTGTTGATTTATGACGAAGTTATGACGGGTTTTAGAGTTGCTTTAGGTGGTGCACAAAGCTTACATGGCATCAAACCTGATTTAACTTGCTTAGGTAAGGTCATGGGTGGTGGTATGCCGATGGCTGCTTTCGGTGGTCGCACAGATATTATGAATAAATTAGCGCCATTGGGTAATGTTTATCAAGCTGGCACGCTATCTGGTAATCCATTGGCAGTCGCTGCGGGGTTAGCTAATTTAGACATTATTACGAGACCTGGTTTTTACGAAAACTTAAGCAACCACACAAAGAAATTTGTGACGGGTTTAGAAGTGAGAGCTAAGCAATCAGGCGTGACCTTCTCCGTCGATAGCGTGGGTGGTATGTTTGGCCTGTACTTTGCCAAAGCGGTTCCTACTTCTTATGCGGATGTGACTGCCAGTGATATTGAAGCTTTCAAGCGCTTCTTCCACTTAATGTTAGATAACGGCGTATATTTAGCGCCTTCTGCTTATGAGGCAGGGTTTATTTCTTTGGCGCATGATGATGCGGTGTTAGATGCTATGTTTATAGCCGCAGAAAAATCTTTTGCAGCAATGGTGTCTTAAACTGAGCTCATGGATAAGATATTCGCGATTGGGGATGTGCAGGGTTGTGGACAACAACTTAAGCAACTTATTAAAAAATTACCTAAAGATGCCAAGATCATTTGTGTAGGTGATTTGGTTAATCGCGGACCGGATTCATTAGGTGCATTGCGAACACTCAAAGCTTTGCAAGAAGCTGGTAAGGCTGAGTGTGTCTTAGGTAATCACGATTTGCATTTATTGGCTCGTGATGCAGGTATTCGAGGACCTAAATCTTTGGATACTTTGGATGACATCTTAAAAGCACCTGATCGAAGAGAATTGATTGATTGGTTAAGACATCGCCCAATGACTTTGTATAGCGGTCAGAAAAACTTTAATACTTTATTTGTGCATGCAGGCATCTTGCCGCAATGGGACATTACTAAAACCTTAGAATTGGCCCATGAACTAGAAAAAGTATTGCGTCATAAGAATTATGCTAAATCATTAGTGGAAATGTATGGCAATACACCCAACCAATGGAATGACAAACTCAAAGGCACGGAGCGCCTAAGAGTCATTATTAATTCATTTACGCGTTTACGTTTTTGCACAGCTAAAGGTGTGATGGAGTTTGAGAGTAAAGAAGGTGCTGGGGATGCGCCACGCGGTTATATGCCCTGGTTCAATGTGCCTAATCGCAAAACTCAAGATGCCAAAGTGATATTTGGTCATTGGTCTACTTTGGGCTTACTAAAGAAAAAAAATGCGGTAGGTCTTGATACGGGTTGCGTATGGGGTGGTAAGTTAACGGCGATGTCTTTGGGTAAAAAGCCCGAATTTATGCAGGTACCAGGATTACAAAAACCAGTAGGTTTATAAAATTAGAGTCTAATTTTGAAAAGTAGCTGATATGAATACTGCGTTAACCACTCTAACATTTGATTTATCAGAGCTAGCGGATGTGCATCAATTAATTGCAAAGATTGGAAATCAGCCAGTAGCCATTTCTAGCCGTGAAGAGCTTATTGGGTATTTTGTTCCTGCGAGCGCTGTGTTTGATATTGAGTTCGCTGAAGCTACAAATGATCAAGTAACAGAATTTCTTGATGGAAAATTGTCAAATATTACCCACGTTTTAAATTATTTAGAAGATAAATAATTTTTGTGGCAGTAATTATTCAAAGAATTACTCTTTTTTCACGACCGCATAACGAATCAAAGTATTTTTTCTGGCTTCATCGTGCTGAATAATTGGATGAGGATAATCTCGTCCCAAACGAATACCTGCGATATCTAATTCAATATCACCCGCTAACCAAGGTGCATGTATTGTTTTCTTGGATAGTTTCGCCAATTGAGGCAAATACTTTTTAATGAATTTACCTTCCGCATCAAATTTCTCTGATTGAGTGATGGGGTTGAAGATGCGGAAATAAGGTTGGGCATCACAACCGCTAGATGAAGCCCATTGCCATCCACCATTATTAGCTGCGAAATCAAAATCATTTAAATGATCAGCAAAGTATTGTTCACCCCAACGCCAATTAATCCCTAAGTCTTTCACTAAGAAACTAGCAACCACCATACGTAAGCGGTTATGCATATAACCGCTTTGATTGAGTTGATGCATCGCTGCATCAACTAAAGGGTAGCCAGTTTTTCCTTCGCACCAAGCTTTAAATAGTTTTTGTGCTTTAGGGCCACTTTCCCAAACGATTTTGTCATAATCTGGTTTAAAAGATTCATGACCCATCGTGCCATGAAGTAAAGACTTATTTTTTGAACTTAATGCCAAAGGTGCTAAGCGTGGGTGATTACTCAAAATCATGAAATAAAAATCACGCCAGATGAGTTCTGATAACCAAATAGTTGCTCCCATACTGCCGGCTAACATACGAGTATGTGCCTCACGCACCAAGGCTCGAATAGAAATCGTACCAAAACGCGAATGAACCGATAAGTAACTAGGGCCTTTAACTGCAGGAAAGTCTCGGGTTGCGTGATAGTGGTCAATACGCTCTAAGAAGTGTTCAAAAAACTCAGAGGCACCGGACATGCCTGCAGGTAAATAAGACTCAATTCCAGTGGACTCGAACCCCATGGATGCTAGTGACGGGAAAGGGATGTCTAAGGCTTTGGGAATAGGTGAGAATTTGCCATGGTCTAAATCGACGGCATGTGCATCCAGGTCGGAAGCCTCTAATTTTTTAAGCCAGGCATTCTTATAGGGCGTGAAAACAGAAAAGACCCCGCCTTGTCCTGTGAGTACTTCTTTATTTTCAAAAATGACATGATCTTTGTAACTATGAAAACCAATATCACGTTCTTCTAAAGCAAGGGATACTTGGCTATCGCGTTCAATAGCAGCTGGTTCATAGTCTTTATTCGTAAATACATGATGAACACCTAAATCGATGGCTAATCGAGGAATAATCTCAGTGGGTTTGCCATGGCGAACAATCAGACCACCGCCTTTGCTACGAAGCTCGGTATCGATTTCTTGAAGAGACTGCCAAATAAAATCAATACGGCGATCTTTAGTAAGACCGCGTTCTAACAAATGAGACAGGATGTCCGTATCAAAAACAAAAGCTACCCAGACTTGTTGGCAAGTTTTGAGTGCCATACGCAAGGCATGGTGATCGTGAAGCCTTAAATCACGTCGTAGCCAGACTAAGCCTGAGAGAGTTGTCATATGGTTAAATATCCTTTAACGCTATTGTATAGAGCTATTACTAGTAATATAGTCAATAACATCTTAATAAATGGTATTTGCCTTAGTGGAAATATGTATTGATTAAGCAAAGATATGTGACAATAAAACATTCATTCAAATATCCAAATGCCATGACTATTCTTGATTTGAGTTCTTTGCAAAAAGCTATATCAAAATTGGAAAGTGGTTTGTTGCGTTTTCAGCTTGACACAACGGATGATCAAATACGTGATGGCTTAATCCAGCGTTTTGAATTTACCTATGAGTTGTCTCATAAGATGTTAAAAAGATATCTTGAGATGACGAGCGCTAATCCGGATGAAGTTGATCAGATGGATTTTCAGACCTTGATTAGAACAGCTAATGAGCAAGGTTTATTATTGGGTGATTGGCCCATTTGGCGAGTTTATCGAGATCAAAGAGCTAGGACAAGCCACACATATGACCAAGAAGTTGCTGAAAAGGTTGTGACATTCATTCCTCAATTTTTAAAAGAAGCACAATTTCTTTTTGAGAAATTAACCCAGAGATCAAAGTAATTGAAGCCTAAAGAACTTTTGGTTAGCGAGAGTGAGTGGACAATTATTCAAAATATCTTGAATAACAATTTGATTTACCAGCAAGTCTTTGCATTTGGCTCTCGAGTTAGCGGACAGCCTAAGAAGTTTTCAGATCTCGATTTGCTCATTAAAGACTCTTTAGAAGTTGGGCAAGAAAAATTGGCGGCTTTGGCTGAAGAGTTCTCAGAGTCAGATTTGCCATATAGGGTTGATTTGGTTCTTTTCTCTGAAATTTCTGATTCCTTCAAAAAAATAATTGAAGAAAAATATATCTTAATTTTCCCGCTCTCTATCGCTTAATTCTTAATTAGCTTTTTTCTTTAATCAGATAAAATTTAGGCATGACTCAACATGACGATGCTAAACACTTAGCGAATCAATTTTTAATTGCGATGCCAGGCATGGTGGATGACACTTTTGCTGGCACAGTGGTCTATTTATGTGACCATACCGATAACGGCGCCATGGGTTTGGTGATTAATCGACCGACTGATGTTGATTTGGCCAATGTTTTTGACAAAATTGATCTTCAGCTAGAGATTCAGCCTTTGGCCAAAAAACCGGTTTATTTTGGCGGTCCTGTACAAACCGATCGAGGTTTTGTATTGCATGAGCAAAAAGCATCAACAGATTACAGTTCTTCTCTAAAAGTTCCTGGTGGTTTAGCTATGACCACATCCAAAGATGTCTTAGAAGCGGTAGCTTCTGGAAATGGTCCTGAACGATTTTTAATGACTTTGGGTTATGCAGGTTGGAGTGCTGGCCAGTTGGAAGATGAAATTTCCCGCAATGGTTGGTTGAATATTCAGGCGCCTACCGATGAGATGGCTCAAATTATTTTTGAAACCCCAAATGAAGATAAATATGACAAAGTTTTAGCTTTGTTAGGTATTGATGCTAGTTTCTTATCTAGTGAGGCTGGGCACGCTTAATGACAGCAACTCAAACACTATTGGCGTTCGATTATGGTGAGAAGCGCATTGGAGTGGCTGTAGGCAATACGATCACCAAAACAGCTGAGCCACTCACCATCATCCAGCAAAAAAATCAGGATGAACGTTGGAAAGCCATTGAGCAACTCATTCAAGAGTGGCAGCCAAAAATATTGATCGTAGGTTTGCCCAAACATCCTGATGGTGCTGAACATGACATGACCCATAAAGCTAAGCGCTTTGGTAATCAGTTAAATGGGAGATTTCAAAAACAAGTGGTTTGGGTGGATGAGCGCTATACCTCTGTATCGGTTGATGGTGGCAATGATGCATTGGCAGCGCAGCTAATTCTGCAGCAGTATTTAGAGGTTTAATTTATTAAATACATTGATTTATAAGTATTTTTTTAATATTTTTATGTAAATACACTTTTAAAAAGTGTATTTACATAAAAATTAAGGTAAAATATCCTCATGATTTATAGAAATATCACCCCTACCTTATTACGACTTTCCAAAACATTCCCAATTTTGGGAGTGACCGGGCCAAGACAATCAGGCAAAACTACGTTGGTCAGAGAATTATTTGGGGATAAGCCTTATGTGAGCTTGGAGGAGCCTGATGAGAGAGCATTTGCTTTTGAGGACCCTAGGGGATTTTTGAAAAGATTCGAAGACGGTGCTATTTTCGATGAGGCACAACGTTGGCCAGACTTATTTTCTTATTTACAAGGAATGGTTGATCAAGATAGACGACCTGGAAGATTTGTTGTAACAGGGTCTCAGCAATTTAGTTTATTAGCTGGCATTAGTCAGTCTTTAGCCGGGCGTATTGGTATGAGTCGTTTGTTACCTTTGCAGTGGCCTGAGATAAAAAGCTTGTTTAAGGAAGGTGTCAATTTAGATGAACATCTTTTAAGAGGTGGCTATCCTGCTATCTACACGACACATAAAAATAATTTAGAAAGTACGGTATCTCATCAAGATTGGTTCGCTAGTTACATGACGACCTATATTGAAAGAGATGTTAGGCAATTAATTAATGTGCACGATGTTGGAGTGTTTCAAAGATTTATTAAATTATGTGCAGCGAGAACAGGGCAGTTGTTAAATATAAGTGCATTAGCCAGTGAGGCTGGCATTTCAGCTTCAAGAGGAAGTGCTTGGCTATCTATCTTGGAGACAAGTGATTTAATTTATTTGCTAACTCCTTATCATCGTAATTTTGGTAAACGTTTAGTTAAGTCTCCTAAATTGTATTTTGTTGATACAGGGTTGGCTGCTTGGCTATTAGGTATTAGGGATAAGGAGATGCTAAACATTCACCCGATGCGCGGAGCCTTATTTGAGACATATATTGTTATTGAGCATTTGAAAAATTTTTATAACCAAGGTAACTCCGCTGATATTCATTTTTGGCGAGATAGTAATGGTGTTGAGGCAGATCTTGTGTATGAAATAACAGAAAAAAAAGAAGAGCAGATTATTCAGAAATTACAAACTATAGAAATTAAATCAGGTGCTACAGTAACTAGCGACTATGTAAAATTAGGCAAAAAATCTGGTCAATTTGCTGGTGATGAGGCTGCTAAGTTGAGATTAATCTATGGGGGCGACGAAAGTTTTGAGCGTTCTGGAATTGATTTTGTTAGTTGGCGTGACCTTTTGTTTAAAAAATAAAAAGACTTAAATTAACAATGCAAGATAATGGGTTGTAACGGATCTAAACTAATCTACCAAATAAAGATAAAACGATGAGTTCTTTTATGACGACCAATATGCCTCAAGCAGAAGACTTGTATCAAGCTCTGCTCAATCAATTAAAAAAACAGAAAAGTTTGGGTGACAACTTTCAATTAGCCGGTTTGGCTAGCGGTGGTGCTTGGGTAGCTGAACGTTTGGCTAAAGATTTAAACCTGCTAGCTTATGGTGTCATTAATGTCTCATTCCACCGTGATGATTACGCTGACAAAGGTGTAAAAGCTTTTAATAGTGCTGAAGGTATGGCCACTAAGCTCCCATTTGATGTGGAGGGGGCTCACATTATTTTGGTTGATGATGTCTTGGATACGGGTAGAACTGTTCGAGCAGCCCTTAATGAGTTATTTGATTACGGTAGACCCTCTAAAGTGGATTTGGCGGTATTGGCTGATCGTCATAGAAGACAGTTACCCGTCGATGCGACTTTCAAAGGCGCCAAGGTCAATGTGGCTGATGACCAAATTTTGGTTTTAGATCAGGCAGATGATGGCAAATTCCTGTTCACAACGGAAGCCAAATAAAGAATCCAGAAAACCAAAAAGAATCAAAGAAAAAGTTAAAGAAAAAACCAAAGAAAATAATAAAAAATAGAGCCAGAAAAGACTAAAATATCCACCTAAGATGACAAAGACTGCTAAGACTGCCAGCCAACTCCAGCTCAATGAACAAGGTGAGCTCACTCATTTACTCACCTTAGAGGGATTATCTAAAGAACATATCCTTCATATCTTAGATACAGCCAAGCAGTTCGTAGCGGTTAGTGAGTCTGATCGTGAAGTAAAAAAAGTACCTCTTCTTCGCGGAAAAAATGTTTTCAATCTCTTCTTCGAAAATTCCACAAGAACGAGAACAACTTTTGAGATCGCTGCTAAACGTCTATCAGCAGATGTTATCAATTTAGATATCCAAACTTCATCGACGGCTAAAGGTGAAACACTTTTAGATACCATTGATAATTTGGTGGCGATGCAAGCAGATATCTTTGTGGTGCGTCATAAAACAACGGGTGCTGCAGTAGAAGTAGCGGCTCATTTACCGTCGCATGTGCACGTAATTAATGCGGGTGATGGTACCAACCAACACCCGACGCAAGGTTTACTCGATATGTACACCATGCTTCACTTCAAGCAAGACTTCACCAAGATTAAAGTGGCCATCATTGGCGACATTGTTCATAGTCGTGTGGCTAAGTCGAATATTCATGCGCTAACGACTTTGGGTTGCCCAGAGATCCGGGCGATTGGTCCAGAGAGTTTATTGCCTAAAGATCTCAATATGATGGGCGTCAAAATCTACAACAACATCGAAGAAGGTCTAAAAGGTGTTGATGTGGTGATGACTCTCAGAATCCAAAAAGAACGTATGGAAGCAGGGCAGGTTCCTGAAGGTGATGAGTTCTATAAGCAATGGGGGTTAACTCCTGAAAGACTCAAGCTAGCTAAACCTGATGCCATCGTGATGCACCCAGGCCCCATGAACCGCGGGGTCGAAATTGATTCCGAAGTAGCTGATGGCCCGCAAGCCGTCATCCTAAAACAAGTAACCTTCGGTATTGCCGTACGGATGGCAGTCATGTCGATCGTGGCCGGTAATTAAAACTGACAGCAATAAATACTTAAGTTAATACCAATCTAAAACCAAAACTATAACTAAGACCAAATATTCATCATGGCCACCTGGTCGATTACCTGGGCATTAAGGAATCTAATTGCTGAGCTTTTGATGCCGCCAGGTATTTGGATTGTTTTAATTGTTTTAGCATTTATCTGTCTTAACAATTACAAGAAATCTCAAAAAGCAGTTGTCCTGTTGGCTGTGGCCATGATTTGGGTAACCAGTACGAATTTTGTGGCTATTCAATTAACACACATGGCTGATCACTTCATGCATTGGCCTGAGCCCTTAAATTTCAGTGATATCAAAAGTGTCAGTGGCATCAGAAACATTAATAGTATTCATGAATCAGATAAGAAAGCTCAAGCCATTGTTATTTTGGGTGGTGGTAGAAGAAAAGGTGCGATAGATGTACCTCAGTACCAAAATCAAGATGTTAGTGCGAGCACTATGGAGAGGTTGCGATTAGGATCAAGACTCGCAAAAGTAACTCACTTACCAGTATTGGTAACAGGTGGAGCACCTGATCGAGTGAGTGTTAAAGATATTCCTGAAGCTCAATTAATGGCTCAAGTACTTCAACATGAATTGGGCTCTCCAGCTAAGTGGATTGAATATCAATCAGCCACGACCCAAGAAAATGCAAAATTTTCAGCAAATATATTAAAAAAAGAACATATTAATCAGATTTATTTAGTCACTCACTTTTGGCATATGCCCAGAGCCAAAGAATTCTTTGAGAGTGAGGGATTGCAAGTAATAGAGGCTCCTACAGGCTTTTATCAGAAAGATCAGTTCAATCCCCTTGATTTTTACCCTAGTAATGAAGGTTTTCAGAGAAATCGATGGATTTGGCATGAAATACTCGGGGAGCTTTGGCGCCGCTTAAAGTTATAATAATTAGAAATGTTTCAATAAAAACTCATTAGGTTGATTACGCTATGTCAGAACAATTCTTAAATGAAGCACAAGAAGATGAAATCTCAATTAAAGATATTCTTGATTTCTTTATAGCGTCTTGGAAAACAATTCTGTTAACAACCTTTTTAGGTATTTCGGGTGCAGTAGCTTATATATGGGTAACTCCAAATTCTTATGAGGGAACGATGCAAGTGCAAATGTCTCAATTAGCATCTGGGTCTGGTAAAAATAATGTGAGTCCTTTAGGCATCAATATTGAAGATCCTTTGGTGCTGATAGCTCGCCTAAAGATGCCGAGTATTTACGATCAGGCTAATATTGAGGCTTGCTCACTTTCTGGAAAGCCAAATGCGTCAGAAATATTGGTTAAGAAAATTAACGCTACTCAATTGAAGGGTAATAACTCTGTTCTTGAGGTGAAAATTCAGGATGTTTCCGTTGAGCAAGTGACGAAATGTTTAGAGAGTATTTTTGAGAAAATTCGAGTGACTCAGAAAGCTATTAAAGAACCATTTTTGGAAGAAGCAAAACAAAAAGTAATGGCTTATGAAACTAAATTGAAGGAATCTAAATCTGTGATTGCTCGGGCAGATAAATCTAATAGCGCTTTATCTGCAGCTTACTTAGCCACAAGAGATGAGGTGAGGCAGTTAACGGATGAGATTATGGATTTAAATGATTTCATTACTGCTGGTGAGAATCGTCGTGCTAAATTGATTTCTCCGATTTATGTATCTGATAGACCAGTATCTCCTAAGAAATTAATTGGCTTACTCGTTGGTTTATTGGGCGGTATCTTTCTTGGTATTTTATGGGCAATGGGTCGAAAAGCTTTAGTTGCTTATCGTAACTAATTTAAAAAATAGTTTTATGAAATGGTATGTCATTCATACGAAAGTGCGAGAAGAGTTTAGGGCTCTAGAGAATCTGCAAGCTCAAGGATTTGAAGTCTTCTTGCCGACTTGCCAAGTTCAAAAAAGACAATCGACTAAAGTTAAGTTAGTGACTGAACCCTTATTTGCGAGATACCTTTTTATTAAGCTATCGGATGTGACGAGTAATTGGTTTCCGATACGCTCCACTCGAGGGGTAGCCCAGCTACTCAGATTTGGCGCCAGCGTAGAGCCTGTATCCATTCCTGATGCGGTTGTCCATTGTTTAAAAGAACGCTGTACTCAAGAAGAGCCTTTGCATGAGTTATTTAAACAAGGCGAGATGCTAGAAATTACGCAAGGCCCTTTTAAAGGTTTGTTTGGGTTCTTTAAAAAACTGCAAACATTACCGGATGGTTTATCGAGAGCTTTGGTTTTAGTAGAGCTTTTAGGAACGGTTCAGAAGCTAGAAATCAACTTACCGCAACTGAAAAAAGTAGGCGCTTAATTAATCACCTAACCAGAAATTGGTTATTTGAAAAACTTAAATAAACTAGGGGTCTTGAATTTCACAATAGCGCCGTAAACCCAGACATAAGATACACAGAACAATAGCGCAAAGCATTGCAAGATCCAAGTGGTTTGCCACCAAATAATCGCAGGAAAAACAGCTAAGCTGGACAGTAACCAAAGGTACGGTGAGGTTCTAGCATTTTTTGCAAATGAGGCAGTTGCTTGGGATTCACTGACTTCAGCCCAACGAATCATTCTTCTATAAATTAGCGAATGAAAGTGTGCCCCATCAGGAAGTCCTGGATTTTTGCCTTGATGAACTTTTCGTCGCCAAATCGTAAAGAGTGTTTCAAAAATAGGATAGGCGTTGACCAATAAGGCGAACCAAGGAGAGACGCTGGGGTTTCGATTGACTAGTAAGATGGATAGTGTCGCAATTAAAAAGCCAATGAGATAAGCCCCACCATCTCCTAAAAAAATAAGACCTCGTGGGTAGTTCCAAATAAAGAACCCGCTGATAGCACCAATCACTATGAGAGCTATGGAGGCAAGGATTGGATCGTTGGCTTTAAAGGCGACATAACCAATCGCTAATAAGCTAATGATGGCAATCATGCTGGCTAGGCCGTTAAAGCCATCAATGATGTTGTAGGCATTGGCTAAACCAGTGACGGCAATCACTGTAAAAATAATAGCGATGATAGCAATACTTAATAGCCAATCAATACCGGGTATCTGTATTTGGGTGACCCAGACATTTAACGCGTAGCCACTTAAAAGGGCGGAACTCGCTGTGGCTAACAACCTGATTTTCACACCAATTTTTTTAGTGAGATCTTCTGTGAGGCCAATGAAGAACGTTGGGAGTGCGCAGGCACTTAATTGAAGCAATAAAGTACCTTTTTCAGGATTTGAAAAATTAAGTGCTACGACCCCACTGATGAGGAGTGCTAAGAAGATGCCGATGCCTCCAATTCTGGGGACGGCATGGGTATGGAACTTTTGTGGACCAGATAAATCATGGTCATGGGAGATTTTTTCGTGAAGATGCTGGTACCTGATTAAAACCAAGGTGACGAGCAAACTTGAGAAAAAGGCCAGAATTAAGTATTCCATGGCGATATTGTAATTTTTGCGATGCAGAAATACATTAAATACTCCATTAATTAGTTATAATGTTCATAATTGAACGCATAAAAATTCATCATTAATGAAATTTTTAAAACATGTTTTATGCAACATATAGTTAATAACTATATGATTTTTAAATAAAAATTAATTAATATTTTCAAATGTCGCTTGATTAGACAGGGCGGTAGCGTGCCTACAATAATTCTGTTAATTATTACTAACAATTAAAAAATACCTTCTAATGCCAACTGAACTCCAGTTCCGGGTTTTACGATTGCTAGAATCCAATCCCCATTTGACCCAAAGAGAGCTCTCTCAGTCTTTGGGGGTGAGCTTGGGTGGGGTTAATTACTGCTTAAATGCCTTGATTTCCACAGGTCTTATCAAAATACAGAACTTCAGGAACAACAAAAATAAGTGGGTGTATGCTTATTTATTAACTCCCAAGGGCGTCGCAGAAAAAACAGCCTTAACAGCTACCTTTTTGAAACGTAAAATGCAGGAGTACCAGCAGCTTCGTGAGGAGATTGAGTCCTTGAGGCAAGAAGTGGCTGTAGCCGAACAGCAAGCCTTGGCGACCAGCGATGTATCTCAGGCATCTCGTGAGGTGGTGCGTTATGAGTGAGCAGAGTGAGTCTATGTTGAGATGCAGAGACTGCACCCCGGATCGGGCATTAGCAGGCGTGAGTTTTATTAAGTAATTAAATTATTTCAAAGAGTCATTTATGAAGGCAGTTATTCTAGCGGGCGGTTTGGGAACAAGAATTTCAGAAGAAACTGAAAGTAAACCTAAGCCCATGATTGAGATTGGTGGCATGCCAATTTTGTGGCATATCCTTAAACTTTATTCAGCTCATGGCGTTAATGATTTTGTCATTTGCTGTGGGTATAAGGGATATGTCATTAAAGAATATTTTGCTAATTATTTTCTACATATGTCTGATGTCACTTTTGATATGGCTCATAACAAAATGGAAGTACACCATCGTTATGCAGAGCCTTGGAAAATCACTTTAATTGATACGGGCCCCGAGACTATGACGGGCGGACGTTTAAAACGCGTTGCTCAGTATGTAAAAGAAGAAGAGGCTTTTTGCTTTACTTATGGCGATGGTGTGAGTGATGTCAATATTACTGACCTCATTAATTTTCATAAAAGTCATGGTAAGAAAGCAACACTGACGGCCGTTTATCCGCCGGGTCGATTTGGCGCTATCGATATTCATCAAGATCACCACATAACATCTTTTAAAGAAAAACCTAAAGGCGATGGCGGGATGATTAATGGTGGTTTCTTTGTTCTCTCTCCTAAAGTCATCGATTTAATTAAAGATGACGCCACTATTTGGGAAAGAGAGCCTTTAGAAAATTTAGCTCAAGAGTCTGAGATGATGGCATACCAACATCATGGCTTCTGGCAACCAATGGACACTTTACGCGATAAAAATTATTTAGAGGAACTTTGGGGTTCTGGTAATGCACCTTGGAAATCTTGGTAATGAAGAGCGCTAAAGTTGATCCACAGTTTTGGAAAGACAAAAGAGTCTTTTTAACTGGGCATACTGGATTTAAGGGTAGTTGGTTGTCTTTGTGGTTATCTTCGATGGGGGCAAACGTTACAGGTTATGCATTGGCGCCCAATACGACGCCTAATTTATTTGATGTATTAGAGATTGATTCTTTAATAGAGACGTCTCATATCGCTGACATCCGTGATTTAGTATCTCTGCAAAAAGCGATGTCAGAAGCAAAGCCTGATGTAGTTATTCATATGGCGGCTCAGCCATTAGTGCGTTATTCCTACGTTAACCCAGTGGAGACTTATGCTACTAATGTAATGGGTACAGTCCATGTTTTGGAAAGTACGCGAAGTATTGATTCAGTGAGAGCTACTGTGATCGTAACTACGGATAAATGTTACGAAAATAAAGAGTGGGTTTGGGGTTATCGCGAGAATGAACCTATGGGTGGCTACGACCCCTACAGTAATAGTAAGGGTTGTGCAGAGCTAGTTACTTCTGCATACCGTCAATCTTATTTTTCAAGTTCTAATTCAATTAATAAAGTAGCCTCTGCAAGAGCTGGCAATGTCATTGGTGGCGGTGATTGGTCTGAGGATCGTTTGGTACCTGATGCGATTAAGGCTTTTGAATCAAATAAGCCGTTAATGATTCGGAACCCTTCAGCCACGCGTCCTTGGCAGCATGTTTTAGAGCCCCTTTCTGGTTATTTGATTTTGGCTCAAGCGGTTTATGAGCAAGGGTCAACTTTTGCTTCGGGTTGGAATTTTGGCCCGCGTGATGAAGATAATCGCTCTGTACAAGAAGTGATTGATCTTTTGATTTTTTATTGGGGTAGTTCGGCTCGTTGGCAGAAGGAAGGGCTTGAACAACCGCATGAAGCTAATCTTTTGAAGCTAGATTGTTCCAAGGCGCGTGCCCAATTAGGCTGGATTCCGGCGTGGGATATAGATCTTGCTATACAAAAAATTGTTGAATGGCAAAGAGCCTATCAGCTAAACGAAAATATGCAAAAGGTAAGTCTCGCACAAATAAATCAATATATGAGTTTTAAATAATGAATGCACAAACTATCGACACTAAAAAACTAGAGCAAGAAAAATTACGCAAGCAAATTGCTGCGCTAGTTGATCAATATGCCTCCATTGAGTTTTCTCCAAAAGCATTCGAGCCCGGGCAAACAGCTGTCCCTCCATCTGGAAAATTAATTGGTGGTGAAGAGCTAAAAAATATGGTGGATGCCTCCTTAGATGGATGGCTTACCACGGGTCGCTTTAACGAGCAATTTGAAAAAAAACTAGCTGAATTTATTGGGGTGAAGCACGCCATTACCGTGAACTCCGGATCATCTGCTAATTTAATAGCTTTCTCTACACTTACTTCTCCAAAGCTGGGTGATCGCGCAATTAAGCAAGGCGATGAAGTGATTGGTGTTGCTGCAGGATTTCCTACAACTGTTAACCCCATCATTCAGTTTGGTGCAATCCCAGTGTTTGTAGATGTAGATAAGTACACGCATAATATTGATGCCTCAAAAATTGAAGTAGCGATTAGTCCAAAAACTAAAGCCGTTATGTTAGCTCACTCTTTGGGAAATCCCTTTAACTTAGATGTCGTAATGGCACTATGCAAGAAATACAATCTATGGCTTATAGAAGACTGTTGTGATGCTTTAGGTAGTACTTACAAAGGTCAAATGGTTGGCACTTTTGGCGACATTGGAACTCTGAGCTTCTACCCTGCGCACCACATTACCATGGGTGAGGGCGGTGCTGTTTTTACCAACAATTTTGAATTAAAGCAAATTGCTGAAAGCTTTAGAGATTGGGGTCGTGATTGCTACTGCCCTCCTGGAAAAGATAATACTTGTGGAAAGCGTTTTTGCTGGAAGCTGGGTAATTTGCCCGAAGGCTATGATCATAAATACACATACAGCCATTTGGGCTACAACCTTAAAATTAGCGATATGCAGGCAGCATGTGCCTTGGCACAATTGGAAAAAGCACCGGCGTTTATTCAAGCTCGTAAAGATAATTTCAAATTCTTAAAAGAGCGTCTTAGCTCTTGCGAGGAATTTTTGCAGCTTCCTGAGATCGCTGAGGGATCTGATCCTTCTTGGTTTGGATTTCCGATTACGGTGAAAGATGACTGTCCGGTATCTCGCCTGGATTTAACCACCTACTTAGATCAAAACAAAATTGGGACTCGCTTGTTATTTGCTGGTAATTTAACAAGACAGCCTTATATGATTAACGCTAAGTATCGTGTGAGTGGTGAATTAATTAATACTGATACAGTAATGAATAATACTTTCTGGATCGGTGTTCAGCCAGCTTTAACCAGAGAGATGTTGGAGTTTGTGGTTGAGAAAATTGAGGCTTACTTAGGTGTGAATTTCTAAGAGAAGTGTTTTGAATATTCTTATTACTGGCGCAGGTGGTTTTTTGGGAAGTGCTCTAGCACGTAGACTTGGTGAAATGGATCATCAGGTATCTTTATTGGTTAGAAAAAATACCGATCTTTATCGATTAACTGATTTATCTATCTACAAGATAGGGAGATGTGAGACCGATCAGGAAATTACTCAATTTATTAGAGAAGTATACCCTGATATCGTCATTCACACTGCTTGTTGTTATGGGAGAAATGGAGAATCGATAATAAAAATCATTGACTCCAATCTTCGGTTCGGTGCATTGATATTAAATGTCATCAATAGCCTTGAGAAAAAAGTTTCTTTTATCAATACCGGGACTGTCTTATCTAGGGATGTAAGTTTGTATGCTCTAACAAAAATACAGTTTCAAGAGTTGGGGATCTATGAAACTAAGCACTCAAATAGAAATACCCAATTTATTAATATTAAACTCCAGCACATGTATGGGCCGGGGGATAGTGCCTCTAAATTTACTTCGTATGTAATTAATGCATGCAGGAATAACGTATCCAAATTACCCTTATCGCTCGGTGAGCAAACAAGGGATTTTGTTTATATTGATGATGTAGTTGATGCTTACATAACGATTTTAGAAAACTTATCAAAATTAGAGAAGGCTCAACATATTGAATTGGGATCAGGTGAAGCCCCCTGTTTGAGAGATTTTGTAGAAACAGTTCATAAATTGACCAGTTCGAAAACGGAGCTTTTATTTGGTCAAATACCCTATCGTGAAAATGATGTTATGTGTATGGTGGCTAATATAGATAAGCTAAAAAGTATGGGGTGGATTCCAAAGTTTGATCTTGAAGCGGGAATCAAAAAAACAATTGAAATGGATGTGGCGAAATGAGATTATTGATTACTGGCGGTTGTGGTTTTTTAGGGAGCAATCTTGCTTCTGATGCACTGGCTCGTGGAGATGAATTGGTTGTGTTTGATAGCCTATATAGAAATGGATCAAGAGAAAATCTAATATGGCTTCAAACCCAAGGTAATTTTAAATTTGAACATGGAGATATTCGAAATCAGAATGACATTACTAGAGTAATTCAGGATTTTCAGCCTGATGCGATCTTCCATTTGGCTGGTCAAGTAGCAATGACAACATCAATTGCGAATCCTAGAATGGATTTTGAAGTTAATGTTCTTGGAACTGTAAATTTACTAGAAGCAGTCCGCCAATATTGCCCAAATGCAGCAGTGATTTATTCTTCAACGAATAAGGTGTATGGTGATTTAGAGCAGTATTCTTATGTTGAAACTACAACACGATATAAGTGCGTAGAAAAGCCAAATGGATTTGATGAGCTTACGCAATTGGATTTTCATTCACCATATGGATGTTCTAAGGGTGCGGCTGAACAATATATGCTTGACTATGCCCGCACCTTTGGAATAAAGACTGTAGTTTTCCGACACTCGTCAATGTATGGAGGGAGGCAATTTGCTACTTATGATCAAGGTTGGGTAGGTTGGTTTTGTATGAAGGCACTAGAAACTAGCAAGGGAAATCTGAAAGATAAATTTACAATATCGGGGAACGGGAAGCAGGTCAGAGATGTGCTTCATGCAGAGGATATGAAACAGCTTTATGGAAATGCATTGATTCATATTGATAAAGCTTCTGGACAAGTTTTCAACATCGGTGGTGGCTCTGAAAATAGCTTGTCATTACTAGAATTATTTGCATTACTTGAAAAATCAATCGAAATAAATCTTGAATATATGAAATTACCAGCTCGTAAAAGTGATCAGCGTGTTTTTATTGCTGATATAGATAAAGCAAAAAAAATATTCTCTTGGGAGCCTAAGATCAATATACAGGATGGTATAGCACGTATGGTTGAATGGATTAACTTGCGCCAAGATAATAAATAGCAATAGACTAATACTTAAAAATATTTAATATTTATACCAAACCTAAGATGTACCATAGTATTGAATTAACACAGCACCATGAAGTTATAAAGAAATATCTTGAAAAGAAAATAAATATAAAAATTTATTCTGGAAGCCGAAGTCTTATTGAGGTCATTAAGTATGTAAGAAAAATAGAAAAAAATGATGAAATTATAATAAATACATTTAGGCATGACTTCAGAACAATTGCTGTAATTACAGCTGGGTTTATATTTGGTAAGAATATTAATGTCGGCATACATTGCGCTAATCAATTTCTGGGGCGTGAGTATATTGGCTTAAGAAAATATTTAAAAATTAAAGAAAAATCCTTAAAAAATATCTTTAAATATTTTCTTTTTATAGTAATAAATTATCTGATAACTTGGTATCTTAAAAAGATGGCGAAGCCATTTGGTTATATCTCTGAAATCAACAAATTGTTTTTAAAAGAGAAAATAGAAATTTCAGATTTATCAAAATATATCTCTGACCCAGATTCAAATTTTGAAATATATAGGGGTTTTGATAGTGATGAAAAGTTATTAATTTATGGTCGACTTGACGATCAAAGAATTTCGTTTGAAAAACTTAAAAAATTAATAAAAATTGTTAGTGATAGTGAAGTTGAGCTGAATGTACTTGTTGATAGTATGAGCGACATACCCAAAATAATACAAGAGTCAAAAAAAATAAAAATATATGTAGAGAAAGGCTACTCATATGAAGTACTCGGCAAATATATTGCATCATGTGATTATATAGTAGATATAACAAATGAAGCTAAAATTAGGCGTGGGATGAATTTTGAACAATATGGAAAGACGATTATGTCAGGCATGAATTTAGACTCAGTAATATATAACAAAAAAATAATTAAAATAAATTAATGCCAGAAAAAAAATATATATATCCACTTATCATTGTAAGTGGGTCATTAGTAGCCTACATAGTAAATTTTTACTTATTATCAATATACCCAGTTAATTTTTCAGAGTATATGATTGCATTTGGAATCGCATCAATTTGTGCGGATCTTGGATATAGAACACGAGCGATCGTTCAGGAGAGAAGTATCCATCTTCGCGAGTTATTTTACAATAGAGTAGCTTACCTTGCATTATCAAGCATATTAATTTTAACAATAAAAACAATAATAGATATAAAAATATCAATAATTTTAATTGTGGTGCCTGAAATAATAATTGCGAATGTAATAGGGTATGCAATATCTATTTATTTATCAACTACTAACCGGTATTCGGAGTCAATTAAAACAGATTTTATATCTAAAATAATTTCAGCATTATTAAGGTTGATAATAATAATAAATGGAATTTTTTTGGCTGAAGTTTTTTCTGAGAATGTGTTATATATATTAATTGCAATAATTTTAACTGTAATAGTTGATGGATTTTATAATAAAAAAATAAAGCTTGAATGGATATTAATTAATTTTGATGGTTATTCAGTTTCATCAGCAATTTTTATGTTTATAATATGGGTTAACTATCATCATTTATTGAGTATATTGAGTCCAAAAGAGATTAGAGCAATTGGATATATTTTAACAATTCACTCAATATTCTATACATATTTTCCAATAATTCGAAGAAATTTTACTTCAGAAAAAATTAATATTTATTTTAAATTATTTGTTATTTTAACAATTATATCGGGAAGTATAATTTTAACATTTGATAAAGATATGGAAATCGGGTTTATTTTTAGTATCCTATTGATTTTTATCATAAGATTTTATTCTGTTAATAAAGAATATGATTTTTTAAAACTCGATAAATACAATGTTATTGTATTACATAGACTGGCATTGTTGCCAACAGTTTTTTTAATATATAAAGGGAAAGTTTTCTTTAGTGTTTTACTATGGCTAATCGTTGAGTTTATATTTATTAAAATAAAAAAAAATGATTTCCATATCAAATAAAAATATAAAATCTATATTTCACACATTTGGAATAATTATTTGTGCCTTCAGCATTTTATCGCATACAATAGAATTGCAGCTAGCATGCATATCAATACTAATATTTAAAAAAGATATTAGGGTAAGGGTAATAAAATATAAGATATTGATTGCAGCCATATTATTTTTTATAACAATTATATTTAGCATGAATCAAAGTAAATATGTTGGATTTATATATATATATGTATCAAATTATTGGCTGACATTGATTGCTACTGAGGAAAAGATGAAAATCAATATAAATTCAATAATTATATTGTTGATATTAACATCTGTTACAAATTTTTTAAATTTCACACCAGTCGATTTTTATAGTCCAGTATTTAAAGATTCAGGATTTTTATCAGATACATATTATTCAAGGACTATTGGCTTTTGGGGAAATCCCAATTTGACAGCATTTATTATTGGTATTTTTTCATTCACTTGTATTGCAAACAGTAAAAATAGAGTTGTACTTTTCGTTAGTTATATTTCTCAAATACTGTCGGCATTTACAAATATAAGTAGAACTATGATGGTAAGTTCTATGATCGTAGTGCTGCGAAATAAATTTAAGTTGGGAATCTTTTTGGGCTTAACAGTTTTTATGTATTTGATCTATCATGGTTTTTTGATTGATAATAATGTTTTTATTACAAGATTATTTTCTGATTTTGATTCATTAAGTGAACGAATTGAAGTTTATGATAATGTTATAAATAATGTAAATGTTGAATTCTTTGATTCTGATATATCCGCCTTAAGTTATTCTTTCGGTTATGGCGGTTTATTATTTCCAATTACGGCTTTGCTTTATTCTTTTTATAAGAAAAATTTATTAATTTTATTTATATCAATTTCTGGTTTAACTGGCTATGGTTTTTGTTCTGGTTATCTAACACCATTATTAACTATGATAATTTTATCAAAAGTTGATTGGAATTATTAGATGAAAATAAATTATGATAATTGTAAATTACTTGTAAATGACAAGGTAATATACCGCTCATGTGGCATTTTTTTAAGTTATATAGGCATTTTTTTTCCAATAATATTCCGATTATTACATGGAAGTATTAAATTGGTTAAAAAATCAAATAATGATTTATTTATACTTTCTAACCGCGAAATAAAATGGCTATATAAAAACAATAATTCAAACAACTGGATAATAAAGACAATAATAACATTCAATCAATGTAAATGTTTAGATTTTTCAGTGGTAAGATATAATGAAAATAAATTTATAATATATTTTGGCGAGTATAAGAGAAATGATCTTATGGGCCCTGTTAAGTTGTTTGCGTATTATTCAGATAAAAATACTACAATTGAAATTTCTAATTTTGATAAAAACTTCATTAATCATATCCATTCAATTATCCCGGATTTACAGAGAAAACAATTATTTATATTAACAGGAGATTTTGGGGAAAGGGTTGGTATATATATAATAAAAATGGAGGATTACTTTAATTATAGCAAACCCATCCCTTATAAAGTGGGAAGTCAAATTTATAGAGCTGCTTGGGGCTATTTGTATAATGACGAGTTAATATATGCAACGGATTCACAGATAGATGAAAATTATTTAATTGCTTTAGATATTAAAAATAAATCTATATCTAAATTAGCTATTTTAGAATCAAGTTCAATTTATTCTTTCAAAAGTAATTATAATATTTATTTCTCAACTGTTGTAGAGCCGAAAAAATTTAAAAATAGAAGTGTTTTCAATTACTTTAGTAAAAATTACGCATTTAATATGAATTATTATTATCTGTATAATTTTGATTTATCAAAAAAATCTCTGATTAAGATCCAATCGAAGAAAAAATCATTTATTCCTGCAGGTATTTCTGGATTTGGTACTTATAAATTTTGTGGCCAATGTGATAATTTTTTTTATATAAGAGAGCAAGGTTAAATTAATTAACTGATAATTTTAAATTTACATGTATGATTATTAAAATTTTAAAAATCAGAAAATTTTTACTATCATTTTATAGATGGTATTTTAGTTTTGATTTTCTAAAGTCACCTAGTAAAATTCCAAAAAATATATATATTGGTAAAAATGTTAGAATATTTCCCAGAGGAAATATAATTTTTGGTGAAAATATTTTTATTGGAGATGAGACTAGAATTACTACTAATTCTACTGGCTTTTCGAATATATATATTGGTGATTTTGCATTATTAGCTGATCGAGTAAATATTATTGGGGGGGCACATGAATATAGGTTACGCACGATGCCTATTTCTCTGCAGGGAGAAGGAATGCAATCTCCAATATATATAGAGCGAGATTGTTGGGTGTGTGCTATTACAACAATATTATCTGGTTCACGATTGCCAGAAGGTAGTATTTTAGGTTCAAATTCTTTATTAAATAAAAAAATGGATGAAAAATATTCTTTATATGCTGGAATTCCAGCAAAGTTTATAAAAGTGTGTAGATAATGAATCAAATAGTTTTAATTGGTGACGCACGTTCGTATCATGTTGTAGATTGGTACAAGACAATCAAATATATAAGTAATAATAAAAATATTTCAGTTAAATTATTTAGTGATTTATTTGAGAGTGAAAATCATAATAGATTAATTAAAAAATTTTCGGATGACCCAATTTTTACTATTGATTGTTTAATGCTAAATAAGCAATCAAAAATTAGTGATCGATATAGAAATTTGATTAAATTTGCAGCGGTGCCATTTCAATCATGGCAGATTAGAAAATTTTGGATTAAAAGAAATAAAAATGGCATAGTCTTCCATGCTCATTCTTTTTATTATATATTAATATGCGCAATTGCTAGGGTACCATTTGTTGCTACTCCTATGGGTAGTGATTATTTAGTAAGGCCAAGGCAGTCAATAATCTATAAATACCTATCAAAATTTTCAGTAAAAGGTGCAAAAGCTGTAACAGTTGATTCAAATTTGCTAAAAATAATTTTAGAAACTGATTTTTCAGTGAAAAATATTTTTATTATTCAAAATGGGATTGATGTGCAATCAATTTTGAATTTATGTAGTTCTAATAAATTTAATAAATCTGATAGATTGTTAAGTATAAGAGCATTAACTGAATTATATCAAATAAATAAATTTTTAATAGCTCGTAATAATTCAAATAAAAAATATAATATTGATTTTGTGTACCCATTCCTTCATGAAGATTATTTAAATAAAATACATTCAAATTTAATTAATGGAGATATTATTGTTGGGCGAGTTGATAAAATAACTTTATATAACTATATGTCTAATTCTTTAGCTGTAATTTCAGTTCCATCTTCAGATTCTTCTCCGAGATCTGTTTACGAAGCTATATTTTGTGGTGCAAAGGTTATAACAACTCAGTTAGAGTGGATAGATTTACTTACTGAAAATATGAAAAAAAGTGTTTACATAATTGGTGAAATTAATCATTCGAATTTGAATAAAATTTTGCATGATATAAGTAAGTCTGATAATAAATTCATTCCAAATGAACATGATATTGCGAGTTTTGACCAATTCAAACAAATGGAATTTTTAATTAATAACATTTACCCTAAAGTTTTTAAATGATTAAGAACATACTATCTTTTTCACCAATTTTAGAATTTTTTTTAAGGTTAATACTTCGTAAATTTAATATATTTAATAGATATTTTTTTAAAATAAAAAAATATCTTTCATCTGATAAATCTAAAAAATATAATTCAACAAAAATTGATGAGCTTATGGATTTAATCTCAATTAATTTATCAGATAGTAATTCAGTCTTAATTCATAGTAGCTCAACCGAACTCCAAAAAATTGGTATTTCTCCTAATGTTTTTGTCGATAAACTCATAAATTTAGTTGGCCCCAAAGGAACTGTATTTGCGCCAGCTATTCCTATTATAAAAAATAAAGAATTTAAATTTACAAAAAAAAATAATATTGATGAAAATATTTATGAATACAATATTAATAAAACTCCAACTGGGACTGGTTTAATATCAAAAATTTTACTCAAAATTCCTAATTCAGTTAGAAGTAATATCCCTATCAACGCAATGGTCGGTGTTGGACACTATGCAGATAAAGTTATTCAAAAGAATATTAAGGATATTATTTACCCATGTGGGATTAATTCTGGTTGGTATTTTTGTTATAGTATCGATGCTACAATCATTTTTCTAGGAGTTGATCCAACACATAGCATGACAATGATTCATGTCGTTGAAGATTCATTTCCTGATGAGTGGCCTGTTAATAATTGGTATGGGATTAAAAACTTTAGAGTAAAAGATAGTGACTCAACATATTTAATTCGTATATATGAGAGATTGCCATATTGGTCAATTAGATACTCAGAAAGAAATTTAAAAAGAGTATTGTTACGCAATGGAATACTAAAACATAAAAATATTAATGGATTAAACTTATATTTTTGTAAATCTAAAGATCTTATTAATTTTTTGAAAAATAATAATAAAAATGGTTATCCATACTATATTTTTCCATGGGAGAAAAAGTTTTGAATCACTACCTTGTAACTGGTGGCGCTGGCTTTATAGGATCCCATCTTGTTGACTTATTACTTGAATCGGGTGGGCGAGTGACTGTGGTTGATGATTTATCCACTGGTAAATTATCTAATTTAGATATAAAAAATAAAAGAATAGAGTTTAAAAAAATAAAAATACAGGATTTTAAGGAAATTAGATATAGCAATTTTGATGCAATATTTCACCTTGCTGCACAGGCTAGCGTTCCTCAGTCTGTTGATGATTTTGAAAATAGCTCTAGAAATAATTTAGAATCATCTTTGGCAGTTTTAGAATATTGTAGGTTAAAAAAAACACCATTAATATACGCTTCAAGTTCTGCAATATATGGTAATTTACCGATCTCTAAAGAGTCTGAAGCTATTGATTTATTAAGTCCTTACGCTGTCGATAAATATGTGATGGAATTATACTGCCAAGTATCTTATTATTTATATAATGTACCAAGTTTTGGCTTTAGATTTTTTAATGTGTATGGACCTAGGCAAGATCCAAGCAGTCCTTATTCAGGTGTTATTTCAATTTTTATTGAGAGATTAAAAAATGACTTGGATATTTTTATAAATGGAGGATATCAAACTCGTGATTTTGTTTATGTGAAAGATGTTGCACATATATTATTATCATCATTGTCCATTATAAATAAAAACCCAAAAAATTACATTTCAAATTTAGGTACTGGTTTTTCAATTAGCATTGATAATTTATTTAATAAAATAAATTTGATAATGAATAAAAATATAATACCAGTATATAAACCCCTGGCGCCAAGTGATCCAGAATTTTCTTCATGTGATAGAGAAGCTTTTATTAAATTATTTGGGGAGTATAATTTTTATTCAATTGATAAAGGCTTATCTGAGACGATAATGTCCTGCGATATTAAATAATTATTTTTATATGATTTCATCTAATATTTATGATTTTGTGATCGTTGGTGGAGGGGCCGCTGGAATTAGTATCGCTGAATGTTTATCAAGAAATCCTGAAAATTCTATTTTGTTGATTGAAAAAAATAATAAGTTGGCAGGTGAAACATCTGGAGGGTTTCATGAATGGTTGCATACAGGAGCACTATTTACTTTAGTTCCAGATGCTTCATATACAACATCTTACCTACTAGGAGCAATTGATGATCTATTTATTTTTTATTCTGACTTTATAAGAAATAATTTTATTGCAACGGAGACAGGGCTAGCAGTAATTGGCGATGGTTGGTTTAATAATCATAATATTAATTTTTATTACCGAAATAGAAAATTTAATTTTTTGTGGAATATTCTTGTTAATCAATCTATTGGGAAAATAAATAAAATTTCCTCGCATGATTGGTTGCGGAAACGTGGAGGATCTATAAACTTTAAAAGTTGGTTACTTGATTATCATCAAATAAAACCTGATATTGTTATTCGTGATGGGGTCTCATTTTTTCATCAGATAAGTACTGATATAACAATGAATTCAAGAATTTTACTCGGAGATTTATTAAATAATTTTGTTTTAAATAACGGAAAAATTTCTTTGGATACTGAATTATTTAACTATAAAAAAATTACTAATGATGTCTATGAGATTGTAACTAGCGGTGGAATTATATATTCTAGGAATATTGTACTATGTGCGGCAGATAAAAACTCTAAATTTACTAATGAGTCTATTAAAACTAGTTATGCTCCAATGTTTGTTGTGGAAAATTTATCTCCAAAAAAAGAGAGTTTCGTTGAATTAGATTACAAAACTAAAAATTGTATAAATTTAATTAATAAGTTAAATGGTTATGGTCTAGCAGGTGGGATAACTGTTCAAAATGAATCTGATATTCATGATTATCTTAATTATTGTATTAAAGAGCATATGTCTAGAAACCCTGAAATAAATGTGGTCGATTCTTATATCGGATTAAAAAAAGAGCTTACTTCAAATGGGCAAAATAGAAATTATTTGTATCATATAAACAAAGTACACGACGGCGTTTATTCAATTATTTTGGGTAAGTTTTCTTTACTTTTTAGTTTGGCCCCTGAGTTTTATCGTAGAATTTACAATAAAAACCCCCCTATTTCAGTGTCTTCAAAAACTAGCTTTGCTAATTTTGATGTTTTAGATTTTTGCCAATGGCAAAAAATTGTTTCTTCATTAAACTTTAAGGATAAAAAATGGGGATGATTAAGATTCCTGCCAAAGCTCAAAATTTCTTTTATGAAAATATTCAAGATATATTTGATAGTGGTAATTTGGCTGAGAGCAAATGGAATAAGCTTCTAGCTGAACAAACGTGCAAATATACTTCAGCTGCGCATTGCATTTCTTTTAATTCCAACGGAAGCGCTATCTTGGCAACACTTATGGGGTTAAAGCAACTGAAATCCCTTAAGTATGTATTTGTGCAGAGCAATACTATGTATGGCGTCAAGGTCATGGCTCACACCTCTGGTCTTGAGGTGTTAGATTCTATTCCGTGTTCATTGGCTACATTGATGCCTTCGGCAGAGCAGGTCGAGTGTTATTTGAGATCATTAAAATATCCTCGTGAAACTGTGTTTTTGCTTACTCATATTGGAGGGATTGCAAATCCTGACATAGTACGTATTGCTGAGCTTTGTAATTTTTTTGGCGTTATTCTAGTTGAAGATTGTGCTCATTCATACGGTGCAACATTAAATGGTCAACATACGGGAACATTTGGTGATGCTGGCATTTATTCTTTATACGCTACTAAATCTATTCCTGGTGGTGAAGGAGGGTTGTGGGTATCAAATAATAGTGAATTATATGATTTTCTTAGTAGGTTCAATATTTATGATAGATTTGATCAACGCCAATTAATTGGATGTAATTTTAGAGTTTCTGAAGTGCAGGCACTATTATCTTATTCTGTTTGCAAGTATTCGGAAGATATTATTGAAAATAAATCTTTAATTGCTCAAAGATACATTGAAATCTGTAAAAATAAGGGAATAAATTTTATTGCCCAAAATATTAATGGACAGCGAGGTAATTATTATAAATTTATAGTTCTTTCTAACCAAGATTTTTCTTACGATAAATTGAAATCTCGAACATCACCTGTTTACGACTATTCATTAGGCCCTGATCCTGAATTGATTGCAAATAGACATTTATGTCTACCAATATGGTACGGATTGGAAGATTCGTTAATTAGTAATGTAGTAAATGAATTGAATAGTATTTGAGTGGGAAATGAAGCAGATCTTGCAAAGCCTAAAAACAGGCGTTACTGAACTGGCAGAAATTCCAGTGCCTAGTGTGAAGCGTGGTCAGCTACTCATCCAAACCTCTCATACCTTGGTATCCGCAGGTACTGAGCGAATGATGGTGGAGTTTGGTAAAGCGGGATGGATCGAAAAAGCCCGTCAGCAGCCAGATAAAGTCCGAATGGTGCTGGATAAGATTAAGACAGATGGTCTGCAGCCCACGATTGAGGCGGTTTTCAGCAAGCTCGACCAACCTTTACCTTTGGGTTATTGCAATGTGGGTCGCGTAGCAAAAGTCGGCGCTGGCGAGACGGCATTTGCTGAAGGTGATCGGGTCATTTCCAATGGCAAGCACGCTGAGGTGGTAAGTGTGCCTTTCAACCTATGTGCCAAAGTGCCGGACTCAGTATCCGATGAAGAGGCAGCTTTTGCTGTGCTGGGGGCTATTGCCTTGCAAGGTATCCGGTTGGCTCAACCAACCCTTGGTGAGACGGTTGTAGTCACTGGCCTCGGGTTGATCGGATTGGTGACTGTGCAGCTTTTGCGCGCCCATGGGTGCCGCGTGCTCGGCCTGGACTTCGACAAGGAGAAGTTGGCGCTGGCACGCCAGTTCGGTGCCGAGGTAGTTGATTTGGCTTCTGGCCAGGATCCTGTCAAAATAGCAGAGTTCTATTCTCGTGGTCGAGGCGTGGATGCAGTGATTGTCACGGCGGCTACTAAGAGTAGTGAGCCAATTCACCAGGCTGCGTTGATGTGCCGCAAACGAGGTCGTATTATTTTAGTGGGGGTCACCGGCCTTGAACTGTCGCGGGATGACTTCTTCAAGAAGGAGCTGACGTTTCAGGTTTCATCATCTTATGGCCCAGGCCGTTACGACCCGAACTATGAAGAAAAAGGCCAGGACTACCCCGTGGGCTTTGTTCGTTGGACGGAACAGCGCAATTTTGAGGCAGTGCTGGATATGATGGCCGATGGTCGTCTGGATGTGAAACCTCTGATTTCGCATCGCTTTGCCATCGGCGAAGCGCAGAAGGCATACAACTTGGTCGGAGGCGCAGAGTCTTCTCTTGGTATTTTGTTTGCCTATCCGGGTCTAGAGATCACTCCGGCAGCGAGGACTGTGAGCCTGAGAATCGCTAGGGTGACTTCATCGGTGGTAAATACTAATAAGGCAATGGTGAGCTTTGTCGGTTCCGGTAACTATGCGACGGCTGTGCTGATCCCCGCTTTTAAGGATGCGGGAGCCCACTTGCGAAGTGTGGCCTCTAGCGCCGGGGTAAGTGGTTTGCATGCGGGGCGTAAATTTGGTTTTGACGAGACCACGACTGATACTAGCAGGCTTTTTTCTGACAGCACCAACAATGCCATTGTTATCACGACGCAGCATAACAGCCACGCTCGGTTTGTTTTGCAGGCATTGGAGGTGGGCAAGCATATCTTTGTTGAAAAGCCTTTGTGTCTCACCCTTGCTGAGCTGAGCGACATTGAGTCTTCATACAGTAAGGCTTGCGGTTTGTTGGCAGATCCTCCTATTCTGATGGTCGGTTTTAACCGACGTTTTGCTCCACAGGTTCAAAAAATAAAGCATCTGCTGAGCGGAGTATCTGGACCCAAAAGCTTCATCATAACTGTGAACGCGGGGGCGATTCCTGCCGACCATTGGACTCAAGATGCCGAAGTTGGCGGTGGCCGGATTATTGGCGAAGCTTGCCATTTCATTGATCTGTTGCGGTTCTTGGCGGGAAGCCCGATAGTGAGTTATAACCGGGTACTTATGGATGCCTCAACCGATGACACGGTGACCATTAACTTGAAATTTAATGATGGTTCCATAGGCACGGTGCACTATTTTGCGAACGGAACCAAAGCTTTCCCCAAAGAGCGACTTGAAGTTTTTGCAGCTGGACGTGTTTTGCAGCTCGATAACTATCGAAAGTTGACAGGTTTTGGATGGCCTGGCTTCAAAAAAATGAATTTGTGGCGGCAGGATAAAGGACAGAAGGTTTGTGCACAAGTTTTTGTTGATGCGGTCTCTACAGGCGGGGCTTCGCCGATACCTATAGATGAAATACTGGAAGTAAGTCGGGTTTCCATCGAAATTGCACAGTAAAAGCATTTGACTTGTTTTGGCTTCTAAACTCGCTCTTTACATCCATACGCTGCGTTACCTAAAGCCCGGTCAAATTTACAGGCGTCTTTGGTACCGACTTGCCCGTCCTCGTGTGGAATCTTCTCCGTGGCCTGATTTGCGTGTAGTAACCGGCCATTGGGTGACCGCTGCACGTCGGCATAAGAGTCTTACTGACGGCGATAATTTCAGCTTTCTGAATGAAACTGGGCGCCTTTCCGAAATCGGTTGGGACGGTCCAGAGCGCGAAAAACTCTGGCGATATAACCAACACTACTTCGATGACCTGAACGCAGCAGGTGCCGCCGCACGCGTTGGCTGGCATCAAGCATTGATCAAACGATGGATTATTGAAAATCAGCCAGGACAGGGCGCAGGCTGGGAGCCGTACCCTACGTCTTTGAGAATTGTTAATTGGGTGAAATACCTGCTAGCCGGTCACTCGTTAGATGATGAGGGCTTGCAGAGCTTGGCCATCCAAACGCGTTGGCTCTCACGTCGAATTGAATGGCACATTCTTGGTAACCATCTATTCGCCAATGCAAAAGCGCTGGTGTTTGCTGGGCTTTTTTTTGAGGGTGCTGAGGCTCAGAAATGGTTGGGGATTGGTCTGGGTATCATTACTCAGGAGCTGCCCGAGCAAGTGCTACCAGATGGGGGAAATTTTGAGCGTAGCCCGATGTACCACGCCATTTTTCTGGAGGACCTGCTCGACTTGATCAACTTGGCGACTGCATATCCTGGCGTGGTTGGTTGCGAACGAGTAGATGAGTGGCGTGTTATAGCCATCAAGATGCTGGATTGGCTTCAGGCAATGTGCCACCCCGATGGCGAGATTACCTTTTTTAACGATGCCGCCATTGGAATTGCTCCATCTCCTGCGGAAATTAATGCCTACGCATGCCAGCTTGGGATTTCTACCGACCAGATAGATAAATCATCTAGCACACTTACCGTAAGCCGATTTTCGGATACCGGATACATGCGGTTAGAGACTTTGAATGCGGTCGCATTCCTTGACGTTGCACCTATCGGTCCAGACTATCTCCCTGGTCATTCGCATGCGGACACTCTGTCTTTTGAGCTTTCGTTATTCGGTGAGCGAGTTTTTGTTAATGGAGGTACATCACAATATGGCAATGGGCCGGTACGTTTAGATGAACGGGGTACTAAGGCACACAACACTCTTACAATTAATGGCAAGAACTCATCAGAGGTTTGGTCCGGATTTCGGGTGGCCCGGCGTGCTTATCCAATCGACTTGGAGGTTGAACAAGTCGGCCAATCAGTTGTTGTGAACTGCGCGCACGATGGCTATAAGCGCTTGCACGGACAACCTGTGCACAAACGGTCATGGCAATTCCACCCTGGAAAGCTTGTCGTGCACGATCGAGTCGTGGGCGAGTTTGAAACTGCCATTGCGTTCTTCCATTTTCATCCAGATGTAAAAGTTACTGCTTTAGATCATTGTAGATATTCGCTTCACCTACCTGATTCCGGACAAGAGATTCAACTTTTTGTCTTGAGTGGTGCAGCGAGCATTGAGCAGAGTTATTTTGCACCTGAGTTTGGCATTCGCCTCAAAAGTCAATGTTTGGCTGTCCGAATTGAAGCTGATAACAATATGACTGTAGAAATTTCGTGGAGTATTGATGAGTAAAAAAAAGAACATCATGCTGGTCTTCGGAACTCGACCAGAGGCTATCAAAATGGCGCCGCTTGTGCATAAGCTCAAAGCCGAACCAGAAATTTTTAATGTTCAAGTTTGCGTGACAGCACAGCACCGTCAAATGTTGGATCAGGTATTAAGAATTTTTGATATCGTGCCAGATATTGATTTGGACGTCATGAAGCCTGGGCAGGATCTCTTTGATGTGACCGCAAACGTTCTCCAAGCCATGAAAGGGGTATTTGACAAGAACAAGCCTGATGCCGTTTTGGTGCACGGTGATACCACGACGACGCTTGCTACGGCCATGGCTGGTTTCTATGCAGGTGTGCCGGTAGGGCATGTTGAAGCGGGCCTACGCACTCACAACCTTTATGCACCTTTTCCGGAGGAGTTCAATCGGCAAGTAGCGAGCAGGGTTACGCGATGGCATTTTGCACCGACCGAACTTAGCCGTGCCAACTTGATCGCTGAACGCGTAGATGATGAGGACATCACGGTAACAGGCAACACGGTGATTGATGCGCTTTATTGGGTGCTGAACCGTATCGATGCCGATGGTGACCGATCTGCTAAGTTGACTCAGTCGCTAAACCAAACCTTGCCGTTCAACTGGCAGTCAGGCCGGTTTGTCTTGATCACTGGACATCGACGCGAAAACTTTGGTGATGGGTTTCTACAAATTTGTGAAGCCCTACGCGAACTGGCATTCAAGTTTGATGATTTGCATTTTGTCTACCCTGTTCATTTGAACCCCAATGTTCAAAAGCCAGTTCGGACCATTTTGGAAGATTTTTCGAATGTGCATTTGGTCGAGCCACTTGATTATGAGCCATTTGTATATCTGCTCAAACACAGCTATGTAGTCTTGACGGACAGCGGCGGTATTCAGGAAGAAGCCCCCAGCTTGGGTAAACCCGTTCTGGTGATGCGAGATGTGACTGAGAGACCCGAAGCTGTGGATGCGGGAACGGTAGAGTTGGTAGGCGCAAACAAAGAGCGGATTATCGCGGGGGTATCGCGACTACTTGAAGATGAAGCCCACTACTTGAAAATGTCGTATGCTCACAATCCCTATGGTGATGGAAGAGCTTGTGATCGAATTTTGGCTGTACTTCGAAATATTTGAATTAAACATAGGACTGTATTGATGAAGAACAAGTTAATCAGTGTTGTCGGTCTTGGGTATATAGGATTGCCGACAGCCGCCTTGCTAGCTAGTCAAGGCTACACGGTTGTGGGAACGGATATCAGTCAACATGCTGTTGACACCATCAATCAGGGGAAAATTCATATTGTTGAGCCTGATCTAGACGCCTTCGTCCGATCTGCTGTCACAGCAGGTCGATTGAAGGCGTCAACATTGCCGCAGGCAGGTGATGTATACATGATTTGCGTGCCAACTCCCTTTCATGAAGGTGGTGCGATTCCTCAGCCCAACATCGATTACGTACTTGCTGCGACGCGCAGCATTGCACCGTTCGTAAAACCTGGCGACTTGGTAATTTTGGAATCAACTTCGCCAGTTGGCACCACTGAAAAAATGCAAGCGGTACTGAGCGAAGCCGGTGTAAAGGTCGAAGAAGTTCACATGGCTTACTGCCCTGAGCGCGTTTTGCCGGGCAAGATTATGACCGAGTTGGTTGAAAATGATCGCGTAGTGGGGGGCGTGACCCCCGCTGCTACCAAAGTAGTAGCAGATTTCTACCGTACCTTCGTGCGTGGTGAGGTTCTTGAAACCGAAGCTAAGACCGCCGAGATGTGTAAGCTGACTGAAAATAGCTTTCGCGATGTCAACATTGCTTTCGCCAACGAGTTGTCGCTGATATGTGACAAAGAACGCATCAATGTTTGGAACTTGATTCAACTTGCTAATCGTCATCCTCGTGTCAACATCCTGCAGCCTAGTGCGGGTGTGGGTGGGCATTGCATTGCAGTTGACCCGTGGTTCATCGTTGCGCGCGATGTTGAAAATGCAAAGCTCATTCGTACTGCACGAGAGGTCAATAACCGCAAGACCGATTGGGTCATCGACAAAATCAAGATCGCTGCGGCCGATGCAACAGCAAAATCTGGAAAGAAACCTACCATTGCTTGTTTAGGTTTGGCGTTTAAACCAGATATTGATGACTTACGAGAGTCCCCAGCCCTGCATGTTGCTCTGGCCTTGCAGTCACAAGGCTACGACGTGATTGCAGTGGAACCGAATATCGACTCACATGACAGCTTCACTGTTGTGGGATTGGAGCAGGCTCTAGGAAGCGCAGATGTGATTGCCGTATTGGTAAGGCATCGTCAGTTTTTTGCGCCAGACGTCCAGAAGCAACTTAGCTCAAAGGCCGCATTAGATTTCTGCGGCGCACTAGGTTCATCTTGAGTTCGGCTATTTGGGCTCAATAACGTGCACATATTATTTCTGACGGACAATTTCCCTCCTGAGGTCAATGCGCCCGCAAGCCGAACCTTTGAGCACTGCCGCGAGTGGGTCAAAGCTGGGCATCAAGTTACGGTGATCACCGGTGCGCCTAATTTTCCTAAGGGTAAGGTTTTTGATGGCTACTGTAACCGTCTCTGGCAACAAGAAATTGTTGCGGGCATCCGAGTGATCCGTGTTTGGACTTACATTACAGCCAATGAGGGTTTTTCCAAGCGCACATTAGACTATCTGAGCTACATGCTCACAGGTTTTTTGGCTAGTCTGTTTGTACGCCGTGTGGACATTGTGGTGGGTACATCGCCGCAGTTCTTTACAGTTTGTGCGGCTTACGCCTCAAGTCTGATTAAACGAGTGCCTTGGGTTTTTGAGTTGCGTGATATCTGGCCTGAATCCATCCGCGTGGTTGGTGCGATGAAGCAGAGAAAAGTGTTGGACTTGCTGGAGAAAGTTGAGCTTTTCCTTTATCGTAAAGCCAGTGTAATTGTGTCAGTCACCCATGCGTTTCGCACTTCGCTGATGCGGCGCGGCGTGAACGGTGACAAGATTCGCGTCGTCACCAACGGAGTGGATATCAGCCGGTTTTCACCACGAGACAAAGACACCGAATTGCTGCTACTGCACCGTCTGCAAGGCAAGTTTGTGGCTGGCTACATCGGCACTCACGGCCTGGCACATGCCTTGGACACTCTGCTTGATGCCGCCAAGGCTCTTAAAGCAACCCCCGACGGGGACCGGTTCCGTATTATTCTGTTGGGCGATGGTGCCAATAAAGCCTCCCTTCGCCAACGCGCAGAAACAGAAGGGCTGGACAACGTCATCTTTGTGGACTCGGTGTCTAAGGACCAAGTGGTGCGCTACTGGTCGCTACTAGACGCGTCGATTATCCATCTGAAGAAAGACAAACTCTTCACGACGGTTATCCCGTCCAAGTTATTTGAATGCATGGGCATGGCTATTCCGATGCTGCACGGTGTTCAAGGTGAGTCCGCGGACATTGTGGAGCGGGAAGACGTTGGCTTGTTGTTTGAACCCGAAAACACTGAAGCGCTTGTCGATGGGCTTCGGCGTCTGGCTGACGATCCAGAATTGCTCGCTCGGTTTAAAGCCAATGGTCCTCTGGGTGCTAAGCACTATGACCGGTCATCATTGGCTGCTGAGATGCTTCAGATATTGAAGACCCAAGCTGGGAAGGCATGAACACTGTCGCATCTGCAATTTTCCGATCCGGTTGTTATGAGTAGATCACTGTAGGGGCTAAGTCTGAGTGTGTGTTTACTGAGAACTGGATAATCCCAGAATCTTTATTCACTGACTCCCAGTAGAACCCGGGCGTTGAGAGAGTTGGTTCAAAACTAGTCGCCTGCCCACCATCAATTTTCATAATCTAATTATGTCTATAGTTAATATGCTCCACATACCTCATCACAGTGTCAGTTTTTGACCATCTACCTTTGCTCATAATCATGGGCATACTTTCACCGGAATTCACCATATCTTGAGCATGTCCCACTCGTAATGAGTGGCCACTAATCTGTTCAATTAATTCTTTATTTAATCCTGCTCGTTTAGCTAACCTTTTATAGATACGACTAATTTGACCTGATCCTAGCGATCCAGTAATTTTTTGACCACGATTAACTCCTTTGAATAGTTGCCCTTCTTTAGGATTTCTGAGTCTTTCTAACCATAAGTTAATTGCTTCAGTTGCTTGTTGGCTTAGATTTAATCTTCTACCTTTAGCTAATTGATCTGTTTTACTCTTTCGGATTAGAACGCTAGCCTTAGTTACCCCATTAGTTTCTGAGTATCTAATATCCTCTATCAATAGAGAGACTAATTCACTTCTTCTGCACATGGTGTCATAGGCCACCAATAAAAGTGCGCGATCTCTGGCACCTCGATTGCCTGCCTCAGTTGCAAGTAGCAACTTCTCTAATATTTCCCCAGTAATACCAAAAGCTTGTTTTTGATATCGTCCAATTTTTCGATGCATTCGTCTTATTTCTAATATGACATCTGGATCTTTGGTTGGATCTGGAAAACGATTTAACTTATGAATGGTTGTCATGCCTGCCATGACTCGTCTTATGCTTGCAGAGCTTCTACCATCTTGAACAAGGCTCTTTATGTACAAACAAATAGTTTCTGGGGTAGTAGGTAGAGGGCTTTCATCTAACT
This sequence comes from Polynucleobacter sp. MWH-Spelu-300-X4, assembly GCF_018687515.1. Lineage (NCBI taxonomy): Bacteria > Pseudomonadati > Pseudomonadota > Betaproteobacteria > Burkholderiales > Burkholderiaceae > Polynucleobacter > Polynucleobacter sp. MWH-Spelu-300-X4. Next base: position 327,315 of record NZ_CP061294.1, read on the forward strand.
CTTCGCAGTATTTGATGAAATGTTCAAAATCTACACGGTAGGCTCTAATTGTTGAGTCGGCGTATGCGCCATCCATTCTTTTAATTGTTTGATTTAAAAGGTCTTTTGGATTAGTATGTTTCATATCAATAAACCTAGCTTTAACGTCATAAATTGATATTAAAGCAATCAAAATAGATTGTAAAGCGATTGATTACAAGTGATCAAATAAGGGCGGCTAGAGCTCTGTTGAAATGGTCAGCTCAGGACTTGGCTGATTCTGCTGGTGTAGGTATAGCTACAGTGAGGAGATTTGAGACTATAGACGGCGTACCAACCGGACAGGTTAGGGTTCTAAGTGCTATTCAGCTTGCCTTAGAGGAAGCTGGGGTTGAATTCATTGGCGCTCCAGATGATAGGCCTGGAGTTCGCTTTAAAAAATAAGGCACTTATATGGCAAGGGGTAATCGAACAGGTGGACCAAAGACACAATTAGGAAAATTAGCATCTTCAAAGAATTCTCTAAAAACTGGCGCCTACTCTGTTCAACAAATTTTGCCAGGTGAGCGCCAAGAGGATTTTGAAGAACTTCATAAAATGTTTATAGATGATTTTCAGCCTATTGGAGTTGTTGAAGCATCACTAGTTCATGAAATAAGTCTCTTGGCATGGAAGAAGTTACGTCTTGAGCGAGTTGAAAATCAATATTTGTATGGTGTTCTTAATGCAACGCTAATTCCTGAGGAATATTTCGCTGCAGGTTTACCTAGAAAAGAGGAAATCATCTGGTTATTGCAAGACTTGTCGGCCATGACTGAGGGGTTTGTGGCAAAACATCAACGGTATTTAAATTGGGCAAGAGCTGCTGAAAAAAGAACGCTCAAGCAAGAAGAAATTAATCAAATTCAGAGAGACGATGAAGATCTGTACATGCATTTAAAGAGGGAGGTTTTTGAGTTTCATTCAGGTTCAGCGATGCAAATAAGATTTATCCGTTGGGCTGGTGAGACAGAAGATGAGCCTGAACTTTCTGCAGAAGATGTTGCTAAATCACTAGGTAATATGATCAAGCGGTCTGAATCAGTTTTGTATGTTCACAAACATCTTAAAGAAATTACCAATATTCAAAATCTCATACGTGATCGTCGTTTAAAAGCATTCATGGAATCCGCTGGTCCGATTCGGGCATATCAAGATTTATCGAGAGCATTTTTTAAAGTGCTTGATGAACTGAGAAAGCAACAAGATTGGCGTCTGAAAAATAAGACTCTCGAGTCTTAAGTTAATTTTACAAAACGGACTAATTCTCATTTCGAAGGGTGGGGAGTGGTGCTTCATTTAGCCTGACTTAGGCTTGATAAGCATAGCCTTACCAGATTTAATTAGGTTTTGTTGTCTGAATTTAAAGCCTATTTTCTATCTCGTTTATGAGAAAATACTTCTAATTATTAAATAGATAAACATTATGATTTTAGTGACTGGTGGCGCAGGTTTTATTGGTGGTAACTTTGTGTTGGATTGGTTAGCTAATCCTGCTGCTGAAGGTGTTGTTAATTTAGATAAGTTAACTTATGCCGGTAACTTAGCCACACTCAAGTCATTAGAACAAGATACTCGTCATGTTTTTGTACAAGGTGATATTGGCGACTATGACTTAGTACTTTCTTTGTTAAAAAAACATCAAATTCGTGCGGTTGTTAACTTTGCTGCGGAGTCTCATGTTGATCGTTCGATTCATGGCCCCGGGGACTTTATTCAAACTAATGTCTTGGGTACCTTTAATTTACTTGAAGCAGTTCGTGCTTATTGGACTGAGTTACCTGAAAATGAGAAACAAGTGTTTCGTTTCTTGCATGTGTCAACAGATGAAGTGTATGGATCGCTATCACCAACAGATCCTGCTTTCTCAGAAACAAATCCTTATGAGCCGAATAGTCCTTACTCAGCATCTAAAGCAGCCTCTGATCATTTGGTCAGAGCCTGGCACCATACTTATGGTTTGCCAGTATTAACAACCAATTGCTCTAACAACTACGGCCCTTATCATTTTCCAGAAAAGTTAATACCTTTAGTGATTCTGAATGCGCTCGCAGGGAAGCCGTTGCCGATTTATGGTGATGGTCAACAAATTCGTGATTGGCTCTATGTGAAAGATCATTGTTCAGCGATTCGTCGTGTATTAGAAGCTGGTAAATTAGGCGAAACTTATAACGTCGGTGGTTGGAACGAAAAGCCCAACCTTGATGTGGTTCATACAATCTGCAGTATCTTGGATCAATTACGACCTAAAGCCGATGGTTCTGAATATTCAACACAAATTACCTATGTCAAAGATCGCCCAGGGCATGACCGTCGTTATGCTATTGATGCCACTAAATTAGAGCGCGAGTTAGGTTGGAAACCTGCTGAAACATTTGAGACGGGTATACAGAAAACAGTACAGTGGTATCTAGATAACCAAGAGTGGACGGAGGGTGTGTTAACAGGCTCCTACCGTGACTGGGTTAAGAAACAATATAACTAAACTTACCGATAAAATAAATATGTCTTTCTCATCATTTGAACTGCTAGATCAAAGTAAGCCCATTGTGGTGTTTGGTCGCGATGGTCAAGTAGGAAAAGCATTGCAGGTTTGTTTAAAAGATCTACAAGTACCTGTTGTATTTCTGGGGCGCTCTGATTGTGATTTATCAAATGCATCGGCTATTAGAGATATGCTTAATCGCTATCAACCACAAGTCATTATTAATGCTGCAGCTTATACAGCTGTAGATAAAGCAGAAACTGAACAAGAGATCGCGTTTGCTATTAATGCAAAAGCACCACAGGTTATGGCGTATTACATCGCCAATGTAGCTCATGGTATTTTGGTGCATTACTCCACAGATTATGTTTTTGCAGATACCAAGAAAACAGCGTACTCAGAAGAAGATATAACAGGACCTGTTGAACAACTAAGTATTTATGGCCAAAGTAAATTGGCAGGTGAGCAAGCCATTGAGGAAGCTTTTAACTTGGCTCAAGACTCTGGTCATACAAGCTATAAAGATAAATTTTCTAGATATTTCATTTTAAGAACTTCTTGGGTTTATGGTGATGGTGGTAATTTCATCAGAACCATGTTGCGTTTGGCGGGTGAGAGAGATCAATTAAAAGTGGTAGCTGATCAAATTGGTGTACCTAGTTCAGCACAATGGTTAGCAGAAGTGGGTATACAGCTAACCGGCTCACGAGTGGAGTCAGGTATTTATCATGCAGTACCTGATGGTGAAACTTCTTGGCATGGGTTAGCAGTATTTGCTATTGAAACGGCAGCCTTAGCAGGTGAAGGTATTGAAGTGAAACCTGAAAATATGCAAGCAATTCCAGCGACAGACTACCCACTTCCTGCAAAACGACCTTATAACTCTCGTTTGAGTAATCAAAAACTCAAACAAGCATTATCAGAAATGGCATTTACGGGCACCTATCCACATTGGCAAGAACAAGTAGCGGCTTATGTCAAAGAATATGTGACAGCCTCTCTCAAAAGTTAATGAAGATCAGTTGAATACTAAATATTGATTGGACTTTCGCTAACTCTATTAAGATAACAAAATAGAAAATAAACACAAATAAAACACCTATGACTAATCTTAAAAACCGTAAGGGCATCATTCTTGCTGGTGGTTCTGGTACACGCCTTTATCCAGTGACGCAGGCAGTATCAAAGCAACTCATGCCTGTGTACGATAAACCGATGGTGTATTACCCATTAACCACTTTAATGCTGGCAGGTATTAAAGACATTTTGTTGATTTCAACGCCACAAGATACACCGCGCTTCACAGAGTTATTGGGTGATGGTTCTCAATGGGGAATCAATATTCAATATGCTGTGCAACCATCACCGGATGGTTTGGCGCAGGCATTCATCATTGGTGAAGAATTTGTTGGTAAAAATCCATCAGCTTTAGTGCTTGGCGATAATATTTTCTATGGCCATGAGTTAGTGAATCAGCTTCATGCCGCTAACGCCCGAACTTCGGGAGCTACTGTGTTTGCCTATCATGTGAATGATCCAGAGCGATATGGCGTAGTGGAGTTTGATAATGCGTTTAAAGCGTTATCTATTGAAGAAAAACCAGCTAAACCTAAAAGTAGCTATGCTGTAACCGGTTTATATTTCTATGATCAACAAGTCTGTGATATCGCTAAAAATATCAAGCCAAGCGCGCGCGGTGAACTAGAAATTACCGATGTTAATCGCAAGTATCTTGAATTAGGTCAGCTACAAGTTGAAATCATGGGCCGTGGATATGCGTGGTTAGATACGGGTACACATGATTCTTTATTAGATGCAGCGGGGTTTATTGCCACTTTACAAAAGCGCCAAGGTTTAATGGTCGCTTGCCCAGAGGAGATTGCTTATCGCCAGGGCTGGATTAATGCAGAACATGTTTTAAGACTGGCTGCACCTCTCAAAAAGAATGCCTACGGTCAATATTTGGAAAAAATGTTGACGGAGAAAATCTAATGCCCATCACTGTAACGCCAACGGCAATTCCTGATGTATTAGTGATTGAACCTAAAGTATTTGGGGATGATCGTGGTTGGTTCTTTGAGTCTTTTAATGAAAAAGACTTTGCTGCTGCAATAAGACAACCTATTACATTTGTACAAGACAACCACTCATCCTCTAAAAAAGGCGTTTTGAGAGGTCTTCATTATCAAATGGAGCAAACGCAGGGAAAATTGGTGCGTGTTTGTTATGGTGCAGTCTTTGATGTCGCGGTTGATCTTCGGCAGTCCTCACCAACTTTTGGTAAATGGGTTGGTATGGAGTTATCGGCTGAAAATAAAAAGCAATTGTGGATACCTGAAGGTTTTGCTCATGGCTTCTTGGTCCTATCGGATGAAGCGGAGTTCTTGTATAAAACCACTGATTATTGGCATGCCACTAGTGAGCAATGTATTGTTTGGAATGACGCCACCTTGAATATTGAGTGGCCAAAAATGGATGTGTCACCTATTCTTAATCCCAAAGATCAATCAGGCTTATCTTGGGCTGCAGCCTCTAAGTTTGCATAATGATTTTAGATTCTAAAACCGTTTTATTTTTAGAGAGCTCTAAAAATATTGGCGGACAAGAATTACAGCTATTGCAGCAAATGCAAGAGTTGAATAATTTAGGTTGGAAAACAAAGCTATTGTGTCGACCTCAAGCCCGTATTCATGATTTTGCAATTGCTCAAGGGATAGATGTTCAAGCAGTTGGTTTTAGGAATGCTTTACATATCCCAAGTATTCGATTAGTTATTCAAACAATTTATTTATTAAAACCAACCGCATTAATTTGTCATAGTGGGCATGATGCAGTTATCGCCGCTATTGCAGCAAAATTGATTGGTTTATTTCAAGTTCGCCCTCAAGTTATTCGGATGAGAACTTATCAACCCGGTATGCCCTCATCTTTCCCGTATAACTGGTTATTTGATAAGACCTATACCCCTAGCGAGCATCTTAGAGAAAAAATACTTAAGAATAAAAAAATTAATCAGTCAAAAATTGGTGTCTTATATCCGGGTATTAACTTTCAAAAATTAGATGAGGCAACCGGTCGATTAAATCCAGATTTATTGATATGGTTAGATGAACATCCGGGCCCCATTATTTCTCATGGAGCTATGTTGCGCGGTGAAAAAGGGCATGCCACGATTCTTCAGGCTCTTCCAAAAATTCTTCAAAAATTTCCTGAAGTGAGATATGTGATTGCTGGTGAGGGTGGGGCTAAAGAAGAGTTGCAAAGCTTGGTTGAAAAGTTACATCTTCACGAACATGTTTACTTTGCAGGTATGGTGCAGCCTATTTCCGCTTTGCTCAAAATTAGTACGCTGGCTATATTACCTTCTTTAATGGAGCCTTTAGGGATGTTTCAAATTGAATCGCAATATTTAGGGATTCCTACTATCGCAAGTCGTGTGGATGGTGTTCCTGAAACCTTGATTCATGAACAAACAGGTTTATTGGTTGAGGCTAACAATTCAAATGAATGGGCCCGACAAATAATTTGGGCGTTAGGGCATCTTCCTCAAATGCAGGCCTGGGCTAAAGAGGGGCATTTATTTGTGATTAATAAGTTTTCTATGGTGAGAAATACTCAAGAGTTAGTTAAGATTCTTGAGGGTTAATTAAAGCCACTTAAATTCGCCATTTTCACGAACACCATGCATAGTCATGTTGTAATGTGCTAATTCTTGTTTGCGCCAGTTTCTTAAGTTATTAACTTTTTCGCGTTTCTGAATTTTTCTGGCCAGCCAGCTTTGATTCAGGTAGCGATAGTTATGTCTTCCACCTAGACCTTGTTTTTCTTGCAGACCTCTTTCACGCTTCATTTCTGATTGCGTAATAGATCCAAAGTGGTGTAACCAAGAGGCACCAGTAGTTGCCATAGGAATGCCAGCCTTTTTTGCAGCATGGAAGAACATCGTATCTTCGTATCCCCAAAGTTTAGGCATTGCTTGGAAGTAACCAATATCCATCCATACTGATTCGTGAACTGCTAGGCACACTGCATGAGGGTTACCAAGGCGTAAGGCATCTTTCATTGTTGAAGAGGCTGATATAGCGAATTCATCGAAGTCGTAGTCTTGTGGACCTTCGATCAATGCTGGAGAAATAATTTTTAAATTATTTCTCTTGGCGGCATTAATCAGCGATTCAACCCATTGTGGCGAAACCAATACATCATTATTCATAATGATGGACCATTCCGCTTGTTGAACTAAAGCTCCTTGGTTCCAGGCAACACCACAACCTAAATTTTGTTTATTAAAAATACGACCACCTAGAGGTAATGTTTGCAGATAGTCGCGAGTTTCATCGCTTGATCCATTATCAACCACGATCAAACGATCTAAGGGCGTACCATGTTTGATAAAGCTATCAACACATAGCTTTGTGTAATGAACTGCATTATAACAAGCAAAAGTAATGGAATAGTCTTGTGGGTTCATGGGTTTACAGCGCTTTGCTAGTTGGGTCAATGTTTGGTTTGTATAAGACTTGAGCTGCTAAACAAGCAATCATCAAGCCGTAGAAAGAGCATAAATATTTTAAAGAGAGTGTTTCATTAAATAGACCTACCACCAATACGCCCGTGACATATAGTAGTCCTATATGAGCAGCTTTTTGAATGGCTAGATCTTGAGATTTAATTTTTGAGAAAAATAGAGTAATTGGGGTGAGTATGGTTAAGAGGTATGCGGCAATTCCAGCGATACCTAAAGAGAGGCCTTTACTTAATATATCTGAATGAGGACCATTCATAATCATATCGTTGACGCCATGCAAATAAATACTGGTGTGTAAGGGGTGATTGCTTAAGATCTCTTTAATAGCAATATCACCATATCCCCAAAAATTTTCTTGAATAAGCTGGATTGCAACTATCCACATGCTCATTCGAGTTCCAGCTGATGTGTAAATGGTGGGATCTTTAAACCAAGTATTTATTTCAAATACCGTATGCACTAAGCGGTTTTTAACAGGATCAATGAAGATGACTATAGCAGTAATGCCAATAATTAATAGCGCTAATGTGCTGATAATTTTTATGGTGTGCTTCTTGTTAGACCAGAAGTTTATTTGTTTTAGTTGAATCAAGAACCAGCAAAGAGTCATTAATGGTATGGCTGCCCAGCCACCCCTTGATTCAGCTTTGATGGAGATATAAAAGCCACTAATGGCCCCGATAATTTTTAAAATATTAATATATGACTGTGATGTCAGTCTAATAGATAGTAGGCAAATCATGCTCAATATAGTAGATTGACTCCCTAAACTATTGGGGTCAACAAAAAGATTAGCCCAGCGATGTCCCCAATAATATTTTGAGTTGATGCTTAGGTAAATGCAGAGCAATATCAAGCCTGCGGGAATTGCAAATTCTAGAATTTTTGTGTAATTGATATTTTGTTGCCGCAGATAAAGTAGCACTAGGCCTGCAATTAATAATCTCGATGGACCATCCCAAGCGCTAAAGTCGGCATGCGTACTGATTATTTGCTGTGTAATTGTGGCTATAAAAATACTAGCTAAAGAAGCCGCAACACAAATTGATTCTTTACTGGGTAAATTGGGGGCTATACCTTTAATTGACGTATAGGCATATAGCAAAAAGATTGCATATAGTGAAATATGCACTCCATGCCTGATCATTAAAAAGCTAATTGGAAACCATGAAATCAGAATTACCAGCAAATATTTTTTTCTGAAATTTTCCACGATTTTAAGAAATTATTTTTCTAAAGATTTGAGAGCGAGTAGCTTGTAAGTGACTAAGATGTAATTAGCAATTATTATGCCTTAATGTATGAGAAATTAACTTAAATCTAGTATTTTTATGCAAACAAACAATCATCAATTTAAAAAAATACTTGTTATGTGCCCTGGTGGAGCTGTTACTGGTGGGCCAGAGGCTATGCATTATTTGGTACATGTATTAAGAGGCTTAGATCTGGATGCCTATATTGTGTATTTACCTTTAGGGGGAAATCATGAGGTTCCTTTACCTTATGCAAGATTTAATACTCCTGTTAGCCAGTATGAAGATAAGGAGGGTACGCTTATTGTTTTCCCTGAAGTTAATCCCACTATGGCTTTATCGGTTACCCATGCCAAGGCTGCTATTTGGTGGTTATCTTTAGATAATTTTTTAGAACGCCGGCATATTAGCCCCTTGCGTGACAAAATTAGATACCTAAAGCGAGTTATTAAGGGGCAAAGACCTTTGGCCGGAGTAAAAGCACTTAAGAATTTGATTCATTTTTCGCAAAGTGATTATTCAGGAAAATATTTAGAGTCCAAAGGTTTGAAGGTGGTTCCTTTTTATGAGCCGATTAATGAACAGTTTTTGACGGATGGTATTAATCCTGGGTTTAGTGGTCGAGTTGATGAGATCCTATATAACCCAGTTAAGGGTAAGAAAGTAACTGAATTGTTAATGAGGGCGTTCCCTGAAATTAAATTTACTGCTTTAAAAGGGTTTAACCGTATTCAGTTAAGTGAAAAACTTTCAACTGCTAAGTTATATATTGATTTTGGACATCACCCTGGGCGTGATCGTATGCCGCGTGAGGCGGCAATGCATGGTTGTTGTGTAATTACAGGTAAGTTAGGAGCAGCCCAGAATAATATTGACTTACCAATTCAGCCTAAATATAAGTTGGATAGTTCTAAGAGTGATTTTGTTGAGCAGTTTGGGCTTTTAGTCAAAGATGTGTTTAATGATTTTCCTAAACATTATTTAGCTTTTGATCATTACCGGAGTTTAATTAAGGGTGAGCCTCAAAGATTTAGAGAGCAATTGAAACAATATTTTAAATAGAGTTTATGACTAAAAAATACGATTTTTTAATTGTGGGTGCTGGTTATGCTGGTGCTGTGTGTGCTCGGCAGTTGGCCGACGCAGGTAAAAAAGTATTGGTGCTTGATAAGCGTCAACATATTGGTGGAAACGCCTATGATGAAAAGGATGAGAATGGCGTCTTAATTCATCCTTATGGCCCCCACATTTTTCATACTAATAGTAAGAAAGTTTTTGAGTACCTTTCTCATTTTACTGATTGGCGTTTTTATGAGCATAGGGTTTTAGCAAGGGTTAATGGACAGTATTACCCTATTCCAATTAATAGGTTAACCATTAATAAAGTTTTTGGTTTGAATTTAAAAGAAGAAGATGTTGAAGCATTTCTTGATGCTAAACGCATCCCTAAAGATTCAGTAAAAACTAGTGAAGATGTTGTTCTAAATAGTGTTGGTCCAGAATTGTGCGAAATGTTTTTTAGAGGTTACACAAAGAAGCAATGGAATCTTGATTTATCTGAATTGTCTGCCGGAGTTGCTGCGCGTATTCCAACAAGAACTAATGATGATGATCGTTATTTTACGGATACCTATCAATTTATGCCGGCAGAAGGCTATACGGTTATGTTTGAAAAGATATTGGACTCTGCCAATATAGATGTTAATTTGAATGTTGATTTTTTGGCTGATAGAGATCAATGGAGTTATGAAAAACTTATCTACACAGGACCTGTGGATGCCTTTTATGATTATTGTTATGGCCGTTTACCATACAGAAGTTTGAGTTTTGAGCATCAACATCTCGCAAGTGTTGAGTCTACGCAAACTGTTGGGACAGTGAACTACCCTAATGAAGAAAAGTTTACGAGAATTACTGAGTTTAAACATTTAACGGGGCAAAATGTTTCTGGAACATCGATTGTTCGAGAGTACTCAAAAGCAGAGGGTGATCCATACTATCCAGTGCCTAATCCTAATAATGAAGCTTTGTATAAGAAATACCAAGAAAAAGCTGATTCTGAATCTGGCGTCTATTTTGTCGGTCGATTAGCGCAATATCGTTACTACAATATGGATCAGGTAGTTGCATCAGCCTTATCTTTGGTGGAGAAGCTAATTTAATGATTCTTTTGACTGGTGCGACCGGCTACATTGGTTCTCATACATGGGTTGAGTTGATTAATGCCAGCCATCAAGTTGTAGGAGTTGATAATTTCTCAAATTCCAACCCCAAAGTACTTGCGCGTATTCGTGAGATTACCAATCAAGAGCCTTTACTTTTTGAGGGTGATGTCAGAAATACCGAGTTATTAAATCAAATTTTTGAAAGATATTCTATTGATGCTGTTATTCACTTTGCCGCCTTAAAGGCGGTTGGTGAATCTGTCCAGAAGCCAATTGAGTATTATCAAAATAACTTAGGTGGGTTGTTAACATTGACTCAAGTTATGCGTGATAAGGCTTGTTCAAATTTTGTTTTCAGCTCATCCGCTACGGTTTATCACCCTGACAATCCTATTCCCTATCAAGAGGGGATGCCTTTAGGCTCAACGAGTCCTTACGGTTGGACAAAATATATGAGTGAGCAAATGTTGCGTGATGTGGAAGTAGCTTGCCCTCAATGGAAAGTGGCTTATTTACGCTACTTTAATCCAGTGGGTGCTCATGTAAGCGGTCTGATTGGTGAAGATCCTAGAGGTGTTCCAAATAATTTGATGCCTTATGTCACGCAGGTTGCTGTTGGCAAGAGGGAGGTTTTATCGGTCTATGGTGGGGATTGGCCAACGCATGATGGCACAGGGGTTCGTGATTATATTCATGTGGTTGATTTAGCTCGTGGTCACGTTAAGGCCGTCAACTATTTGCTTGCTGGCAAAGGATCTTTGACAGTTAATCTAGGAGCAGGCAAAGGATATAGTGTTCTTGATTTAGTTAAATCCTTTGAGCAAGCATCAAATAAAACCATACCTTATCAAATTGTTGATCGAAGACCTGGTGATATCGCTGCGTTTTACGCAGATGCTTCTTTAGCTAAAGAAAAACTAGATTGGGCAGTTGAATACGATCTCAATCGTATGTGTGAAGATAGTTGGCGATGGCAATCTATGAACCCTAATGGATTCATAGATTAAATTCATTAAGCCTTCTTCATAAACTCAGATTTCAGCAACATGCTTTGACCATCTACTTTGCAGTCAATGTCATGGCCACCGTCTACTAGACGAATGTTCTTAATCTTGGTACCACCTTTAATGACCAAAGAAGATCCTTTGACCTTGAGATCTTTAATCAGTGTCACGGTATCGCCATCATTCAGGATATTGCCGTGCGCATCTTTGTAAGTGCGCTTTTCTTCAGTTTCTTCCTGAATTGCAACTGCTGACCATTCGTGTGAGCAATCAGGGCAAATGAAATTGTCGCCATCAGGGTAGGTGTTTTCCATGCCACAAACTGGGCATGCTGGAATCGTTTGTGTAGTCATGTCGTGATTTTAATCTTTTCAGGCCGGCAAAACGTAAAAACTACCTCTTAGTTCCTGGTTTAGGCGAAAATAGGCTCTATGAAGATTTTGATCGTTAAATTGTCCTCATTAGGGGATGTTTTACATAATTTACCCATTGTTTGGGATCTAAGAGCTCAGTATCCGAGCGCCCAAATTGATTGGGTAGTAGAAGAAGCTTATGTGGGGCTTTTGGAGCCGCTAAAAACAACTGCTGAATTTAAAGGAATTGACCGTATTATTCCTTTGGCGTTTCGTCGCTGGAGAAAAGCGCTTAAACGTGGTGAATTCATCAAAAGCATTCAGGAATACATCGCGTTTACAGCTGATTTGCAAACCACTGCCTATGATCTCATTATCGAAACCCAAGGCTTATTAAAGTCTGCTTGGGTTGCTCGATTAGCAAATTCGCAAAAGACAGCTCAGATATTTGGTTTAGCCAATCAAACAGAGTTTTCTGGATATGAGCCATGGGCTAGAAAGTTTTATACCGATTCCGTACAAGTGCCGTTTCATTGTCATGCCGTTGATCGCTCTCGTTGGGTGGCTGCAGCCGCCATGGATATCCCTGTGCCGGATCAAGCAGTGGTGCCCCCCAAGTTTTACCCAGACACTTATGTGCAATCCTTATTAGAGGCTGCTCATTTAGGTTTCGCATCAACGCGTATTGATTTGGGTTTTGATGTCACCCAAGCTTATGCCATGTGCTTTCATGCGACAGCTGGTGCATCAAAGCGTTGGGCAAATGACTATTGGATAGAAGTTGGTCAAGCCTTAATTGCTAAGGGTATTCAGGTGATACTCCCTTGGGGTAATGACAAAGAAAAAGAAGCGAGTCAGTCCTTAATGGAACAAATAAATAAGGCAGTTACTAGAAACTCTGATAATGAGGATGCAAGCGCTAAAGCCATTGTGCCAAATGCTTTCTCGATTGCAGATGCCTTTGGTCTAGTGGCTGGTGCTAAGTTAACCATTGGTGTGGATACTGGACTTACTCATTTATCAGCTATCCTTAATAGACCAACTATTGAACTCTATTGTGATTCACCTCGTTGGAAAACCGAGGGCTATTGGTCATCCTCTATTCATAATCTGGGCGATAAAGGGCAGGCGCCTGATGTCAAAGAGGTATTGGCTGCAATAGACTCATTGCTTTCATGTTCTATTGAGTGATATTGGGTTGACCCATATTACTCATCTCTTATCGAATAATTTTTTTGTATTATTTTTTTACCGCTTATTAATTTATGACTTCATCTGCCATAACTAACACAACTGAAACAACTGCATTACATCTTGATACGCCTGAGCAAATCGCTCTTCGTATCAATAACCAAATCGCTAAAGAAATGAATGTGCGACCACAGCAGATTGCTGTGACGGTTGCGCTGATGGATGAAGGGGCTACCATTCCTTTTATTGCACGTTATCGTAAAGAGGTGACGGGTAGTTTGGATGACACACAATTGCGTGCCATTGAAGAGCGCCTTATTTACTTAAGAGAGTTAGAAGATCGTCGTATCGCCATTCTGAAGTCTATTCATGATCAAGGTAAGCTCACAGACATTTTGGTTAAAGCTATTACTGCAGCTGAAACTAAGCAGGCTTTAGAAGATTTATATTTGCCTTATAAGCCGCGTCGTCGTACCAAAGCCATGATTGCTCATGAAGCAGGATTAGAGCCTTTAGCAAGAGATTTGATGGCTAATCCCAAGTTAGACCCTCAAGAGGAAGCTGTCAAATATATCAATATTGATGCAGCTGCTTATGTAGCTTTAACGCCAGAGCAAATTAAAAAATCTCAGTCAGGCGATGAAGGAACCCAACCCTTAGTGCCCGATGTAAAAACAGCGCTTGATGGTGCAAGAGACATTTTGGCTGAAGAATTCTCAGAAACAGCAGATTTATTAGCCAAGTTGCGAAACCATCTTTGGAGTCAAGGTATCCTGAACTCCAAAGTGGTTGATGGTCAAGAAATGGCTGAGGAAGAAAAGTTCCGTGACTACTACACGTATTCAGAGCCTATTCGTTTAGTGCCATCACACCGTGCTTTAGCTTTATTTAGAGGCCGTCAATTAGGTGTTTTGCAATTAAGACTTTCCTTAGAAGAATCTCAAGAGGCTTTGGTGCCACACCCCTGTGAGACCATGATTGCCAAGCACATGGGCATTGAGTCCTTGGGTCGACCTGCAGATAAATGGTTGGCAGAAGTATGTCGTTGGACCTGGCGCGTTAAAACAGCACTCTCATTAGAAATGGCTTTGTTTACGCAATTGCGTGAAGCTGCTGAAACAGAAGCGATTAAAGTATTTGCACGCAATCTGCATGAACTTTTATTGGCAGCTCCAGCGGGTCCTCGTGTCGTAATGGGTGTTGATCCAGGTATTCGGACGGGTTGTAAGGTTGCTGTAGTAGATGCAACCGGTAAGTTGCTAGAAACCACGACAATTTACCCTCATGAACCTCGCAAAGATTGGGATGGTTCATTGGCTGTTTTAGGAGCTCTATGCGTTAAACATCAAGTTTCTTTAATTGCGATTGGTAATGGCACGGCGAGTCGAGAAACCGATCGCTTAGTAAAAGATTTAATGAAGTTAGTTGCAGGTAAAACAAACTTAGCTCTACAAAAAATTGTAGTTTCAGAAGCAGGTGCTTCTGTGTATTCTGCATCGGAGCTAGCTGCTCAAGAATTCCCAGACTTGGATGTGTCGCTGCGTGGTGCGGTGTCGATTGCGCGTCGTTTGCAAGATCCATTAGCAGAGTTAGTGAAGATTGAGCCTAAAGCGATTGGGGTTGGTCAATATCAACATGATGTTAATCAGTTCCAGTTATCTAGAACCTTAGACGCCGTTGTGGAAGATTGTGTGAATGCTGTAGGTGTTGATCTAAATACAGCATCTGTGCCATTACTATCAAAGGTATCGGGTTTGAATGCTGGATTAGCTAGAAACATCGTCAGCTTTAGAGATAGTAAAGGCCGATTTAATAATCGCGCGGCATTAAAAGAAGTGCCTCGATTAGGTGATAAAGCTTTTGAGCAGGCAGCGGGATTCTTGCGCATCAGTGGCGGAGATAACCCGCTTGATCAATCATCGGTTCATCCAGAATCTTATCCATTGGTCGAGAAAATTCTTGCAAAAATTGGTAAGCCTGTTTTGGAAGTCATTGGTAATAAAGAGCTCATTAAAAAAGTGGCTCCAACAGAACTCATTGATGACCAATTTGGTCTAGTAACCATTCAAGACGTTTTACAAGAGTTGGAAAAGCCAGGGCGTGATCCTCGTCCAGAATTTAAAACTGCGACCTTTGAAGAGGGCGTTGAAGACATTCAACAACTAGTACCTGGTATGGTCTTAGAAGGGGTGGTGACTAATGTGGCCGCTTTTGGTGCTTTTATTGATATTGGCGTTCATCAAGATGGTTTAGTGCACGTATCAGCTTTAGCGGATAAGTTTGTGAAAGATCCTCATGAGGTTGTGAAGGCTGGTCAGGTTGTGAAAGTGAAAGTACTTGAGGTAGATGCCAAGCGTCGCCGTATTGGTTTAACGATGAAGTTAAATGACTCTATACTAAGTGCCGCTTCTAGTAAGGCATCAGGAGGTGATTCTCGGGCAGATGCATCTCGTCAAAGACCTCATACCAGTGGGTCAGATAGACAGGGATCGTATCGATCATCGGCGCCACAAGGGAATACGGCTTTTGCGGAAGCCTTTGCTAAGTTGAAGGCGAAAAATTAATACTAATTTTTATAAGAAGATTATTTGCTTGTTTTAGAATGAGTCTCTAAAAAATATAAAAGAGACTCACAATGACCGCGCAATTTGATACATTGAAATTTAAAAAACAATTAACCGCTGTAGGGATGCCTCAGAATCAAGCAGAGGGAGTAACGGAGGCAGTTAGGGATTCTTTTCAAAATCTTGCAACCAAAACAGATCTGTATATTTTGGAAGCGAAGTTGCTTAATTCGCAGAGCACCATGAAAAACGACTTGATTAAATGGATGGTGGGACTATCCTTTATTCAAGTCGGTCTTTGCTTAAGTGTGGTTCTTTCATTCCACGCTAATTAAATGATTATTACTTCAAGAGTGCATTCACAGACTGCAAATCTTCATCGCTTAGAACAGCAGCTTGAGCTTTAAGTCTTAACCCATTCAGAATGGTGTCATATCGAGCTTTGGCTAAGTCGCGACGTGTAGTAAATAAAGTATCTTGCGCATTTAACACGTCAATATTGATGCGCACACCCACTTCGTAACCTAGTTTATTAGATTCGAGAGCGCTTAATGCTGAGATCTCAGCTGCTTCATAAGCTTTTACTTGTGCTAAACCGTTATTAAAGCCTAGGTAAGCTTGACGTGTTGCTTGAGCGATGCTGCGACGAGTATTTTCATAATCAGCTAAAGCCTTGCTCGCTAACGCTGACTTTTCACGTACCAATGATTGTGTATAACCACCAGCAAATAAGGGCACCGTTACTTGAATCATGGCTTGATTGTTATAGGTTCTTAATTGACCAGTGACTGCTTCTGCGTCGTTGTAGCCACGTTGCGCAATTAAATCAACAGAAGGTGCATGACCTGCAATCGCACGATTTGTATCCTTATTAGCTACTTCATAAGCTAACTTGCTAGCGATGATGCTGTAGCTCACTTCTTCAGCTTGTTTTACCCAATCCTGAATCGTTTGGTCTGGTTGTACAGCAACAGCATTCTCAATATTCACCTTGGTAGGTTTTGTGTTGTTTTTGAGCTTAATCTTTCTCTCTTTAGCAACCACTTCGATCTTGGCTTGTGTACTCAAGGTTTTAATATTGCCAATGGGTTTGCCGGTTAATTGCTCTAAGGCGCTGCGCTTAATTAACACATCTGCTTCAGCGGCTAATTCTTGGGCAATCACTAAATCGTAACGAGATTGAGCTTCGTGCGTATCAGTAATCGTAGCGGTACCTACTTCAAAGTTACGTTTAGCTTGTTCTAATTGTTCATTGATGAGTACTTTTTTATTGCGCGCTAGATTCAAAGTATCTTGTGCATTTAGCACATTGAAATAAGCCTCTGTCACGCGTAATACTAAATCTTGTTCTGCCGCAGCATATTGCGCTTCAGCAATTGCTGAGGCCATGTCACCCTGTCTAAATTGCTCCCATTTATCCCAGTTAAATAATGGTTGAGTTAATTTAACGGTCCATCCGCGGCTGAGGTATCTGCTTTCAGCATAGGTAGCTTTATTAACCACATTATTTTTAGTTTCACTACCTACAGCAGAAACTTGGGGTAATAAAACAGAAAGCCCTTGCCAAAGTTTTTCTTTGCCGGCTAAGTAACCATATTTGGCAGCATTAAAAACAGGATCATTTAGCGCTGCTTCACGATAGAGTGATAACAAATCATTGTTAGCTAATGCAGGAGTGGGGGCAACTTCTTTAGCGCTAACTGCGCTAGGAGTGCTAGATCCATTAGCTTTATCTTGTGCCCAAGCTGCTGCGCTAAAACCTTGTGTGCCCAATGCAAGGGCCATGGCTAAAACAATCTTCTTTTGTCTCAAAATATTTGCTTTCATAGGGACATTTTGCACCAAACGAAGGGCCTTTGCAGGCCCTTAAGAATATATTTAAAAATCGAAGCTGGTGTGCTTGACTTTGGGTGACTGAATGTGAGCAATCATCGTCTCAAATAGCACTTCTTCGCTAAAGCGAGTCGCATCATGACGTGTCACTAAAACAGCATTCATCACAGGAGCCTCCCCAATAAATGCTACTAGGCGACCGCCGATGGCTAATTGCTGTTTAAGACCCTCATATAGGCTGGGCATGCCACCAGAAACACAGATGACGTCGTAACTTTGATCGCCCCAGCCGGTATAGGCATCACCCACCTCCACTTGAACATTGGAAATATAAGCTCTTGCTAAATTGGATTTAGCAAGAGTCACCATCTCAGGATCAATATCAACCGAGGTTACAGATTTAGCAAAATTAGCTAAAAGTGCTGCCATATAACCTGAGCCCGCACCCACCTCTAGCACTTTATCTGTGCGCTTAATTGCTAAAGCTTGAAGTAGACGGGCCTCCATTTTCGGTTCTAGCATCGTTTGGCTAGGGGTTTTGGCTTGTGGAAGCGGTAATTTGGTATCGGCAAAGGCCAAAACAGCTTGATTCTCCTGCACAAAGGTCTCGCGAGGAATTTGGCGCAAGGCTTCTAAAACCTCTAAATTGGACACATTCCAAGGGCGGATTTGTTGTTCAATTAATTTATAACGAAGGGCTTCAAAATCGTGGCTCATCTGTATTCCTTGTTGAATCCCATGTGGCTATTTCTAGTATGGGATGTATTGCTAATAATTTAGATAGTTATTTTACTTTCAGTGGTTTGAACAGAATCATTTTTTTGTATCACAATAGAAGCCTTGGTTAATAACCCCTTAAATAATTGCTGTAGGCATGAGATGAAAGCATGGTTCAAAAAATGGGTAAGTATGTAATTTGGGTAAAAAGTCAGCTTCATGCTCACGTATGGTTGCGTCGCACCTTATGGAGTTTGCTATCGCTCATGATGGTGTATTTTTTATGGAAGATGGCTGCTAGCCTCTTGGGGTGGAACCAACCTAGTTATAAAACAGTAGCTATTGAAGAAGGTCCTTTGGTCGTGAGTATTAGCGCAAGCGGCACTTTAAATCCAGTGAAGTCGGTGCAGGTAGGTACCCAAGTTTCGGGCATGATTCAAGAAATCTATGTCGACTTTAATGCCAAAGTTAAGAAAGGTCAGGTGATTGCTCGTATTGACCCACGTGAATGGCAGGCTCGTTTTGATCAAGCGGATGCTAATTACATCTTGGCTAAACGCAATCACGACAACAACCAGCGTTTGATTGAGAAAAACTTTGTTTCACCAGCAGCTTTTGATCAAACCCTTAGTGCTTATAAAAGTGCTAAAGCTGCTTTAACGATGGCTAAGAAAGCTTTAGATGACACCGTTATTAAAGCCCCAGTAGATGGCGTGGTAGTTAAGCGTAGCGTTGAGCCTGGACAAACAGTGGCAGCTAGTTTGCAAGCGCCTGAGTTATTCATCATTGCTCAGGATTTGGCAGATATGCAAGTCGAAACATCGATTGATGAATCAGATGTGGGGCGTATTACCGAAGGTATGTCAGCAACATTCACGGTAGATGCCTTCCCTGGAAAAGTATTTAAAAGCCAAGTGAAGCAAATTCGTAAATCACCAATCAATGTTCAGAATGTGGTGACATACACCGTTCTATTAACGGCACAAAACCCTGACTTAAAACTATTGCCAGGTATGACCGCGAATGCCACCATTGTGACGGAGCAAAAAGAGTCTGTATTACGTCTTCCGAATGCCGCTTTGCGCTTCCGTATGCCAATGGCTGAAGGCGCTAAAAATGCCGATGGAAAATCTGCTCGTCCAGCTACATCTAGTACATCAGGAGCTCCAGGTTCTAATGCGGCGGATGGGTCTGGCGGCAAACCCTACAGTGCTGGCGCTGCGGCTTCTGGCAGGTTGCGCAAAGTATGGGTGATGGATGGGCAAGGTTTAGCCAAGAAGCCTATGCAGAAAACAGTACGCGTGGGTTTAAGTGACGGTAGTGCTACGGAACTATTACCTGTTAAAGAAGGGTCTGATTCAGAGCAATCTTTAAAGGCTGGAGATTTAGTCATTATTGGCGTGCAAGGTGGTGCTGGTGCTCCAGGATCTAATTCTATGAAACCACCCCCTGGGCCTAGATTGTTCTAATTGTTATTTTTATGGTTCTCATACAAACACGCGACTTAGTTAAAACCTATGGAGTGGGTGAGCAGATTGTTCACGCACTTGATGGGGTATCGATTGATATCAATGAAGGCGAGTTTGTGGCGATTGTGGGTGCTTCAGGTTCTGGTAAATCCACGTTCATGAACATGATTGGTTGTTTAGATAAGCCAACGAGTGGTACTTACCATTTGGCCGGTGAAGATGTTGAAGCGATGGATGATGATGCTTTAGCTGATTTGCGTAATCGACGTATTGGTTTTGTTTTTCAACAATTCAATTTATTACCAAGAACATCAGCTATTGAAAATGTTTCATTACCCTTGCTTTACGCTAGGGAAGGTAATTTGGCAGGTCTGACTAAAGAGCAGCGTTATGAGCATGCGAAGGTTCGTTTAGAGCAAGTGGGTTTAGGTGAACGTTTATTTAACACGCCGGCACAACTCTCAGGTGGGCAACAGCAGCGTGTAGCAATCGCGAGAGCTTTGGTTAATGACCCCAATCTCATTTTGGCAGATGAGCCCACGGGAGCTTTAGACTCTAAAACGAGTGCTGAAGTAATGGCTCTACTAACAGAGCTCAATCATCAAGGTATGACCGTGGTGGTGGTGACTCACGAACCAGATGTGGCTGCTTATGCCAATCGCACCATTACTTTTAAAGATGGCAAAGTTATTTCTGATGTGGCTAAAGAAAAAATGGCAACAACAGCAACAATAATCAAACAAACATCAGCAACAAAGGGAGACTTTTTATGAACCTCCCCATAGCTCTTCAAGCCCTTAAAGTTAATAAGTTACGTTCAGCTTTGACGATGTTGGGCATCATCATTGGTGTGGCTGCTGTGATTGTCATGATTGCGGTTGGTAGTGGTGCGCAAGCGCGCGTCAAAGAACAGATTGCTGGCCTTGGATCTAATTTAATGATTTTGTGGCCGGGCTCAGTGACCACAGCAGGGGTGAGGGGTGGCACAGGAACAGCTCAAACTCTCGTGGAGGATGATGCATGGGCTGTCATGCGTGAGATATCTGAAGTGCAAGTCGCAGCTCCTACGCAACGAGGTAGTGGTCAAATTGTTTGGAACAACACCAACTGGTTAGCCGCGATTGTTGGGGCAACCCCAGAATATTTTGAGACGCGTGATTGGGTGCTGGTTTCTGGACGCATGTTTGAGCCAGGTGAGTTATCTAGTGCGGGTAAGGTAGCCATTATTGGCCAAACGGTTGCTAATGAATTATTTGGTGAGGAAGATCCCATTGATCAAGTTATCCGTGTGCGTGGAGTGCCTTTTACGGTGATTGGTCTTTTAGATAAAAAAGGCCAAAACATGATGGGGCAAGATCAGGATGATCTGGTGGTTTTGCCTCTATCAACAGCACGTAACAAAATATTTGGGGCTTTACCGGGACGTATTGGTCGAGTCAGCACCATCTTTATTAAGGCTCGTGATGGCGCAGATATGAAAGCCGCGGAAGAGAAGATACAAGACTTATTACGTCAACGACATCGCTTAGGGGTTAATACTCCTGATGATTTTACTTTGCGTAATCTGACAGAAATATTGCAAGCTCAAGAAGCTTCTAGCAAAGTGATGTCCATTCTCTTAGCAGCAGTTGCTTCTGTGAGTTTATTGGTGGGTGGTATTGGCATCATGAACATCATGTTAGTTTCTGTGACAGAACGAACGAGGGAGATTGGTTTACGTTTAGCAGTAGGTGCTAGAGGTCAAGATATCTTGTCGCAGTTCTTAGTTGAAGCAATTACCTTATCCACGATTGGTGGTGTATTGGGCATTCTTTTGGGTGGTTTAGGAACTTGGTTAGTAGCTGTGTTAGCTGAATGGCGAGTAGAACTTTCTATTTTGTCGATTATGTTGGCAGTTGGCTTCTCCGCCATGATTGGTATCTTCTTTGGTTACTACCCTGCACGTAAAGCAGCGGCTATGCAGCCAATACAAGCATTGAGATACGAATAAATCATAGGATTTCTTCTGGATAGTTTGATGCATTGATGTCTATAAGCTTTATCATTTAGCCCATGGATATCAATTTATTAATTCAAACAATTATTTTGGGTTTGGTAGAAGGTTTAACCGAATTCCTTCCTATTTCAAGTACGGGTCATCTCATTCTAGTTGGTGACTTACTTAATTTTAATGACGAAAAGGGCAAAGCCTTTGAGGTCATTATTCAGTTTGGCGCAATCTTGGCGGTTTGTTGGGAATATCGTCAGAAATTAATCACTGTGGTGGCTGGGTTAGCTTCTAAACCTTTGGCGCAACGTTTTGCCATCAATGTCATCATCGCTACGATCCCAGCTATTACCTTGGCGCTCTTGTTTGGTAAATTTATTAAGAGTGTTTTGTTCTCGCCGATTCCTGTGGCAATGGCTTTCATTGTTGGTGCCCTCATTATTTTCTGGGCGGAATCTATTCAGAAGAACAAATCATCGATATCTAATAATCGTATTCAGACAATTGATGATCTACGTTGGCAAGATGCCTTAAAAATTGGTTTAGCGCAGTGTGCGGCTTTAATTCCAGGAACATCACGTTCAGGCGCCACGATTATTGGTGGCATGTTATTTGGCTTGCCTCGTAAAGTCGCCACCGAGTTCTCTTTCTTCTTGGCGATTCCGGTGATTGCTGGAGCGACTCTTTATGAGTTGATTAAGTTACGCCATGTTTTAGGTGAAACATCGTGGGCCACCTTTGGTCCTGTATTGGCTGTTGGTTTTGTTGTTTCTTTTATTTCAGCATTTGCTTGTATTCGTTGGTTGATACGCTATGTTGCTTCACATGACTTCAAAGCCTTTGCTTGGTACCGCATTGTGTTTGGTGTAGTCGTTTTGGTGACGGCTTGGACGGGCATAGTTCAGTGGTCCAATTAATTGCAATTAATGGACGCTTAATTAAACTCTAACTATGTCTGAAAATAAAAACACCGAGCTGGTTGATTCATTGCCACAAGATGATGCAAAACATGAGCGTGTTACATCTGCCCAATATTTACATCGTATTAAATCGTTTGTTCTTAGAACTGGTCGATTAACGCCGGGTCAAGAAAAAGCTATTGAAACTCTAGGGCCAGCATATTTACTACCCTACACAGGTCAAGCGATTAATTGGAATCAATCTTTTAATCAGACAACACCGACAGCAAGACCAAAGATCTTGGAGATTGGTTTTGGTATGGGGGAGACCACCGCCAAAATTGCGCTAGCTAGACCTGAAGATGATTTTCTGGCCATTGAGGTGCATGAGCCTGGGGTGGGTGCTCTATTAAAACTGATTGGTGAACAAGGGCAAACCAATTTACGTTTGATGCGCCATGATGCTGTTGAAGTAGTTGAGAACATGATTCCTGAGGGGTTCTTAGATGGTGTGCATGTTTACTTCCCAGACCCTTGGCATAAAAAGCGCCATAACAAACGTCGTCTCATTCAACCTAAATTTGTTGAGTTATTAAGTAGTCGTATCAAATCAGGTGGCTACTGGCACTTGGCAACTGATTGGCAAGAGTATGCCGAGCAAATGATGGAAGTCTTAAGTGCTGAGTCGACTTTAGAAAACACAGGCACTCTAGCAGGTGGCTATGCTGAGAGACCTGGTTATAGACCGGTTACTAAGTTTGAAAACCGAGGCCTGCGTTTAGGTCACGGTGTTTGGGATTTGGTGTTTAGGAAAAAGTAGATCTTTCAGTAATTTAACAATAAATTTGCACCATAACAATTACTATGTTATAGTGCATTTGTTATGTTAATAAATCAACGTAAAATAGTTATACAGCAGTACCTAGAGGATACGATTGGTATCAAAGGGGTTGCTTTGCGGCCTTACCAGGCAATTAACACATTGCCTTATCTAGCCCAAGACTATTTCCAATTTCTAGAAATGGAGCTTGCAGGGCATACGGTCGTCCTTGCTATCACCATAGATCAAAAAAAATCTTTGCGAGAGCTACGCGCTTTGCTTGGAAAGCTTAAATTTGATGTGCCAGTAATTTTGTGTTTTGATGTATTAGCCTCTTATGAGCGTCGATATCTGATGGAACAAAAAATCCCATTTTTAGTTCCGGGTAATCAGTTATATCTCCCAGAATTAGGGATAGATTTAAGAGAGTATTTCCGCCATCGTAATAAAAATCTCCTACAGACAGTAAATCCTGCTACGCAAGCGATGTTCTTGTGGTTTTTATTAAATAAACCAGCACAAGATGAGTGGCATCTAAGTGAGGCTGCCCTAGCTTTGCAATATACAAGTATGTCAGCTTCAAGAGCGGCTACTGAATTAGTGGAATTAGATCTTTTTGATGAACAACAAGTTGGGCGCAATAAATATTTGCGCTTGAAATATGCTCGAGAGGAAATTTGGCAAAAAATTAAGCCTTATTTAAAAAGTCCAGTAAAGCGTGAAGTCTGGAGTGATGAAATTAAGGTACACCCATCAGAAACTCGTTTTGCAGGTTTTTCCGCATTATCAAAGTTGACTATGATTAATGATGACAAGGAATCTTGTTATGCAATCTCATCTTCTAAATGGAGAGAGTTATTAAGGTATGGCGTTAGGGAGTTAGTTGAGAGAGAGCCGGGGGCTAGCCATTGGCAAATTTGGTCTTATGAACCAGCTATAAAAATTGAATCATCTGGCAATAAAAATAAATATGATTTGGTTGATCAATTTTCTTTATGGCTAAGTTTCAAAGATGACCCTGATGACAGAGTACAAATTGCACTTAAAGAGTTAGAAAAAAGCTTTAAATGGTAAAAGGTTTAGACATTTTCACAAGGTGGTTCGAATTATATGTTGATCAATATGTATTGATTGGGGGAACTGCTGCATCCATTTCAATGGGAGAGCTAGGGCTTAGTTTTCGGGGCACTCGAGATTTAGATGTAGTTTTACATGTTGAGGCATTAACGCCTGAATTTGGCAAGGTATTTTGGAAGTTTATTGAGGCAGGAAGATATCAAATTCAACAAAGTAACCAAGGGTCGCCTAAGCTATATAGGTTCAAAGAGCCTCAAGAAGAGGAGTTTCCTTTTATGGTTGAGTTGTTTTCTCGAGTGCCTGATGGAATTGATGTCTCTGAATATAATCATTTAACTCCGATTCCGATTGATGACGAAGTATCCAGCTTGTCCGCTATTTTGTTGGATGATGATTATTATCAATTTGTTATTTCTGGTAGAAAGACTAAGAGTGGCTTTGCTTCTTGGGTTGCAGAAGATCGTTTGATTCCCCTTAAGGCCTTGGCATGGTTGGATATGATGGATCGCAAGAACTCTGGTGAGCTAATTGATTCGAAAAAAATTGAGAAACATCGCAAAGATATTGTGGTGTTATCCGGATTGCTCAGCCAAGATACCCGTATTGATACCCCTCCCAGAATTTCTCAAGATTTAAGGCGGTTCATAGAAAAGGCGAGTTCGAAAGATGCTTCAGATATTAATCATATTAAAGAACGTTTATTTTTGGCCTATGGTTTGTAGCTCTGGTGTTTTAAAGTCCCAAGCAGATATATTTCATCTCAAGGTACTCTTCGATCCCCCAAACACTGCCTTCACGGCCTAGACCTGATTGTTTGACGCCACCAAAAGGCCCAACTTCGTTAGAGATGATGCCTGTGTTGACTCCAACCATACCAAACTCTAGGGCTTCGGCGACTCGCCAAATACGTCCAATATCTCTGCTATAGAAATAAGACGCTAGACCAAACTCGCTGTCATTGGCTGCCGCGATAACTTCTGCTTCTGTTTTAAATGGAATCACCGCTGCTACAGGGCCAAAAGTCTCTTCTTTGGTAATAAGCATGCCTTGTTTAACGCCAGACAATACTGTTGGCTCATAGAAAGTGCCGCCTAATGAATGACGTTTACCGCCAGAAACAATTTTTGCACCCTGTTTTACGGCATCAGCCACATGAGACTCTACTTTTTCAATGGCCTGCATATCAATCATCGGCCCCTGCTGAATACCTGACTCAAGACCATTACCGACTTTAATCTTATTGGTGGCTGCCGCTAGTTTTTCAACGAAGGCGTCATGAAGGCTCTCGTGAACATAAAAACGATTGGAGCAAACGCAGGTTTGGCCAGCATTTCTGTATTTAGAAAGAATGGCACCTTGCACGGCTGCATCCAAGTCAGCATCTTCAAAAACAATAAATGGCGCATGGCCACCTAATTCAAGGGCGATCTTTTTAACAGTGGGCGCGCTTTGCTCCATGAGGATACGACCCACGGGGGTCGATCCAGTAAATGACAAATGTCTCACAACTGGCGAGCTGCAAAGAACTTTACCGACGATGATGGAGTTATCAGCATCAGCCGTCACGATATTAATAACGCCTTCTGGAATGCCGGCTTCCTTGGCTAATTTGGCAAGGGCTAAAGCTGAAAGGGGGGTTTGTTCAGCAGGTTTAATCACAATCGTGCACCCTGCCGCAATGGCAGGTGCTACTTTGCGAGTAATCATGGCTAGCGGGAAGTTCCATGGGGTAATGGATGCGCACACGCCGATGGGTTGTTTAAACACCATCATGCGCTTATCAGACCAAGTGCTAGACGGAATCGCGCCCATGACTCGCTTGGCTTCCTCTCCAAACCATTCAATAAAAGAGGATGCGTAGCTAACTTCGCCTTTAGCTTCCGCCAATGGTTTACCTTGCTCCTTGGTCATTAGCTCAGCTAAATAGTCTGAGTTCTCGTTCATGAGCTCAAACCAGCGACGCATAATCGCAGCGCGCTCTTTAGCTGTTTTGGATCTCCAGGCTGGTAGAGCCTCATTCGCCCTTTGGATAGCAGCTTCTGCTTCCGCGGCCCCCATGTTGGCTATAGATTCAAGTAACTCGCCTGTTGCTGGGTTGTGAACAGGGAAGCTTGTTAGGTGTGGGTTGTCTCTTAGATTTGTCATAAGTAGAAGATTAGCATGGGCGGCTAAGATTGGTTTCCCCCATCTATCTATGTATAAGTATTGACCCTAATATTTATAAGTTACTCAATCTATCAGTCGTTTTTTTATTAAAAAAATCCACTAAATGTAGTTTTTTCATGATTCGAAATTAGTGCCTACTAACTTAAATTTATCCTTATGGGTCAAGGACTCACCCCAATTATCCACAGGGCCTATGATGCTATATACAGTCTTTTGATAACTAAATAGAATGATTGTTAACTTCTATATTCTTGACAGGGTATATAAGTCTTCCTAATATTCGTCATCTCAACTAGATGTTGCGGTGCACCATTTTTAAGCTTTATTTGAAACGGTAAGCCAAGACATTTTTAAATAGATGAATATAAATACACAAACTTTGAACATAACTGAAGTGATCGAAAGCAGATTTAGCTCTGCGGCTTCATTCATTTCTATGGTTAAAGTGCGTTGCGCCAATTTTGTTGGTCCAATCGCTGTAGTGGGTGCTTTTGTATTAGCCACCCTATCTATTGGACAGCCTCTAACTATTGATCAGGCTTCTTGGATGATTCCAGGGGAAGTCTATGAGGTACTTCAAAATACCAAGGCGGTACCTTCTATTGCTGATGAAGCAGCCAAGATCCCAACTAAGCTAGTTGATGGTGATGCTGTTGACCATACAGTTTTAAGAACCTATGCTGAAAAACAGGCGGTTGCTAGATATTTAGCGGATAAATACAAGATGGATTCATCCGCTAGCTATGACTTTGTTGAAAAGGCCATGGTTGTCGGCCGTGAGGTTGGCTTAGACCCAACCCTCATTTTGGCGGTAACTGCAGTTGAATCAGGTTTTAACCCGCTTGCTGAGAGCAAGAAGGGGGCTCAAGGCTTGATGCAAGTGATGACTCGTGTTCATGCTGAAAAATTCCAGTTGTTTGGTGGTCATGAGGCTGCCTTAGATCCAAATGCCAATATGCGCGTTGGTTCATTGATTCTTCGTGAGTACATCGCTAAGGGCGGCTCATTACAAGCAGGTTTACGCCTTTATGTCGGCGCATCATCTGTCATCATCAATGATGGTGGTTATGGCGAAAAGGTATTGGCCGAACGCCAACGTTTACGTGAAGCGGCTGGGTACAAGTTTGCCCAGTTGAAGAAAATTAAAGTTATTTAACTCCCTCCTTTTTTCTTAGGTTGTTTCGCCAGTTGCCTTTGGGCTGCAGGCTTTATTTGGCCTAACTAACTTACCCATTTTCTTTGGTGGGTTATTGATTACGTTAATCTTTCACCTGATGCGTGTGGTCGGCAGTCGGCCTCATTAATCCAAATCCGTCGTTCGAAACTTAATTAAATTTGGATCTTTATAAGAGGTATTTTTATCTCATGTGTGTTAACTGAGACTTAAAAACATTACGCCATACTTTTAATGGTGCTATTATTAACACTATTAAAAATTATTTGAAGGCACCATTAAACTATCATGGCACATGCAATATTAAGTGGTACTACCGCTAGCGTAACAGAGCTTAAAAAAGATCCTATGAATACAGTAGCGGCTGGAGAAGGCTTTCCTGTTGCAATTCTTAATCGCAATGAGCCCGTTTTTTACTGTATTCCAACTAAAGCTTATGAAGATCTTTTAGATCGCTTAGAGGATTTAGAGTTAAATGCTTTAGCGAATGCTCGTAAGGGGCAAAAACGTATTCGGGTTACTTTAGATGACCTATAAGCTTGATTTTTATGAAGATGCTTTAAAAGAGTGGCGAAAGTTAGATGGCACAGTAAGAGAGCAATTCAGGATTAAATTAAAGGACCGTTTGGAAAATCCAAGGGTTCCTGCTGCCAAATTGAGAGATGCCCCCAATCGATACAAAATTAAACTTAAAAGTGTTGGGTATCGGTTAGTCTATGAAGTTCTTGATAAAGAAATTGTTGTGGTAGTTGTCGCTATCGGTAAGAGAAATCGAAATGAGATTTATAGGATTGCGGCAAAAAGGTTGTAACAATAAAGAAAAAGGGCATGTCTTGCATGCCCCCAATTTTTGGATTTAGAAGTTTACTTAACCGCCACTAAATCTGATGGATCATTATTTACATCTCATGAGGTCTAAGCTGCTGCGCTAGCTTGTCTAGGACGCCATTAACGTACTTATGGCCATCTGTACCACCAAATACCTTGGCAAGCTCTACAGCCTCATTAATCGCAACCTTAAATGGCACGCTGATATCTTGTGCCAATTCAAAGCAGGCGATAAGTAAGGCGCCAAATTCAACTGGTGATAGTTCTTCAATCGGGCGGTCTAGATGAGCCTTGATATGGCTTTCTAAAGTATCAAAATGATTGACGACGCCAGAGAACAAATGATCAAACAAATCCTTTTGGCATTTTTTAAAACCAGGATCTTCACCCAATTGCTTGGCGATTGTGGCGTAATCAGCAAAGCCACCGGCCGCTTTAACTACCAACCATTGATAAACGCCTTGTAAGGCGTATTCACGAGCGCGACGACGTGGTGTTAGTGAACGCTTGACCGTTACCGATGAGATAGGCTTATTCAGTTGTTGTGTATCGAAATTCATAAACTTGATTAATCTTCTTCTACTTCATCGTCTGGCGTTAAACCAATCGATAGATTCGCCATTTCAACAGCGGTTCTTGCGCAATCGCGACCTTTTTCAACGACACGTGCTTCTGCTTGAGCATCTGTCTCGCAAGTTAATACACCATTAGCGATTGGAATGCCATAGTCAAGACCAACACGTGTGATGCCTGCACCTGATTCATTAGAAACTAATTCGAAGTGATAGGTTTCACCACGAATCACAGCACCTAAAGCGATTAATGCGTCAAATTCACCAGACTCAGTGAGCTTTTGTAATGTCAAAGGAATTTCCAACGCGCCAGGAACCGTTGTAATAACGATATCTTCAGCCGCAACACCTAGCTCTAATAATTCTTTAACGCAAGACTCTGTTAAAGCTTGGCAGATGGGTTGATTAAAGCGTGCTTGAACAATGCCAATGCATAGGTCTTGACCGTTTAAGTCAGCTTCGATTCGATCAATTTGAGACAGTGGCATATAGACCTTTTTAAATAAATTATTTGGCTTGATAAGGCATGTGACCAGTTACTTCTAAATCGTAACCAGACATGGTGGGTAATCGACTTGGGTTCGCTAATAGTTTCATTTGACGAATGCCTAAATCTTTCAAAATTTGCGCACCGATACCGTAGGTACGGAAATCAGTCTTTCTTTGAGGGTTCACTGGTGCTAAACCGTCTAGCTTTCCTAATTGATTGAACCAGGCATCTGTATTCACAGC